>CACEWU010000019.1 GCA_902563335.1 uncultured Prochlorococcus sp. | reverse complement strand
CACAGGATCACCGGTAAGACAGAGAATATTTCTAATACCAAGAGCATGTGCACCCAAAAGATCAGCTTGAATTCCAATTCTGTTTCGATCTCTACATGCGACTTGTAGTACTGGTTCAAGGCCATTATCGATAAGCAACTTGCAAACTGCGGTACTGCTCATGCGCATTACTGCGCGGCTACCATCTGTAACGTTTATCGCATTAACGCGACCTTTAAGTTTTTGAGCCAAGGCAATTGCTTTGGAAGGATCAGCGCCTCGAGGAGGCATGATCTCTGCAGTGACTGTTACTCCACCTGATTTGAGGGAGCTTTGGAGACTTGAAATCAAATCCCTTTACTCGTCGGCTACTTACTATGGGGTATCAATGGGCCTTTAGTCTGCATATTATGAAAGGTACGTAAGGGTTGGGGAGGGCATGGCCACAGGCGAAGACCTCAATTCAGCTCAAATGACTCTCTCTTCGAGGGAGATGGAGATTATTGACTTGGTTGCTGATGGGCTGACTAATCAAGAGATTGCTGAACGTTTGACGATCAGCAAGAGAACGGTCGACAACCATGTCAGCAATATGTTTACTAAGACTGGATCAAAAAATCGAGTAGCTCTTTTGAATTGGGCGATGGATCATGGCAAGATCTGCCGCGATGGTTTTAATTGCTGCTCATTGCCCGACGCCTCTTCTTCTGACCTTTAACGGCTAGAAAATTGGGTTCAGGGATTGCCATTAAAGAACAATCGACGGATTCAAGATCGAATAGCTCTGCGTAGGCTAAGCAAGCTTCTGGATCTCTACAAACGTATCGAAGGATGCCATCGTTGTCGTACAAACCATACACAGCCCGCCTTCCTGCAACTGAGGTTGCATGAATGCCCAGCCATTGCTGACTAGGAATATAAAAAGAAACTAATGCAAGTCAAAATCCACACAAAAGGAACCATTCCAGGCACTCCCTGCAAGTTCCAAAGTCGAATACCGTCATAACGATGACTAAGGAAATAAGCAATTAAGACCACTGCAGAAGGAATGCTCGCCAAAGCAAAAATCAATCGCCAAGCCCGAGCACCTATTAACGATTCAGCCCGAGGACGGATTGCAGCTCCTCCACTGTGAATGATTGCAAACAGCAATAAGAGCACAAACATCACAACACTGCTGTGGTGCAGGCCACCAGGAGAAAACTCTTCCACCTAAAGACAACAATTGATACTTATTAGATTCTGAGGCCATGGAGGGTTCCCGCTTAAAGTTTTTTATGTTGTTGCTGCCGGGTGAGCAGGCCCTATGGCCGATCTGCCCTTCACACTTGATCAACTGCGTATCCTCAGCGCAATAGTCCATGAAGGCAGCTTCAAGAAAGCAGCAGAAAGCCTTTATGTCACTCAACCTGCCGTTAGCCTTCAAATCCAAAATCTTGAAAAGCAACTTGAAGTTCCAATATTTGATAGAGGTGGACGAAAAGCACAACTCACTGAAGCAGGAGAAGTTTTATTGAATTACTGCGAAAGGATTCTTAGCCAATGCCAAGAAGCTTGTCGTGCAATTGAGGATTTAGAAAATCTCAAAGGTGGTTCTTTGGTAATAGGAGCAAGTCAAACAACAGGGACTTATTTAATGCCTCGAATGATTGGCCTTTTCCGCAACAAATATCCGAATGTGAGTGTGCAATTAGAAGTGCATAGCACAAGGAGAACAGGCTGGAGTGTTGCCAATGGTCAAATAGACCTTGCAATCATTGGAGGAGAGTTACCTGCAGAACTAAACCAGCTACTCCAAGTTGTTCCTTATACCTCAGATGAACTAGCTCTGGTACTGCCAATAAAACACCAACTAGCAAAGCTCAAAGAACTAACTAAAGAAGACTTATATAGATTGGGGTTTATTAGTCTCGACTCAAAATCAACGACAAGAAAAGTATTGGATAAACTTTTATCTGGCTCTGGATTAGATGTGCATCGCCTAAAAATTGAGATGGAGCTTAATTCTTTAGAAGCGATAAAAAATGCAGTTCAATCTGGTCTAGGAGCAGCTTTTCTACCCGTAGTATCAATTGAAAGAGAATTAGCCTCTGGAACTGTTCACAAACCATATATTGCTGATCTAAAAGTCCATCGACAACTCAAATTAATCAGTCATCCATCAAGATACTGCTCAAAAGCTGCAGAAGCATTTCGTGAAAATATTTTACCAATCTTTGCAAGTACAGAAAGCCCACTAAATAATCCCCAGGGGCAAACATTAAATCAACAAAAATAAATATTTATTAGAATTGAATCGCTTCCTGATTAACTCCTACCGCATCTTCAGCGACTCCTTTTGTAATAAATTTATTCTCATTAACATCAGCTTGATAAACACATCTCACTACTGGATTATCTCTTATAGAGCCTATATACGCAAAGGTATTCATTCTTTGCTTACATTCCCGTACATCTTCATTTGTAATTGCACCCTGCTTCTGTAAAACTGTCCAATTTTCTCTGCGAATAACACATCCAGGCTGCAGCGCAGGTTGAGTCACAAAGCTCGTTGAAGGATTAAGGGTTGTATACATCTCAACATCAATAACGAATGCACTAGCGCCCCATTGCCTACAAAACTCAGGATCGGGAACCGCCATATCAAGCTGCTGCTGACTAGCAATATTGCCTTGACCACCCTGCGTGGTACTAGTGACAGCACTTCCAATACCAACACCAACAACCAGAACGCCTGCAAGAACAGCTATGGATCCAGTGTTCAGGCTCATTCCTCCACCAGAAGAGCCTGAACCAGGCTCCTGCCCTCGTTCTGGCCGTTTCCTTGGAATATAAGAACGATCATCCCTAGGGCTGCCAGGGGGAGCACCTCTGCCGGCAAGTCTTCGTCCGGAATCCCGACCATATGGAGGGCGCGTCACAACAACTCTGGGGTTCTAGGGAGTCCCATGGAATAGTTGAGAACTCGACATTCAGGGTTATAGCTCACTTCACCCTTCTGCAATAGAAGACGAATATTTCCTTCCAAATCAGAACCAATTCGTCGAAGAGTGTAGTCAGTCAAATCAGAACCTGATTCTGCCTCTACTAATTCACGAAAACGATTTTGAACCTTTTCAATAGCCTCTTCAGGCCAAATAAACTCATTATCAGGGTCTAAATCGAGAGTGAGATGATCTAGATCAGAAACAAGAGCATTATTTTCGACACGAGCTGTAAACAGTCTGATATGGCGAGTGGTGCACTTCAATATTGTCTCTGACATGGCTGTGATGAATCCTTTGCTAGAGGGTAAAGAACAGATCGAAATAAGACTAGGAAGAAACTTAGGGAAGGTTCGTCATTAAAGTTGAATGTCATCCTTAACTAGAACATGCGCATTGCCATCGCAGGAGCAGGTCTAGCAGGCCTCTCATGCGCAAAATACCTTGCAGACGCTGGTCACACCCCCATCGTTTATGAAGCACGGGATGTGCTAGGTGGCAAAGTCGCCGCCTGGAAAGATAAAGATGGGGATTGGTATGAAACAGGATTGCATATTTTTTTCGGGGCATACCCAAATATGCTGCAGTTATTCAAAGAACTGGATATCGAAGATAGGCTGCAATGGAAAAGCCATTCGATGATATTTAATCAACCAAACGAACCTGGAACTTACAGCCGCTTTGATTTTCCTGATCTGCCAGCTCCTTTTAATGGTGTGGCTGCAATTTTAAATAACAATGACATGCTGTCTTGGCAAGAAAAAATATCATTTGGATTAGGGCTTGTCCCAGCAATGTTGCGTGGACAAAAGTATGTAGAAGAGTGCGACAACCAATCTTGGAGTGAATGGCTAAAGGCTCATAACATTCCAGATAGAGTTAATGATGAGGTCTTTATTGCTATGAGTAAAGCATTGAATTTCATTAACCCTGATGAAATTTCCTCAACTGTCTTACTTACAGCTCTTAATAGATTTCTTCAAGAAAAAAATGGATCTAAAATGGCATTCCTTGATGGAGCACCTCCAGAAAGACTATGTGACCCAATAGTTAAACATATTGAGTCTTTAGGAGGAGAAGTTCATCTCAATACTCCCCTTAAAGAAATAGATTTAAACGATGACTGTAGTGTTAGAAGATTCAAAGTCGGTGGTTCAGGCAATATCGATATGCAACACATTTATGCAGATGCTTATGTAAGTGCATTACCTGTCGATTTATTCAAACTGCTTGTTCCAAAGGCTTGGAAAGGAATGGAAATTTTTCAAAAGCTTGAAGGTCTTAAAGGTGTTCCTGTTATTAATATTCACCTTTGGTTCGACAGAAAATTAACAGATATTGACCACCTATTGTTTAGCAGGTCTAAACTACTTAGTGTTTATGCTGACATGAGTATCACTTGTAAAGAGTATCAAGATCCTGATAAATCAATGTTAGAGCTTGTCTTTGCACCTGCTAAAGATTGGATCGGGAAAAGTGATAATGAAATCCTAGAGGCAACTATGCAAGAGTTAAAGAAGCTTTTCCCAATGCACTTCGACGGGGAAAGTCAAGCAAATCTCAGAAAATACAAAATTGTCAAAACACCTCTATCTGTATATAAGGCTGTTCCTGGTTGTCAAAATCTCCGCCCCAACCAAAAAACCCCTATTAAAAATTTCTTCCTAACGGGAGATTACACAATGCAGCGATATCTGGCTTCCATGGAAGGCGCTGTATTGAGCGGTAAACTTTGTGCACAGGCAATCGATCGTTCGAAAGAGAACTTGTCCAAAGAGAGATCAAATAACAAGGTCATATCAGCCTGAACAATGGTGCTTGGATTGCCAAATTCGTCAATCGCGAATACCAAGACTTGCATAAGTCTTGAAAATGCCTATGAGACTTGCCGTAAGGAAACTGCTCAATGGGCAAAGACTTTTTATCTAGGCACAATGCTCCTCCCTCCTGTTAAAAGAAGAGCAATTTGGGCAATTTATGTCTGGTGTAGACGCACTGATGAGCTAATGGATAGCCCTGAAGCTCAAAGCAGATCTATAAGCGAACTTTCAGATCGTCTAGACCAATGGGAAGAACGTACCAAATCAATATTTGCCGGACAAATCAAAGATGATCTAGATGCAGTGATGGCTGACACTATCGAGCACTTTCCACAATCAATTCAGCCATATCTAGACATGATTGAAGGACAAAGAATGGATCTCACTCAACATCGTTATGAAACTTTTAAGGACCTTGAACTTTATTGCTACCGAGTTGCAGGAACTGTTGGGCTAATGACCCAAGGGGTTATGGGTATAGATCCTGCATACACAACAGCTCCATGGAGCTCCCCTCCGAATCCATCAGAAGCCGCAATCGCTCTAGGGATTGCAAATCAATTGACAAATATCCTCAGAGATGTGGGAGAAGACAGAGGGAGAGGACGTATCTATCTACCACAAGAGGATTTAGCAAGATTTGGCTATTCAGAATCAGATCTAATGAATGGAAAACTCAATAGCCAATGGAGAGAATTAATGTCATTCCAATTAAGTCGTGCAAGAGAATGGTTCGCACGCTCAGAAGCAGGAGTGAGATGGTTATCTGCAGATGCCAGATGGCCTGTCTGGACATCCCTAAGACTTTACAGAGGAATTTTGGACGCTATTGAACGTATTGATTACGATGTTTTTAACAATCGTGCATATGTCAGCAAGTGGGTCAAGCTGATAGAACTGCCAATTTCATTCCTTATAGCTCAAACGCACTAAATAAAAAATAGCTAAAGCGAATTATTTCTAGCAATTAATTGACAATACTCATCAAACAGCAGTCTTTTGATTGGCAAGTAATTCTTTCAACTTAGACAATTCTCCTGCCCAGCGAGGATCTGGAGCTGCCTCATTAGGAGCATCACTATGTACAACTTTCTTTACTTCCTTCCGACTACTGCCTTGAGAATTGGAGTTTGAAGAAGATCCCCCACGCCGTCCTCCACCATTATTCGAATCACGACGTTCAGAACGCTCAACCCTCAAACTATTTCCATTGAAGTCATGCCCATTGAGCTTCTCTATCAAAGCATCTGCGACTTTCTCGTCTTCAACATTGGCAAAGCCAAATCCCCGACAAGCCCCAGTATCTCTATCAAATACTGCCTTAAAGCGAATTCCTGCTCCGATGCTTCCCAGTAGAGCTTCAAGCTCCTTGCTCTCAAAAGTTTGCGGCAAGTTGCCGATGTAAAGGCGAACGCTCATGAAAAAGAAGGGAGATAGAAAAAGGTTGCGATCAGTCTGATCGATGTATTAAGTGCTTGAGCAGTTAATCACAGCAAGGTCTCCTTTTGCTGCCACCAATCCCGAGCGGCTTGCAAGACTTCATCTGCATTTCTCAATCGATCGAAGGCTCGCTCATGGCATAGATAGCGTAAAAGGTCACCCAAGGCAGGGCCAGGAGGAACTCCAATAACTTCCTTAAGTATATTTCCATCTAAAGGTGCACAAGGGTGAAATAGAGGGTCACTGATATCTCTCCAACGTTTAATCCAAGTGACTTGATCATCAAAAGCAAGTCCTAAAATTAATGCTGGAAGATCATCCTCTAAATCCTGATGTAGCTGCAGGCGTTCACTCTCTGATAGATGAAGAAAAGCCTTGCCATCATTACGCTTTTGCCATTTACGAAGCGCTTTGCAACGTTGGCATTCGCTCCGGCTAAAGCGTAAGAATTCCAATCCAGCATCGCTTAACAAATGTGTTAGACGAACCAATTGGAGTGCTTTAGATAACTCCTTAGAATTCAAAGCAATGGGCTGATACCGATCTTGCAAGATTTGATTTCCTTCTGTATCAGAGTCCTCCCAAGGAGCTAATAAACCAATCCCTTGTAACACCGGAATAACTTCATCAGCCCATGGGGCTACAACTAATTTCTGGATTTCATTTTGAATTCGTTCAGGTGCAACTTTAGTTAAGAGATTGCAATGTTTTTTTATCAAAGTTCTTGTTTTTGCCTCGAGCAAAAAACCAATTTCGGCCAGCAGCCTCAACCCCCGCAACAGCCTCAAAGGATCATCAATTAGGTTTTTCTCACTAATTGCAACCAGCTGTTTTTTTTTTAGATCATTTAGTCCTCCCGTTGGATCAAGAATCTTTAAATCTGAGTCAAAGGTCAACGCAATGGCATTGACTCTGTAATCACGCCTTAATAGATCAGCCTCCAAGCTGTTACCAACTTGACAAGCGAAGTCAACAGTCCACCCTCCTAAAGCTAAGCGAGCCATATCCCGTTCCTCATCAAGGACTATGCAGGTTCCCCCTAGATCCTTAGCGAAACTCCTAGTGAGTTCTATCGCCTTAGCGGGAACAACAAAATCCAAATCGTGCCTATCACCAAATTTCTCAAGGAAAACATCTCTAATTGCACCTCCAACCAAAGCAGAACCAGCTGGTAATTGATTAGCTAGGAAGGGCCATTGAACAGCATGCAATTTTTCCCAAACAGCCTTTGCAAGCAGCTTCGTATCACACTTCAGAATAGAACCATCATCAGAGGTAGAGGACATGTGCATATGTGTTAATTGCCACTGGGTCGACCGGTGCAAGACATATCACGCAGTTGAACGGCAGCACGGTGCGAATCATCTCAATAATGCTCCTGATATAGAGCCTAGTGATCCCCGCATTCATATCAGTGTGCTTGATTTGGAGGGAGGCCAAACTGGAGTGGAATGGGATGTCCGAGCTTGCAATAGTTTTAAAAAAGATCATGGTCGCTGGCTCAAATTGCGTCCAGGAGAACAGCTCCCCCCATGATTTTGGATGAGGCTAAGCATCAATTGAATGAACCTAAGCATCTACTTGCATTGCACAGCTCGTCTAAAACGCTTGGTGTAGCAAGTACAGATTTAACAAATCCAAAGCACACAATCCGCAGCGCAACCTTTCCTCTTGGGCGCAATCTTTCCAATTGCCTTCTTAGTTGCGTCGAAGAAGTGCTCCCCGCATCACAATGGTCAAAACTCTCTCGAATCGCAGTAGCCACTGGTCCAGGAAGCTTCACTGGGACGCGTCTAACAATTGTTATGGCTAGGACATTAGCTCAACAAATCGATTGTCCTTTGGATGGAGTAAGCAGCTTTGCCTTAATGGCTCATCGCCTTGTATCTGAGCTAACAGTTGAAGAAAGTAAACATCCATTTTGGATCATGCAAGATCTTTACAGAAGAGGAAGAGTCGCTGGACAATACTCATTCCAAATAAAAAAACAATCTTCAACTTTGAGTTCAATTTTAGAATTAAAACCTCCCTTTCTTCTACCTTCAGAATTGGAAGTATCACCAGTTTTATATGCCAATGACAATGTTGGTGTAGATGTAGAAAAACTATTAGAAGTTTCTATCTCTGCTCACAAAATATATAAAGAAAGTTCTTGGAAAGATGTTCTACCAATTTATCCAACTTCTCCCGTTAAAAATCTTTAATGAAAGGCTTCAATAAATTAACTTTAACGGCAGGTGGAATTTTTGTTTGGTTACTTTTACAAGGACCTCTCAAACCTTATCTCAAGGCCATTACAAATTCTAAAGCCCCGCAAGTGATACTAGTACTTGGCGGAGATGTAGATCGAGAGCATGTTGGAGTTAAAATGGCCAAAGATTTACAACTTCCACTAATTATTAGTGGAGGAAGTAATCCTGAACATGCCAATTGGATTACCACTAATGCAGGTTTATCCTTAAACCTTTTAAAGCTGGATTATCGAGCCAAAGATACTCTTGGTAACTTCACTTCACTAGTTGATGATTTTTCATCTCAAGGAATTAATCATGCTCTCCTTATTACAAGTGAAGATCATTTACCTAGAGCTATAGCTGTGGGCCTAGTAATAGCAGGGAGTCGAGGAGTAAAGCTTACAAGTGTTTCAGTCAGTTGCTCACCCAATTGCGAAAAGGAAAGTTTACAAAAACAACTAATAGATGTAATTAGAGCAGTTGCTTGGGTAATTACTGAGAAAGATCTAAAATTAGTAACTAAGCAAAAGTTACAGAAATCCTTACATGAAAGCATGAAAGTTATTTTCCCTACTCAGAGAATAAACCTTGATCCAGCAATGAATTAATTCTTAATTGAAGTTCTGCAGTTGTAGATTGCAAGTCATTCTTACGGCGACTAGTTGGGGGAGGAATGATCTCACCGATTCTTAATTGAATAGGAACAAGTCTTGGCCAAAATCTTCCCGGGCCAAGTGCTCTATGTGTATTGATAATTGCAACTGGCAATAAAGAAGCGCCGCTACGCGCCGCTAACAAAGCAGCACCTGGCATAGGATTATTTACTCTGCCATTTTCTTGGCGAGTCCCATCAAGAAAAACACCAATAGCCCATCCATCTAGAAGCTTCGAAGTTGCAACTCGAATTGCCTCTCGATCACTTGCACCGCGATTAACTGGATAAGCTCCACAAGCACGAATTACAGTTCCTAATAATGGTACAGAAAACAATTCTGCCTTAGCCATAAAGGCCACTGGCCTGCCCAATGCATGTCCAAGCAGGGGCGGGTCAAGATGTGATCCATGATTAGATACAACAACTAAAGGACCTTGTAAAGGTGTATTATTCTTTCCAGAAGTTCGACCTCTAAAAATAATACGAAACAATGGGAAAACAATCAAATAACTGACAAGACGGTACACAAAACTTGGCTTTGGAAAAGTCATTTCTATTTTCTTAAAAATTAAATGGCAGAATTAAATAAACACTTAATAACCTAAATCGCTAGCACTTGCTAATTGGCTAGTAACCACATTTTTCATACAACGTCTCGCTAAGCCGCTTAAAACGTTACCCGGCCCGATTTCTACAAAAGTGTTAACACCTAAATTAAGCATTGCATCCATAGTCTCGCGCCAACGAACCCCTGTAGACATTTGCTGCTTTAGTCTTTCCTTCAGTAAAGCTCCATCAGATGTTGGGATTGGATCTGAATTACTGATCACAGGAACAGTCGCATCAACAAAGTTCACCGCATCTAACTCAGCCGCAAAAGCCTTTGCAGACTCCTCCATAAATGGCGAATGAAATGCTCCTGAAACTTGCAAAGGGATAGCTCGCTTACATTTAAGGGTCTTTGTTACAGCATTGACAGCATCAGCAGTACCAGACAAAACTACTTGAGAGGAACTGTTGTCATTAGCAATAACAACTCCTTCATGTATCTCTATAAGTTCATCTAACTCTTTCCTATCAAACCCAATTACGGCGGACATCGCTCCACCTCCTGCAGACGCCATTAATTCGGAGCGTCGTTTAAGCAAAGTCAACGCTGTCTGCACATCAAAAACCTCAGCTGCATATAAAGCAACAATTTCACCAAGGCTGTGACCAGCTAACAATGACGCTTTACGCCCCTGTCTTCTCAAATCATCTACCAACAATGACTCCACTAGAAACAATGCAGGCTGAGTATTCCTAGTGTCATTAAGGTCGGGAAATTTACTTTCTTCAATATCTCCCCCCCTACAGATCTCTAACAAATCTCGCCCTAGAAGATCAGAAGCAAATTCAAAGCGTTCTACGGCTCCAGGTAAGGCCAGTACCTGGTCAGCCATTCCAAGCTTCTGTGAGCCTTGACCTGGGAATACCCACGCGATCGTCATAAAACACTCTAGATAGTCCTAGGGCAAGCCTAAGTGGGCCCTTGCCAGCGAAAAAGTGCTGCCCCCCAACTCAAGCCAGCGCCAAAGCCACTACTAGCAATTAAATGACCAGATTGCACTCTGCCATCTTGAACTGCTTCATCCAACATTAAAGGGATAGTTGCTGCAGAAGTATTGCCATATTCAAAAAGATTACTGAGAACTTTCTCAGTTGGGATTGAAAACCTATCTGCAACTGCATCGAGTATGCGTTGATTGGCTTGATGCAACAAAAGCCAATCGATGGACTCAGGATTGATGCAATGTGCTTCTAACAGCTCCCCAAGGAGAGCAGGCACCTCTCTAACCGCAAACTTATAGACCTCTTGACCATTCATCTGTATCGAAGAGAAACCACCTCTCTGATGCGTTTTCCCAGGGACAAGAGGTAAATGGTTTTGTACTTGTGGCAAATTCAAACAATCGCCTCGGGCGCCATCAGATTTCATATAAAAACCTATCAATCCATCCTCACTGGAATTATTCGCTTCTAGAGCTACCGCACCAGCACCATCCCCAAAAAGTACACAACTCCTTCGATCATCCCAGTCCACCCACTTCGTTAATTGATCAGCTCCAATAACAAGAGCACGTTGCATAGAACCACCACGCAGAAATTGTGCTGCAGTAACTAATGCAAAGAGAAATCCACTACAAGCTGCTGTTAAGTCAAAAGCAACTGCATTCTCTGCCCCTAACTTGGCCTGGACTTTAGGAGCTGATCCGAAAAGATCATCAGGAGTAGAAGTAGCTAAAATAATTAAATCAACACTCTTTGGATCCCAGCCTGCCATTTTTAAAGCGGCTCTACCTGCCTTATGACTTAAATCAGAAAGAGTTTCATTGGGCCCACTCACGTGACGGGTCCTAATGCCTGTACGAGACCTAATCCATGAGTCATTTGTATCGACTCTGAGACCCAGTTCATCATTAGTAAGACGTTGGATCGGAGTAGCACTGCCACTACCAACCAAAGAAACTCCAAAAATCGTTTTGAGCGTTTCAGCCAAAGCGAAAAAGATACTTAATCCGATAAGTCAATCACAATCCTTAGCAATTACGACTTCACGCTGGTAAAGCAGGCTTATTTTGCAGCTGAGCTAAATCATCCATAACACCATGACTAGCTGCTGAATGCGCTAGGCGCAACGCACTAACAACTGAAAGTGCCTTGCTACTTCCATGACCAATTACACAAATCCCATTAACTCCCAGCAAAAGTGCTCCCCCATGTTCTGCATGGTCAAGACGTTTTTTTATACGTTTTAAATTGCTACGAAGAAATGCAGATCCAACTTTTCCTCGTCTGCCTCTCGGAAGTTCAGCTCTAAGAACATCTAACAAAACACCACCTACAGATTCGAGAAATTTCAATAAAACATTTCCGGTAAATCCATCACAAACGACTACATCAAAAGAACCAGAAAGGACATCTCTGCCTTCACAGTTACCAACAAAATTAAATCTATTCTCATTATCTAGCAACTCAAAGGTTCGAAGAGATACTTCATTCCCCTTACAAGCTTCTTCTCCAATATTTAATAGACCTATTCTTGGCTGATTAGTCTGCAAAACATCCCTAGAGTAAATATTACCCAATAATGCAAATTGATGTAAATAAGTTGGTTTGCAATCCATATTTGCACCAACGTCAAGAACTAAAACTGGTTGAGCAGGATCCTTTGTTGGAAATAAAGCCCCAATAGCTGGTCGATCAATTCCTGGCAGACGACCAAGCCGAAAAATAGCGGAAGCCATCATTGCGCCTGAATTTCCTGCTGAATAAACCGCTAGAGCTTGACCCTTTTTAACTAAGTCCATTGCCAAATTGATACTTGCATCCTTTTTTTTTCTTACAACAGTGGCTTCCTCATCCATACCTATCGAAGGCCCACTACTCACCAGCTCTAGATGACCCGAAAGAATTGCTTGGCTAAGTAATTCATCGATACCCATCTCTTTTGCAGCTTCATGCACCCGTTCAGTCTCACCAACAAACTTGATTCGTAAAGGAAGCCTCTGTACAGCCTGTAAACACCCATCAAGAATTGGACCAGGAGCAAAATCTCCTCCCATACCATCAACAGCTACCCAAAGACGCTCCTGATCTTGAATAACAGCTTCTTCACTGCCACCACCCTCACTACCTTGCAGTCGACGTAAAGGATCAAATACTAAAGGCTGTAAAACACTACCTGCCATATAACCAGCACTAGAAACCACTGTCCCTGCAACGCTTCCAGCAGCAGAAGCAGAATTAGTGGCAGTATCAACAAGACTTGTTACCGCCGCGTTACGGCGATACCAAATAACCAAGCGCCTTATAGCTCTAGGGCGGTTGCTCTTACTCCTCAAGCTATAGCCCGAGGCGTGATCAGAATCATTCGGAGGCAATGGCATCAACTATGCGTTGGAATAGATAGCCAGTTCCCCTGGCAGTGAGGATTAGCTCAGGATTTGCTGGATCATCTTCGAGTTTGGAACGAAGACGAGAAATATGAACATCCACCACACGGGTATCCACATGACGTTCAGGGGTATATCCCCAGACCTCTTTCAGTATTTCACCTCGACTAAATGGCTCCCCTGATCGACTAACTAAAAGTTCAAGCAAACTGAATTCCATTCCTGTAAGACGTATTCGTTCATCTGCTCTAAACACCTGCCTTTTATTAGTGTCAATGCGCAAATTTGTTACCTGAATAACACCGGAGTTGGGTATACCAGCAATGTGCTCTTTCTCAACTCTTCTCAATACGCAACGAATTCGCGCTTCTAGCTCCTTTGGACTAAAAGGCTTAACTACATAATCATCTGCACCAAGCTCAAGCCCTGTAATTCTGTCCGCCACATCAGCCATTGCTGTCAACATCACAATGGGAACGTCAGATTCCTTTCTTAATTCTTGAATGACACCATACCCATCTAGCTTTGGCATCATGATGTCCAAAACTACTAAGTCAGGCTCACAGGTCCTAAATAACTTAAGAGCCTCATTTCCGTCACAAGCCGTTACCACCTGGTAACCGATCATTGAGAGACGAGTCTCAAGAATTCTCCGAATGCTGGCCTCGTCATCAGCGAGGAGAATCGTTTCTTTAGCTGTACTAATGGCCGTCATGTCTACGTTGGCTTCGGCAGCTATAAGACCTCAATCTTAGATAAGCCCCTCAAAGCACCAAAAAGGACATCTTTATTCAACCAAATCCAACTTTCTTTACACAAGTACGTGGCTCGCAACTCCTCATTTTTCATATGTCAAAGCTGCGGAGCCCAAACACAGCAGTACTTTGGAAAGTGTTCCAGTTGTGGAGATTGGAATTCAATCATTGAACAAAGCGTACATACTTTAAATAGGAGAAGAAATTTTCAGGCTCCCACACTCTCTTCAAAACAAGCACCTCATCGCTCAGAACCAATCTGCTCACTTAAAGAATTACCAGTCAAGCGAATCAATAGTGGCTTTGGAGAATTCGACCGAGTGTTAGGAGGAGGTCTAGTGCCAGGATCTCTTGTGTTAATTGGAGGCGATCCAGGTATAGGCAAAAGCACCCTTTTGTTAAAAAGTGCCAATGAAATGGCTCATTCCAATTCAGTGCTTTATGTGAGTGCCGAAGAATCAACTCAACAAGTCCGTCTTCGCTGGATGCGACTTGCAAGCAATGAATCTTCCCTTCAACTTCTCGCAGAAACTGATTTAGATAATGTTCTGGAAGAACTAAAAGCCCTTAAACCGTCAGTAGCAATTATCGACAGCATTCAAGCTTTACATGATAACAATCTTTCGAGTGCTCCTGGCTCCGTTTCACAGGTTCGAGAATGCTCAAATGCATTACAAATGCTAGCTAAACAAGAAGAAATAGCATTAATTCTTGTTGGACATGTGACCAAAGAAGGTGTACTGGCCGGACCTAAGGTATTGGAACATCTTGTCGATGCTGTTCTAACTTTTGAGGGTGATCGTTTCGCCAGTCATAGATTATTAAGAGCTGTAAAAAACCGTTACGGGGCCACTCAAGAGCTTGGGGTTTTTGAAATGCGCGGAGAAGGTCTTGTAGAAGTCAAAAACCCAAGCGAATTATTTCTAAGTGACGAAGCTGCCTCAGGAGTATCAACGATTGTGGCTTATGAAGGGACTAGATCTCTACTTGTTGATCTACAAGCTCTTGTTAGCTCAACTACTTATGCAAGTCCTAGAAGAACTACTACTGGTGTCGAAACAAATAGATTGCACCAAATTCTTGCAGTATTGGAAAAACATTTGAATTTAACCTTATCTCGGTATGATTGTTATTTAGCAGTTGCAGGTGGATTAGAAGTAGAAGAACCAGCAGCAGACCTAGGAATAGCAGCTGCAATTGTATCAAGTTATAGAAATATAACCATACCTAAAGGTACGGTGCTGATTGGTGAGCTTGGTCTTGGCGGGCAATTGCGACCAGTCGGTCAATTAACCCAAAGACTACAAGAAGCACTCCGTTTGGGGTTCCAAAGAGCAATTATCCCTCAAGGAGGAGATATCAAAGAATTAAAAAACATAATTACGCTCGAAGTATTAGAAGCTTCCAATATTTCTGAAGCAATAATACTTGCCCTTAAAACAGATCCTAAAGACGCTACTTTCTAGCTATTTCTATTAAAAATAAACATCAATATTACTTCTCCCGCTTGTTTTAAGCCAATTCTCAATATCCAAGTAGCCTCCAGGGTATAGCCGTACTGCTTTTGTCCAGACTTCTGTTGCACGATCAAGCCACAAATCAGCTTCATCTCGATCGCCTTCTTCTTCAGCCAACCGACCCCGTTTCTCATATATAAGTCCCATATTTTTTAAGCAAGATGGCTGTTTCGGGTTCTCTTTTAAGGCTTTTTCATATGTTTCCAGCGCTCGATCTTCCTCACCATTGCTCATATAAATAATTGCCATATTCTTTAGGGTCTCCCCTCTATCCACTGAATTCATCTCAAGTGTCAAGCTTTCCTCATAACACTGCAGAGCCTCAGAATAATCTCCACTGTCTTGAGCGTTAAGTCCCTCCCTGTAATAGAGATACGCTTTTTTCTCCTTTTCATCAACAGGGATTACCTTCACGATCAACTCGGCCATGACCGTGAAGGCCTTATCAATGAAATTGTCCTTTTTTTGACTGAGGGGCACGACTGATTAAAAGAAACTAAGTTAACAACCATCCTGCCTCAATTTGAGATTATTGCTTAAGCCAATCGCAATTGAACTTTTCCCGTTGCAAGTTCATGTGATCAGGTTTTTTTCATTAGCGTGTGTACACCTCTCACTGAACCGTGAGTAATCGAGACCCTAACTCTGGTCAGAAATCCCTATTACTTGATGTAATGGGGATGAAATGTGGCGGATGTGTGCGCTCTGTTGAGCGGACCTTACTCGAACAACCAAATGTCTTAAATGCCAGTGTCAATCTTGTCTCTCGAACTGCCTGGATAGATCTGGCCAATACTGAGCAATCCTTTGAGCCCATTCTCAAAGCACTTGAAGACCGTGGCTTCTCTGCAACGGTGAGGCCAACAAATCCTTTAAGTCAGTCATCAACCAAGGAATTAAATGCCACTAAGGAATGGTGGCAGCAATGGCGCGATCTAATGATTTCATTGATTTTGCTGTTGCTCTCAGTACTTGGTCATTTAGCAGAAGGAGGAAGGATATCTTTGCCCATCCTTGGATCATTAGGATTTCATGCCTGCCTTGCAACTTTTGCCTTACTCGGCCCAGGGCTATCAATATTAAAAAGCGGAGCAAAAGCAGCAATAGCCTTAACGCCAAGTATGGACACTCTTGTTGCCCTAGGTGTAACTAGTGCCTACTTAGCCAGTCTGGTTGCTTTGATATGGCCATCAGTTGGCTGGCCATGTTTTTTCAATGAGCCTGTAATGCTATTAGGCTTTGTTTTATTAGGAAGATTTCTAGAAGAACGAGCACGATTTCGAACAGGATTAGCTATTAAGCAATTAGCTGAATTACAACCAGACACTGCAAGACTTCTTTTAAATAATGGTGAGATTCGAGAAGTAAGAGTTGGGGCATTAAAGCCTGATGAAAAAATCCAACTACTTGCTGGAGATCGAATACCAGTAGACGGAATTGTAATTGAGGGTCAATCTGCAGTAGACATTTCTAGTCTTACTGGAGAACCATTACCGTTAGAAGCATCACCTGGCACAGAACTTGCTTCAGGAAGTCTCAATCTTGAAGCAAATCTGATCCTCAAAATACAACGAGTTGGTGCTGAAACTGTATTGGCCAGGATAATTGGCTTAGTTGAACAGGCACAAGCAAGAAAGGCACCCATTCAAGGTCTTGCAGATCAAGTAGCAGGGAAATTCTGTTATGGAGTAGTAACACTTTCAATTGCAACCTTTTTCTTTTGGTGGCAAATAGGTACACGTATCTGGCCTCAAGTTTTAAATGCTTCTGGACAAGGACTGTTGCATAGTCATGCTCATGGCTTGCATTCACCACTTGGTGGAAATGCACAAACTTCATTAGGCTTAGCGATACAACTTGCCATTGCTGTATTAGTAGTCGCCTGTCCATGCGCACTAGGCTTAGCGACTCCGACAGTTATCACAGTTGCCTCTGGACAGGCCGCTCGTCGTGGCTGGCTATTTCGGGGAGGTGATGTAATTGAAAAAGCCGCTTCATTAAAGCAAATTGTTTTCGACAAAACAGGAACTCTTACTATTGGTCGACCACTCGTTGTAGATGTATTAGCACCAGGTGATCGTGGTCGAATGCTTCAATTAGCAGCAAGCTTAGAACAAAGTAGCCGCCATCCTCTTGCACATGCAATTTTACAAGAATCACAGAGATATAAGTTACCATTATTGAATGAAATTGCTGTTAGAACAACTCCAGGTTCCGGCTTGGCTGGTGAATTAGAGGGCATAGAAAATACAATTAGAGTAGGAACTCCAGAATGGCTAAAATTACAAGGTATTCATTTGAATTCTGATATAGAAATTGATTTCGACAAAGCTTCTCAAATGGGACAATCAGTAGTAGCAATTGCCGAAGGAAAAAATCTACTTGGTCTAGTATTAATCAATGATCAACTGCGTCCAGATGTTGACATTGCTGTTAATCGCCTAAAAGAACAAGGACTAAAACTATTTATGCTTAGTGGTGATCGAAAAGAAGCTGTAAAAAATATTGGAGGGCATCTAGGATTTGACCCATCTCACCTAGGTTGGCAATTACTACCGGATGAAAAGCTGCATCAACTAGAACAACTGCGCCTGCATGGCAAAGTTGCAATGGTTGGTGATGGAATCAATGACGCACCTGCTCTGGCCGCTGCAGACATAGGAATAGCAATAGGTACTGGCACACAAATCGCCCAAGAAACATCTGACCTGGTTTTACTTGGTGATCGATTAGAAGGATTGCCTGAAGCACTTTTGCTAGCCAAAAGAGCAATGAGCAAGATTCGACAAAATCTTTTCTGGGCATTTGGATACAACATGATTGCATTACCAATCGCCGCTGGATTACTCCTACCCAACTTTGGATTACTCCTGTCTCCTCCGGTTGCTGCTCTATTGATGGCAATTAGTTCTATAACAGTTGTTATAAACGCTTTATCTCTTCGGCCAGCATGAAAGGACATTTCATAGTTCTTGAAGGAATCGATGGGTGTGGAAAATCAACTCAAATAAAACATTTAACAAATTGGTTGCCCAATAGTGGATTAATGCCACCTAACTCCCAATTACATCTGACTCGTGAGCCTGGTGGCACTGCCTTAGGTGCCACTTTAAGAGAATTACTATTATCACCTCCTAAAAACACAAGTCCTGAACCATTAACTGAACTTTTTCTATATGCAGCTGACAGAGCTCAACATGTATCTCAAACAATCTTCCCTGCCTTGAATAAAGGAGACTGGGTAATATCAGATAGATTTAGTGGTTCTACTTTGGCATACCAAGGCTTCGGTAGAGAGCTCAATCTTGAAATTATTGAACAACTCGAATTAATTGCTACTCAAGGTTTAATTCCCGATATCACCCTTTGGCTTGATTTACCTATCGAAGAAAGTCTTCTCAGGAGACAAACAAAAGAAAACGACAGGATAGAATCAGAAGGTAAAAAGTTTTTAACCAAAGTTGCTACGGGTTTTTCATCTTTAGCAAAAGAAAGAAATTGGATCAAAATACCTGCAGAACTCAAAGCCGATGAAGTAAGTAAAGCAATTGAAATTGAATTAAAAGATTTTTTCAATTGCACTAATAGATAGTATGTTATGAGTCCTAATGAATCAGAGAAAGAACTATTTCAAGATTTAATCGGTCAACCATCGGCGACCTTTCTATTAAGTTCAGCACTTAAGAAAAAACGCATAGCGCCTGCTTATCTTTTTATAGGACCACATGGAGTAGGAAGGAGATTAGCAACTTTGCGATTCCTAGAAGGTTTACTAAATAATGGCCATCCATCGACACGTGAAAGAAGAAGATTAGAATCCTTCAATCATCCTGATTTAATGTGGGTAGAACCAACTTATATTCATCAAGGAAAGCTCATTACTCAATCAAAGAGTCATCTAGAAGGCATAATTTATAGATCACCGCCACAAATTCGACTTGAACAAATTAGAAGCATTACAACTTTTCTTGGTAAGCAACCAATCGAGGCAAATCTCGCAATGGTTGTAATTGAAGCAATAGAAACAATTTCAGAATCAGCTGCAAATGCACTTTTAAAGACTCTTGAAGAACCGAAAAATGGCCTCATAATTCTTATCTCTTCAAGGCCTGAGTGTTTATTACCTACAATACGCTCAAGATGTCAATCAATTCAATTTTTTTATCTAGACAAAGATTCACTAAAAAATGTTTTGCTCAAATTCAAGGAAAACAAAGATTCCGACCTCTCAACATCTCATGACTTTGTAGTAACGCATAAAGAATTAATAAATCTTGCAGGAGGTTCCCCTGGAGCATTACTAAACCATGCGAAAGCCTGGAAAGACATCCCAAGCGAGCTATGGCCTCGCATAGAGAACCTGCCACAAAAAAACATCGAATGTCTAGCTTTAGCACGAGACATATGTGAATCATTAAATTGCGAGCAACAACTATGGTTAATCAATTGGCTAG
Source organism: uncultured Prochlorococcus sp. (assembly GCA_902563335.1). Lineage (GTDB taxonomy): Bacteria > Cyanobacteriota > Cyanobacteriia > PCC-6307 > Cyanobiaceae > CACEWU01. Next base: position 2,907 of record CACEWU010000019.1, on the reverse strand, counting down.
AAGTAAATATTTGGATGAGTACAACTAATTCACTAAAACTTAGAAGACTAGAAAAGCTGCGACTTCAACTCATTTCTTTTGTACAACCAAGACTTGCTTGGGAAGTGGCCTTACTAGAAATTAATCAAAACTAATTCAGGCTGTAACTCTTTCCCCTTCTGAATTCTCAGCCTCACGTTCTAAGCGAGTTTGAGCCAAAACTTCTTGAAAATCTTTGATTTTTGCTCCAGTTGGTAACTCCAAACAATATCCAGCACCATAAACAGTTTTTATAAAGCGAGGTTTACGTGGATCTGGTTCCAATTTCGTACGAAGGTGTCGAACATGTACTCGAATCGTCTCAATATCATCATCAGGTTCATAACCCCATACCTCTTTCAGAATTAAAGAAGGGGCAACTGTCTGCCCATGTCTTTGCAACAGGCAATGGAGTAGCTCAAACTCCAAATGCGTTAAACGCACTGGACGCTCAAACCAAATCGCTTCAAATCTCTCCGGAACCAACGTTAAAGGGCCATAATTCAAAATTTCTTGATGGCTACTAGAAGACCCAAGCGGAGCATGATCTGTTCTACGCAATAAAGCCTTAACCCTTACCTGTAGTTCTTCAAGGTCAAAAGGCTTTGTTAAGTAATCATCTGCTCCAGAGTTAAATCCACTGACTTTATCTTTTGTACCAGCTAAAGCAGTGAGCATCAAAATTGGTATACCAGCTGTTCTCTCGTCTCTACGCAAACGCTGGCACAAAGTAAGGCCATCGACCTTAGGAAGCATCAAATCAAGAATGATCAGATCAGGTGTGTACTGAAGAGCTAGAGCCTGCCCCTTTATTCCGTCTTCAGCACGCTGTACATCAAATCCACCAATCTCCAAGTGTCCCCCAACCAGGTCACGCATGTCCTGGTCGTCTTCGATCAGCAAGATGCAAGGCTTCATTAGATCGGAGTCCGGAAGGATTGATTAACCAGCTAAATGCTGTTAATGAACTTTTGATGGATTCTCTCAAGATTTGTGTTGCACTGCAGCATTAGATTCAAATCGAACATTTTGCTCGAAACTCTCAAAAAGCCAGCTATTGCAAGGAGTTTGCCTTGAAAAAAGCAATCAACAAGACTTTGTCTCTTTAGAAAGTCTTCCAATTCAGTCTACGCTCTGTTGCGGATTTCATGACCAAAAGCAAGCACCACAGCCAAAGACTGTGGTGCTTAGAGAACTCCCCGGGCGGGATTCGAACCTGCGACCAATCGATTAACAGTCGACCGCTCTACCGCTGAGCTACCGAGGATTGCAACTCGATGAACTTACCCTTCATACCCGCCAACTCGCAAGTGATTTTAAATCCTTGCTTAAGCGTTTCCCGTCACTCCAGCTGCTCACCTTGCCACCTTCCATCCTTGCAGCACCGTCAGAATATTGAAGCTCCTCTAACCGATGCGTAATCCAAATTGCCGTAATTGGATCTTTGGAACGTCTGCAGAGCCTCTGCACTATCCCTAAAACATTTTTTTGGCTTGATGGATCCAAAAGCGCCGTTGGTTCATCCAAAAGCAACAGATTCGCTTCACTAGCCAACGCTCCAGCCAGTGCCAATCTCTGCTTTTGGCCGCCACTTAGGGTATGTATTGGACGTAATTCCATTCCAGCCAAACCAACCTGCTCAAGAGCTAAGCGGATCCGCTTCGAACTCTCATGTTGAGTTAAATTTCTTGGAAGACTAAGGCGTAAATCACTTCCACAAGTGGGCAGAAGCAGCTGATGATCTGGATTTTGAAACATGAGAGCAGGTTGAAGTGTGCAATCAATTTCTCCACTCTCAACTGCCAGCATTCCTGCAATTAATCGAAAAAGAGTACTTTTACCGCTGCCATTACTCCCAACCAGCATCCATAAACCTGGTCCAGGAATAGAGAAGGTGCATTGATTTAAGGCTTTAACCCCACCTGGCCAAGAAAAAGAAACCTTCTTTAAACTAAGACCACAAAAATCTGATATTTGATTTTTTGACCTAACTCTGGACAATCCCATTTTTTACGCATCAAAAGAAAATCCAGGGCGTTTACTACCACCAGTAGCAGCAGTTTTCTCGTAAATCTGAACAGCCAACACTTCTGAGACAAGAACAGTCACTTTCTTATCTTCAACCTTTTCACAACTAAGTTCCAGTATCCGAGGCTGACCCTTCTCAATGGAGTGTTTGACCTTGTGATAAAGCGCTTCTGCCTCAGACAATTTTTTTCGCTGAACTGACAACGGGAAAGGACTGAATTTAAGCGCCAGCTCAAGTACGTACACGACAAACAAGTAAAAGACTTATCCATTCTTGCTATCTGTCTCTACTAACGCGAAAAATTAACCTTCTTTATTAGGAAGATCAACTAAGAATAAGTCTCATTCTCACTGCAATCCCTCTATCCACTGGCCCCAAACAACTCTCTCGAATTCCAGCTATTGTTGTCTTGCTTTGGCAATAGCGAAGTGACTTTGTCTTAATTGGCAAAAGTCGAATGCCTCGTGAGTTGTCCTTATCCCAATGGAGGAGGTGTCAATGAATCCCAGTTGTTTATTGAAGGGTCTGCTGATCGTGGAGAACGCCATCTGATCAATCGTCTTTCCCCTTGATCAACAGGTTTCGCGCCATAGCGGACCCGACGAGAGCCCCCGACCTTCTTATTTGTAAGGCCGGGGGCATTGTTTAAATTGTGATTTTTTCAATCTTTTCAAGGAAACTAATTTGAAATCATTACGACATGAGTCCGAGCTATAGAGATAATCCTTGCAATTCCATCCACCCCAAAAACCTTTTCGGATACAGGAAATAGTTGCTTAAAAAAATTAGGTATTTATCAATACTCCCCTTATTAAGTACTTTTTGATCTATGTCATTGATACATCTGGCACATGAGTCCG
>CACEWU010000018.1 GCA_902563335.1 uncultured Prochlorococcus sp. | reverse complement strand
TCCTATTTGCTCGGAAGCATCATCTCTACATGGGTCTTTAGCCTTATCGGGAACGTCTCTCCCTCCACCAGAACAACTTGTATTTAAGAAGAGAAAACCAGCAATGGTTATAGCAGAAGCTAGCTTTTTCATTGAAAGATTCTATAAGACCTAAAATCCTGAGAGAGGATAGCATGTGTCTAACCAAGCTAGATAGTATAATTTCATTTTCATATCGGTATGAATAATTACTCTTAAACTTAGTAGTAGCTTATCAGTAAAGGCTATCAGGGTTAGGCAATTCTTTGCCAGATATATTATTTAAAAGTGCGGGCAATTCCTTCGCCATTTCGCCGGCTGCATTCATATTTTTAAATCGGATGAATGCAGTTTTCTTTCTTCCTCTATCATTTTCAAATGAAATCCCATAATCAACAGTACCTGTTTTCTTTTTAACTAAAAATCCTAATAAACCTAGGGGGCCAAGGAGCAATGTTGTAACAGTACCAACTACTAAATTTGAAGACTTATCTAAGTCTTCGTAAACATTTAAATCCAGAAAATTGCTTTCATCTACATAAAGATAATCTTTAGGGAGATTACCCTCTATATGCATATTAGATATTGTTATTCTACATGGCTGGTAGCTTGTATAAAAAGAACATATTGCTTGATGAGTTCCTCCAAAAGAGGGTTCCAAAAAGTTCGCGGCACTTAAACCACTAATAGCTATAAGACTTGTAAATATTTTATTTATTCTCATTTCTACTAAGCTTAGGCTAAACAAAACGTTTTTATTCTAGCACTCCGATCCAAATAGTTTGAGAGCCAAGACAAACCTATATGGAATTGTGTTATAGGCCTATTTGCTTTTGTTCTGAGGCCTGAATATATTTTTCTACTAATTTGTTCGGGCTTAATAATATAACTCTCCACTATTCATTAGACCTTGGAATATATCTCTCTATAAATAGAAAGCTATGAATATGTTCATTATGCCCATTTCTCATAATGATTGGCTAAAAGTTTGCTTGCTCAATTCAACTTTTAGTAATCACAAACGATCTGTCCTACGCTTTGATTAGATTTGAATCTTCTGGTCTGATGGAGATTTTACGCACTTTTCAAGTAAAGTCTTACTACATACTCCAATCATGTATCAATATCCCATATTTCCTGAAATGGTGTGGTTAGATTTAAATTGTAATCTGTCTGCAAAATATTATAGCTTCTAAGAACATGGATTGTTTCTAGTAAAACTATTGTTGATTTACTGAAAAAAAACTAATAAGTCTATATCTTACAATAAGTAGTATAATCATACTAAAAGAATTAATTTCTGATTTTATAGAAGCAGTATTATAAGGGTTATGACTCTAAAGAAGTCAGATGATTATAAATATAATAACTATAGAGTTATCACTTCTAATAAGTCTGAGATCAAATACACTCTACTCACACTAATGGACATATTCTGTATATGAACCAACAATATAAAACAGCTAATGCACGAACAGTGCGAGTAGAATTATTTTAGATAGAGGTTCTCATAGAAAAAAAGCCGCTTTCATTTGCTCCAAAGATTCCATAAATAGATCGAAGAAAAGAATGAAACGCCTATAAGATATCTGCGGACATGATAGTATCTCAATGAAGATACATTTCCAGATAACTAAACACTCCTTCCTGATCAATCAAAGCAACCTATCTAATCTCTCAGAATAATAGGCCTTTAGGAATGAAAGAACCCAAAACTGCCTTGTATTTCTATTCCTTAGCGGAAAAGGGGTTTAATATTGGCGAATATAAAAAAGCAATAGTTAATTTCAAGAAATCAATTGAGCTTCAAGAGCAATGGAATTCATACCATGGTCTTGGATGGGCACTATACAGATGCAACCGATACGCTGAAGCAATCGATGCCTTTCACAAATCACTTGCACTAAAAGAAGACTGGAATTCATATAAAGGTCTTGGATCAGCCCTGCACAATACATACAAGTTTAAAGAAGCAATCGATGCCTTTCGCAAATCACTAGCACTAAAAGAAGATTGGAATTCATATAAGGGACTTGGGTCAGCATTACACAATACAAGTCAATTCAAAGAAGCAATTGAGCAATTCCGCAAATCACTAGCACTAAAAGAGAATTGGGATACATACCGAGGTCTTGGATTAGCTCTCTTTCAAACAAACAATTTTAAAGAAGCAATTCAGGCCTTTCGAAAGGCATTTACTCTTGTTGATTCCTCATCTATTAACCAAATGGTAATTAGCTACAGAGCCCTGGCAAATGCATATAGAAAAGAAGGTAATATTGATGCCTCAATTAGAACATGGGAAAGCTTTTTTTTATATACAAAACCAATAACTTCAATTGATCCTTTTGTTGGAAATGAGCCTATTTATGAGCAAGTTAATCGAGAATATCTAGATAAACTAAAGGAAACTTGTAATAGACTTGGTTTCACTTTTATCCCTTCTTTTGAAGCAGAAAATGATGTTAATCTTAAATCATGGAAATATCTTATGTTTTTACATATTCCTAGGAGTGGAGGGACTTCTTTTGAATATCCTATACATAAACTCAAACAAATCCTAGTTGATGTTAATAGGAAATATGAAGATTGTAACAACCATCATATATATTTCAATGCAGGTGAGTCGATCATGAAAAATGATCAGAATACTGCATTAATAAACTTAACAAATCCTAATATTTTTCCAAACTTAAAAAGCATTTATATATCCACTCATGGAGCTACATGGACAAAAGTATCTAAACAGTTAAGTGAGAGAATTAATTCCCAACCTCGAATTGTTACTACTATAAGGAATCCGAGTAAAAGACTATTCTCACATATAAAGAATGATGCAATTACGCATTCCTTAGAGGAAATTAAGTCAATAATTGATGACAAAAATAGTCGCTACAAAAATACCATGCATAAGTTTATTTTTGACTACGGCTTAGATGGGAGCATCTCATCATCCTTCTGTAATAAAATAGATTTTAAATCGATTAACGATATTGAATTTATTGATATTTCAGATACTCAAACAATTAGCAAGGTGAAATCTGCATTTTTAAGCGCATCATCATTACCAAACATTGTTCAATGTTCAAGATTTCATAATTCTAAGGATTGCAACTTATACAAGTTAACCAAAAATGAAATTAAAGATGCTTTTTGTAGATGCTTGGATAATGGTTTCTTGAGACAAGATCTGTCTATTAATTATGGATTTTTAAAGAGAAAAACTCTAAATAGGCTTCACTTCCCTTCTTTTTTTAATAAGAGCATAAGCAAAATTCATCCCTTAACATTTGTAATCAAAAGTGAAACCCAATACAATATTTGTTCTACAAAACAATTTTGTGAAAATCCCCTTAATTATCTTTAATATCTCAAGCAGTAGTAATCTATAAAAATGAATGTAAAGCTCAACTATGATTGATAGCAAAACCTCACTTAAGATAAAGCTGTAGGACTTCTCAGAAGGTATCATCATACAAAAGATAATTATATGAACAAGAAATAGATTTTCATATTGTTCTATTTCATCCTAATACTCCTGAAGTAAGGTGAAAATACTTTAGCTAAACCTATTGAGAGAAAGGACTATTCAACATAAAGAAAAGAAATTTGGCCAAGCTAATCTATTATGGTTTTTAATTAAGATTAAATTACCTATTGCTAAATCAATTTAGTAGCCCAATATAAGAAGAACCTTTCTGAATCATGCCAAGATTCTTCAAAGCTTTTATCTGCTATTATTTGTATATTTTTATAGATAATCATTTCACCAGGGGCTAAACTGGTTAGTGCAGAGTCTCTGCTGAGAACTAAAAGTAGTCGTGATGCATTTTGATATTTATCAAAGAATATTTTAACTTCATTTAATACTTCTTCTCTTTTTATTAGTTTTCTATTATTCCATTGAGCATAGCTACCAAAATCTTTAATCTCGGGATAATAAATATCCTTATTTAAATATCCAGAAACTGTGGAGAGAATATTATCCTTACTACCAAATAAATAGTCGTCTTGCCAGCCTTGCTGAACTATATATTCTGCAGTTGCCTTTCCTGCTGAAAAAGGTTTATTGAAATCATTAATCATGTAATGAGCTCCAGTGGCAAGGTGAATAGAGAGGCAAATAACAAAAATCCGAGGAAAGAATTTCGATAGATTTTGAGATATTGGAGTTTCATGATTAAGTTCATTAGATTTTAGTTTGTTTTTTTCTTGTTGAGAAATCCATAAAGAACCTATAAGAATTAGGAAAAAATATCCATAATGCCTAGCTCCACTACCTATATATAAAAAATAGTTAAATAAGAACAAAAATCCAGCTCCTCCTAGAAAGAATGTAAATCCAGATTTCGACTTATTAATATAAGACAAAGTAGATGCTATTAATAAAATTGATAGGCACCCCCCTGCAATAAGATCTAACCACCTTCTTGAATTAGGAATAATCAATGTATACCCCCCCCAGAATTTGACCAAGTGCTTTAAAGAATTGGTGAGGATCAAATGGGAAAGATGCGATTATTCCAGCCTTATCTCCAACCTGAAACAAGCTAAATGCTCCAAAAAAACTAAAAGAAGTAACTATTATTAAGCTCAAAAGTAAATCTAATTTCCATAATCTATTTTTTAAAAATTCACTCCTCTGATACGGGTTAGAAATCCAGTCAAGCAAAAGAGTTATTCCACTAGCAAAGGCAATAGACCATGCTAATGCTTGCGTGTTGGTTAATAGCCCAATGCAAAGAGATGCCGGAATATATGACCTTTCTCTTAAATTATATGTACTGCAAAAAATAAATAATAGGAGCTCTGAAATTACATAATGCCTTGAAATAATATAATACTCCCAAAAAGGAAAGAATCCAAAGATGAATAATGTCTTCTGCCAAGTTGGGAAGGGACTTTTAAGCCAAAAGATAATAATCGCGAATGAGCCTAAAGACCAATGCAAGAGTTGCATACTGATGGGAGTTTTTGTTATATCTTTAACTAAATAAATTAATAATGACCAAAGAGCAGGGTGTCCTGATGGCACATTATTCCTCCATAGATCAATCAAAGAATGACTTTTAACTGCAACCAACCAGCCTTGCATTTCATCTCGCCATAAAACGTGATTAGTTATCGCTATTAATCCAATAAATATACAGAATGCTGGGATTAAACTTTCTATTATTTTCTCTTTGGTTTGTTTTGAAGCAAACAATGTGGTATTCAATTAGTTCACCTCTATTGGTAGTAGTATCTTATAGAAATTTTGGTGAGATGTTGTTGCTTTAATAGAAATCATTACTCTTGGGTTGCTTTTATAAGTCAATAAAGCCTTAATACCAAGCCTCCATCTCTCCCTCTTCAGCTCTAACTCTCAAAGATACATGTCAACGAATCACATTTGATTAACTGGCCACGAGCAATGCTGATAAAAGTTAGATTGTTGATGGCTTTATAATTAGAAACCATTAAAAATAAATATAAGTAAAGGTTTATTCTTCTCACTTCGGATAGATTATACCAACAAAAAAGATAGAGCTAGGGTTTATTCTTCCACTTAATATAAGAATCAAGATGTTAAAACAATATTATTGCGAGTACTCAGACCAAATCGACTGTCCTAATTAAGGTATCTAGAAATGAAGTGCTGGTTCAATGAAAATTCCAATCATCGCTCCCCACCTCTTAGGTGAAAAAACAAGAATTTGCATTCCATATCAAAGTAGGATTCCCAATCCCTATACCAGTAAAAACTTTAATGACATATTTTCCTAATTTCTACAAAAGTTTTTTTTATTAAGTACGAGGAAACTTCTACAGCATGCTTCAGGGAGCATCAATAGAAATGATATGCTCTTCAAATTTGGTCCCATCATGGATTCGTCATTTTATTTTTGTGGATGAAAATTGTGATCACACGTTATTTCCCAAGGGTCGAGAGAGAAGATGATTGATGCATACACCCTTGAACAGTGCAAGAAAGATAAGAGAATTAGGAATCTAAAAATCAAGAACTTGGAACATGCCATCGAACAGTCAGAAGCAATTATTACTGAATCAAAAATGGATGGAGATTCCTTGAACTTTTTGAGACGGAAGGTTGCCGACACAAGGCAAGATCTAGAAGTACTTTATTTAATGAATGATCCGGAGTAAATGAGTTACTTCATTCTATTCCTATTGATCATCCCTTTAACTGCATCAGCAGGAAAGAAGGATGGATATTGCAATAAGGGAAACAATTATGAGATGCGAGAATGTGCTTTCAATAAACTTGCGCGATCAGACATACAATTGAAGTTGAAGATAAAGTCAAAAACTTTTTAAAATTGGTCTATAATTAGGTAAAGGATGTGTGAAGATACCTATATACAATACAAAGACGATAGTATCTACTCACTTATGGTCGTGAGTGGAGCTAAATTAATTTATACAAACACAAGGGATATCAGAATCAAGTATAAATATATAATCTCTATTATTATCTATACAACTCTAAGGGGTATGAACAACATGTTCTCGATTCCTTGTATTTGTTAACAGAAGGATTTTAAAATCAGTCTAAATAATGTTTTCTTGCAAGAGAAGGTGTAAGTTTTTTTAATCATGCAAAAATTGGCTTAACTCAAATCGATAAAAGTTCCAGAAGAGAATTAGCTTCCCATTGTTTAGCATATGATAATAATTCTGATATATTAACATCATATATAGAAGCAATCTCTAGAAGACTCAAACCACTTTCCAAGTGTCGCGGCATTTTATTCATAATAACATTCCATACCTTTTCATTATCTGTCGTGCCTAAGTTATCAATACCTGGAGCATGTGCATGCTTATATAAGTTATACGATGATAGACAGACAACACCGCTGTGAGAAAGTCGTGCTTTTCTATTTTGATCAATAACAGTAATATAGGAGATTAAGCTTTCAAAAGTATGGTATAGAGATTCAAAATCAAAACTCTCAATATTGTCTAAATGTGTATGATAGGAATCAAATGGATATTTCGTAAATGTGACAGTAGGTATATTATAAGGGGGACTCTCCATGACAATTTCGTCATTTCCATAATAAGTACGATATTCATAGATTTCATCAGAGCTAAAATTATTAGCCTTGCTCTTACATAAATATTCAAAGCCTAGATCTAATGAACTATTACCATCGAAAGACTTTTGGAATTTAATTGAAGAGTCATTAGCAACAGACTTGAGAAGAATAGCACCCTTCATTTTTGAAATATCTTCTTTGGATAAAGAGTTAATCCAAAACAAAGGTCCGAAAAGCTCCGGTGCTATTACAAAGCGAAAAGAATAATAAAAAGAGTTTTCATGCAAGTATTTAGATAATAATAAGCAAATGATTACACCTGATAGATCATCATTAGCTTGGTAAGGGTGACAATTATGAGCATTTATAATGAATTCACTATTAGTATGTCCCGGGACAAGACAGTCAAAAACAGACATGGAAGAGGGTTTACTTTTGACCTTAATATTAATATCAACAAATTTACACTTTTCAAACTTAGATAAAACAGAATAGGGAATACTTAGTCCCCATGAATCACGCTTGGTATTTCTATATAGGCGGGTCCAATCATATGGAATAGCGTTTGGTATATCAATTCTAGTACATATATTTTTTTTCAACTCATCAATCGTTAATCTAGAACTAAAGGACGGTGATAGGTAGGCTACACCAAGAGGAGAAATACTCAAACAATCATAACTTAAATCAGAATCCGAACACTTAATAAAAGCATTAATAGGGTTCCATTCGTTAGGAATGATCCAACCATTTAACTTTGACCCAGAATCAAATGTATGTCGAGTATAAAGACCATACTGCGAATAAATTTTATGAATAAAAGAATTATAACTACCAGCGACACCATAATTAAAATGGAATAAATTATTTAAGAGTGTCTGTGCTTCATGAATGAACGAAACTTTATCAATCATTTTTGTGGAGCAATGAGAGAAAAGCTAACAGTAGGTAACTTGTACAATGAAAGCTCTACTAAAAAGAGATTTGAGAATGTCTATGGCTATGTCTATGAAAAGCCATAGACATTTTCATGATCAATTTTATCATAAAATAGCCAAGGAACTTCTATCTAGTTAATTTATCATCATTGGCTTGTTAAGGAAGGTATTTAAACCTTGCCAGGCAATCGATTTGATAAAATTCTAGCCTGAACGATTGTCAATGTCTTCTTTCTGATTAGTTCTCTCACTTCAGACCTTTAGAGTCAAAATTTACTCTTTCTAAAGAGTCATCTAAATACTTTAAAGGTGTTTGTAACCTATCACCTAGTTTTACTTTAATAGATTCTTGAGGATTATTTTCATCATAATGCAGAGAAAAGCACTTTACTTCTAAAAAGCCATCTGTTACAGCTACCCATAGATGATCTGGCAGGATAGACAGTCTTACAATTAAGCCAGCGCTATAGGGATGTGAATATTGATCCTCATGAAACTTTACGTCCTTAAGTATAGCTACCAAATTATTAGATATTGTTCTAGCTCCTGGATAGGGTGAATCAAAAGCATTACAAAAACGTTCTATATCCCTGCCTGACCAATTCCAATTAATCCATGCATTTTTGGGAGTATATAACCGAGGATAATACAATAGATTTTGCCAATCAATAAATTCAGTACTCTTAGTAAAAGTTGGGTTTTCATGTAGAGCTTTTGATAAAAATCTCTTCACAATATCGAATCCTTTTTTATTATTATATTCCTCATATTGTAATGGAGTCCTTAAACTAGCTGGCAAATTATACTTTTCAAATAAAATAATATCTCCACGATCAATTTTATCTGTTATTTGTTGAATAAATGCTCCTCCTTCACGATTCTCATGCAAAATTTGCCAAGAGAAATGCGCACCTCCTAAATACCTGGGAATAGGTATTCCATTAAAATTAAAAATTCTGTCTTGAAAAATATTTAGAATTTTTTCTTTAAAGATCCATGCTGGTCCAAAGCATAAGCATAACCTAGAATAAGAGATCAATTCATTGTGAAGATGTACATCTAGATTAGGTTCATCAGTAATATAAACATTGCACCCAATTCCTTGTAAATTTTGAATATAAGAATCATGAGCGTGGCGAGAAGCAACTACAACTAAAACATCTTCAGATTTCGCCCTTAGGAAACTAGCAGCTTCATTTAATAGTGAACCTCCTCCAATCAAAGTAGTTCCACCTTGAGCAGGTATGTCAATAAAAGGCTTGGAATTGTAGGAAATTAAAAGTTCATCAGAGCGTTTCCCTGAAGAGTTGGTCCAATAGTTAGGAATACAACCAGAAGGACTCCAGCCAGCCTTAAGAAAAGCCTTGTAAGAACCAAGGTTTTCAGAGTAACAACCTGCCATAAGAGTTGTCAGCTCTAAAGATCTAACGGAGAAAGAGGATAAGAGACCTATCGCCCGTGTACCTATCCCCCTACCCCAGAAATCCGATTCTCCTATAAGCAAACCAACAATTGCATGACTATTTACCCAATCAATAGGGCCTAATTTAATATTGCCAATATGTTGTTTATTAGCAGATAGAAAAATACCAAACATCAATTCATTACTATCTTCTCTAGATAAATTAGATATATATTCCTTCGTTGATTCAAGTGTATGAAAGGTATGTCTGCATTCTAAATAAGTATTTATTTCCGGATCATTCAACCAATTAACATAAGATTCTGTAACCTCAGATTCCTTTAATCTTTTTAAAAAGATTAAATCGTCTTCAATGCTTAATTCAAAATCTGGCAATTTAATCATCGGATTGACCTAACGGAAGACAGTTTTACTAAACCCTTTCTCTCCAAGGATAGTATATATTCCAAAACACTTTCAAAAGGCAATTGATGACTCTCAAAAATGTCGACCACTGAAAAACCTTGTTCTAAGCAGCGAGCTAAAGAGTTCATCATCAAATTTCAATTCTTTTCTATGTCAGATTTTCCATCTTGGTCTATTCCAGGAGCAGGTACTTTTTTCTAAATGAGTATTTAGGGTTATATAAGCAATACAATCCTTTAGGAATATATTTTGCACATACATTTCTCTCTAAAGAGGAAATAGTTTTAGAAACTAAATGAAAGGTTTAATAGGACGTTCTGTCAGTTGATGAAACCTCATGGGACTGACAAAAAATGGAGAGAACTTCTTTCCATTTAAGTTGTATGAATAAGTCATATGAAGCATCAGGACTTACTTTTGTAAATCGATTATAAATCCACTGCAGATTTTATGAAATTTTGGTTGCTTAAAAGACACCATTCAAAATAAACTCTCAAAGTAATATTAATATGCTTTATCTCCATTTTATCCTTATCCTTATCCGCTTTCTCAATGCTCTTGGTATTTTCGCTTTATCAAAAAACCTTGTTAATTGCTCCTCGATTTGCTCATCTACAATTTTATTGAGCAGCATCAATAGCCCAATAATACATAAAAAACCAACTATCAAAACAACTCCTAAAAATACCCTTAATGGGGTAACTAATTCAGTCAAGAAATAAATCATTGTCCCACCTTTATTTCATTATAAAAAAAATGCAACTGAATCTGCTAATCTTCTAATAAGAGTTTTCATTCTTGAAATGTGTTCGAGAAGGAAAAGATAGACCATCTTTAAATTGAAATTATGAATACTGTTTGAAACCAAATCAGGGGATTCAAGTATTTGCATATTAAAAGGATTTTAGATTTATAATTGCCATCTTATTTTTTGCTAGAGTTCAAACCCATCTTTTTTCAGAGAATATATAAAATGCACACTTTTTAAGAGTCACTCCTGCCTCTTCCGAAACTACTACTCCTCTTAAAGCTACACGCATACCCTTACGTAATTCTCTGACTGATTGTGCACTTCTGGTAACATTACAACTTATTCTATCAAATGAATATTCCTCACCATTATCCATAGAAATAGTTACATCATTATCATTAAACATCGAGTCATCTATACTGGTAATATAACCATGAACTTCTATAGGTTTATACAGATACTTATCTTCAGCAGTAATTGAATTGCTTTCAAACTCTTTAACTATTTGATCGACATTAACCTTATAAAGTGGTTCATGTATATTAATTTCTTTTAATTTTTCAACGTTTGCAGAAGTCCCAAGCGAAAAATCTGTCATAAAAATATTGCCAATCGAATCCCAATTAAACCAGAAAACAATAACTAATATCAACCAAATTAAATTGCCCATTAGTAATTTTGTAGAATATCCAAGAATTATATTCTCTAAACTAAAGACCAGGCCCTAAAATCAATATGAGCAATGGTTAGAAATAGTCTCATTTCGACTATAAGGTGATTCCTTGAGATCTCGAAGGCATGTATTAGAACATAAGTAGGCTTGGTCCCAAAAAGCACTATGCAGCCCTTACTGGGACCAACTTCGACATATCTAAAACTTACTGGGGATAGGAACTGTAATCGCTTAAAAACAGGTGTTAATCACCATTGATTCTTGATCTCAGCGATCTATAATTGAATCAGGAGTCAGAGCATGAAGGTCTAAAAAATAAGTGCTTGACTCAAAGGGCGGGATCGCAATACCCTGCCCTTCTTAATGCCTTACTTGATACCCAACAGATCTGTTAGTATATGTGTATCACTAGACCGGCTTCTTGCGCGAAGCTCGTCCTAACCAAATGGGTTCCTTTATTTACAAGTGAGCGAGGTGTCTTTTTGATCTCTGATTAGTTGCTTCTACAAAAAAACATTTCCCTTATATTGAGTATTTGATGAACAAAAAGTTTCGCTCCCGCCAGCGCGAAAAAAATTACTAGTAGTTATTGGACTTGCAAAACCCATTCCCTTTTATTGACTGCTAGAAGGACAAGCAGTACTACTAGAACCACTCGCTCAAAAAAACTTGTGAATAAACAGCAGTGCCCATCAAACTGCTAAAAAGAACTAATGGAAGAAGATTTTTTCACTGAATACACTGAATAAGTTAAAAATAAGAACCAATGTAATCTCAAAATCAGTCTAAAATCTACCGATAACAGTCAAATCCAAATGAAATTATGAACCGCTTTGGACCAGCTTGAATGGATAGGGTATCCGTTAAATAGGTACTACATGGCTCTTCCTGGAGCTAACTTCAGGTTGCTTTTTGTATTTTTTTCTAGCATTTCCCCTGGCACCTAACTAAACAGGACCTTAGGAGGTGTGCTTTTTAAGAAAAAAAACCTATCGCTTGTTTGCCCCTAGGCGAAAGGAGATTATAAAGACCATTCAGCATTGCTTAAAAGGTAAATCATGTACTGAGGTGGCAATTATGGATAATGCTTTTTTCGCAAAAACATTTGTTTTTCTGATTGGGTCGCAAATTCCATTTAGTTTCAATAGTCGATTTATACCTCAAGATCAAATTATTCCAAGAATTGGTTGTGGAACAGGATGCCATATTGAGATAGAGCAGTTATCGCAACCAGAAGAATTACCTGCTGGTTGGAGGAGGGTAAAAGTCCGAAGGAAATCATGGATTTATAACTATGAAACGAAGGGAAAAGAACAGGTTGGTTTTAGAAACAAAAATGATGGGATCACAGAAGGATGGAATTATGCCCACTGTACAAATGAGAAGTTTGTTTTTTCTATTACCCCCGACTTAAAGCACCAAAAAATCCAGGATGTATTACACAAAGGAGGTCAAAATAACGGAGAGCCAAAATTCCAAACTGTATATGGAAATCCATTTGAGCAATGGGCAAAGCTATGTCCTTTTGAGGCACAAGAAGGAGTCACTTATCTTAATAAAATGCGTAAAAACTTTTATGCATATGTGCAATCTTATAGACTGATGGAGGCAGCAAATGAGAAATACGATAATAGGGATTATGAGGGGGCAATATCAGATTTGACTAAGGCAATTAGCATCAATCTAAAGTTATCACGCGGTTATCACAACAGAGGTGCTTCCAAACAGAAATTAAATCGATATGAGAGCTCTATTAAGGATTTTGACAAGGCAATAGAATTAGAAAAAGATGATTCAATCCTTTATCATTACTACAATAATCGTGCTTGGAGTAAATATAATATTGGCAGGTTAAAAGAAGCTCTTACTGATGCAGATAAATCAATTGAGTTAAATCATGAGCATAAGAATTCTTTTCATACGCGAGGTCATATAAAACATGATCTGGGGGATATGAAGGGGGCTTGTTCTGATATGAACAAGAGTTTATCTCTTGGGAGTAAAGAGAGTAAGAAATGGTTTAAAGGAGAAGGAAAATATTGTTCAAAGCAAAAACTTGTCTTTTGAGTAATTTATTACTTCTCAAACTAAATTAAAGCAAATAGTCTCTAGAAAAATTTCTTAGCACCTAAATGGGAGCTACTGATCCTTTCAGAAACTAACTAAAAGCAAAATCGCCATAAATTCCTAAAATTGTAATAAAAGCAGAACATTCTGATAACTCCTGGGACATCAGGGCACTTATAAAAAGGAGAGGTTGGATTCGACCTATTTTTAGAATCTATTAGATCACTTTGAGCAAGACTTAGAGATCATTTATAAAAAAATACTTGCCCATTTTTGTCTTTTTTCTCTATAGATAAGTACTATAAGTGCTAGCAAATAGAGTGCTTATCTATAGATGACCTATCTAGACACTTTGGTTTGATTATCAATCCATTCCTTGATTTCGGACTCTAATCAGACGACGATGTTAGATCCAATCGGGATCTACTTAGGAAATGAACCATCATCAATCTTGGTAGATAGTCGCCTTACACATACCAGTCGTTTGGACTATTTCTGGCATCCTGAGAAAACCTTCTCTGATGTCCGTTCCCTTTGTCATGGGTTCTCAAAGAAGAAGAGAACCCCCCATTGCATCGTGCTAGAACAGGCACCAAAAGGCACCAGGGAAGAGTAGAAAAGAAGTACGATGCTACTCACACAAATTTTGTTGGTAAGAGCACTGCTCGAGGAGGGGCCCCTTTTTACGCACTTATCAAATAATGAGTTAAGCGTAAAAATACCCAAGTGAGGAGTTGATATGCTCCGAGCAGTGGAAAAATGGAAACACTTGCTCCTGATCTCCAAAAGAACCTGCCTTTGAGCAGGTTCTTTTGTGCCTCTTCATCACTACAAAACTTAATGTCAAAAAGGACAGTTGAAAGTTCAACTGTCCTTTCTTTCCTACCTGGAAGCAAGAAAGGATTCATAGTCTTTATAGGGAAGCAAGGAACTAAGAATGAAGTTTCAAACTCTTTTGCTCACTTCTGTCCTCTTGGCACCTTTAGCAGCACAAGCAGGAGAATATCAACCTGGATACTCAGTAGAACATTCTTGTTTTAGAAGTGAATACAGAGAAGAATATGTTCCAGGTACTGCTTCATCTCCTGGATACGTCAAATCTTATAAGGATCGGATTGAAGTTCCTTGTGGTCCTCCTAGATGGAGAACCATGAGAAGCAACTACCATTACCGACCATATAGGCATTACAAACGAAGCCACCCTTGGGTGACGCAGGGAAACCACTTTACCTATAAACAAAGTTCTCGAAGTTGTAGTTCCGCAAGGGCAACCACAGGTGGTTTGATTGGAGGTGGCCTTGCTGCTGCCCTATCAAAGAAAGATGCTTATGGATGGGCAATTCCTTTAGGGGCAGTTCTTGGAATGGGTATTTCTAGCACTGATTGTTGATAAATAATTAATGAGGAATAAATATGTTTTAATCAAAATTAAACCTTTGAATCTTATTTGGCGAATGAATCATTTACCATTCGAAAAAGTAGATTTGACTACTCATTAACAACTCAAATGCAAGAAAAAAAACAAGAATAAAAATCATTGATTTGCATTAACTGTTTTGTTCTCACCATGAATAAAATAGAAAGGAGCTCCCATTGCATCGTGCTAGACCAGGCACCAAAAGGCACCAAAAGGCACCAAAAGGCACCAGGGAAGAGTAGAAAAGAAGAACGATGCTACGCAAACTAATTTTTTTACATTAAGGTCGCTGCTCGAGGAGGGCGCACTATTTGTGCGGTTCACCACTGCTCTTGATGAGTTAAGGCGTTTTATCTATCCTGTGGTGTAGGAAACAGACCTGGAATGTCTTCTGCAAGATTTGAAGTGATTTCAGGACATTAGAAATACTCATTAATATATTTTAAAAAATTGAAAAAGAAAGCTAATATCAATTCTTAAGCTCTAGAATGACTTTAGGATAATTAATATTATAAATAGAACTAGAAATATTTTTATGATATTATTAGAGAGGTTTATTTTAATTAAACAATAAATGATACCAGAGATAATTGCCTTTGCAATGTCATTGACATCTACAAAAGTCAACGACTACAAACCTTCTCTAGGTCAATTCTTACACAATGGTTATCCAATTAATGAATTAAGAATTTCAAAAATAATTTTTTCTGGGGATTGTCCTGGGGAAGAATTGTCTGCTGTATATAATCTTTCCTTCGTTGAAAAAACCTCATTAGATCTGGGGGAAGATAAATATAGACGTATAAAAGTTCAAAATATGAA
This sequence comes from uncultured Prochlorococcus sp., assembly GCA_902563335.1. Lineage (GTDB taxonomy): Bacteria > Cyanobacteriota > Cyanobacteriia > PCC-6307 > Cyanobiaceae > CACEWU01. Next base: position 7,244 of record CACEWU010000018.1, on the reverse strand, counting down.
TACAGGTGGATTCACTGATAGGAAATATCAAAACAAAGGTTTCCCAAGTCAATCATTTAATGTAACCTTAGGCTCTCGCCATAGAGGTAGTTTTCTTACTGTTCAAGATGGATTGAATAAGTTCATGTGGAGTGTATTTAATAAAAAGACCAAGGAAGTCCTTGTTTCTGGCAATTCATACCTTACAGTTAAGGTAAATAATTCAAGGCAAAATCGTAGTTATAGTTCAGTGAGAGAAGATATTCGTTGCTTTGGAGGTCAAAGAATATATTCCTATTATACACAGAAGAAAAAGGATCAAATTCTTTCTAATTGTCCCAAAGATATATATGTGATTGAAACAACAGGAATCTGTCCTGGAGGTCGAGAAGTGACTCTGACTAGTGAGAAAATAATGTCAAGATATAGGCGTAGGCATCAAATAATTCAGAATTTTTATTGACCATGTAATTCATAAATAAACAAAGAATAAAAAATCACTGCTAATTTGCTAAATAAATATATTCTTGCAGTGGTTAATTTCTTTTAGAATTCTTCATTCTGCCAGGGATACAACAATGAATACCTTAAAAGAACAATAAAAATCTTATCTCGACAAATAGAATTTTAACTCAGAAGAAATTCTGGAGAACTATAAACTCTTATGGTCCTCTGTTGTCCGCCTTGACGATTAGTGGGCCTTCGAGTTCGCCTTATTTGGAAGCTATTAGATGGACTTGGGCAGTATTTAGAGATCATTTATAAAAATTCGCAAGAAAATATTTGAAAGTGTATTTGTTTCCGCTAGCTTCTACAGATATCCTTGGAACATAATTTTATCTGAAAATCTTAGGCATAAAATTCCCTGGATTTTTTTAAATGATATTTATTTATCTATCTATTTTAGTCAAGTTTAGGCTTGAATGTATATATGAATTTTACATTCGGATATCGGGACATCACGTATTTGCAATGAAGGGCAACATAACTGTCATCTTCTGGTAACAAGTAAAAAGAAAGAGAGAGTAGAATAATAAAACTATCTCGATTTTTTTTCGTATTTACACTATAAGTGAAGAGATTTCTTTGTACCTATAAAAAAGAGAATGATGCCGTTTTGTTTGTATATGATTACGATCAGGACAAAATCATTTAAGATCTTAAACCTATTAATATTATCTATGTATCAATAGTGAAAAGGCTTGGATTTCTGTTTTTAATTTACTAGCCTTCGAACCAAGTTCAGAGAAATGACTACATCAATACTTAGGTGTCAAATCAAAGCTTGTATAAATAAATACCAAATCAAGATTCCAAAATTGAATTTTGGTAGACCTAGGTTTATTTATTTTAAAAATCAATGGTTAATCACAATCCAATACTTTCACAAAAAATTAAGGACGAGTCAATGTTAATTGTTTTGTGGGCATAAAATGATAAGATATCAATAGTGGTAGCTAATTAGATCAAACAAATCAAGCATTATGAAAAGCACTGATGAGTCAACGACATTAAAAGGACATTCCATATCCTGTCTAGTTGTCTCAAAGAATGAAAAGCTTATTAAAAGAATGTTAGATAGCCTATTAAAGGCACGTCTAAAATGGAATGATGATGATGAAATTCTTTGTTCCTGGAATGGAAGTACCGAAGAATCAATTAAGCTAGAAGATAATTATAAATTTAAATCACCTTGTTTTAAAATATGCCAACACGAACCCTATCACTTCGCTCAAAATATTAATTCTCTTTCAACCAAAGCAAAGGGAGATATCCTGATATTGTTAAATGATGACTTAATTCTAGATCCCCTTAGCCTAGATAAAGGATTGAGAATATTAAACACTTACCCTAAAATAGGAATAGTAGGGGCTCGACTTAGGAATAGTGATGGATTGCTAACTCATGCTGGATTACTTTTTTCAAAAAATGGAATTCCTTATAATAGGTTAAGACCTGATCAACTTATACCCCTAATTAAACATGACTTACTGGATGCCAAATATTCAGGCTTAATGCCTGCCGTAACTGGAGCACTAATGTTTATTAGAAAACGTGACTTCTTAAAAGTAAATTTTCGAACTGAGTTTGATGTGTGTGGCGAAGATGTTGCACTTTGTTTAGACTTTTGGGAAAAATTACATCTATCTACTTACTATTCATCTGAAATAACTTCTATTCATAATGAGAAATCAACAAGAGGCAATACTTATGATTATAATGATATCGAAAAAATTTCAGCTATATACAAAAGTCTAATTAATAGGCGACCTGATTTCATTCAAAATATAAATTTTCTAACTGTAAATGAAAGTGAATTTATGTGGAAATTGGCTCAATCATTAAGTGATGACTTAAAGAAATCTGACGATTTATTAACTCAACTTAATCAAGTAAAAACTGATTTCGATCTTTCTAAGAAACATTCGGATGATTTATTAACTCAACTTAGTCAAGTAAAAACTGACTTGGGTCATTCTAAGAAACATTCCAATAATTTATTAACTCAACTTAATCAGGTAAAAACTGATTTCGATCTTTCTAAGAAACATTCCGATGATTTATTAACTCAACTTAGTCAAGTAAAAATTGACCTGGATCTTTCTAAGAAACATTCCGATGATTTATTAACCAAGATTAATCAAGAAAAAGCTTACCTAGAGAATCAATTTATCGAGAAGGATTTAGATTTAGAAGAAAGTAATCATCATCTTGAAGCCAGCAAAATTTATGCAGCAGATTTACTTTCGCAATTAGAGTTAACTAAAGGATATGTTGAAGATCTAACTAATAAGTGTAATGATCTTGCTAATAAGTTGGACGAGGTACATAAAAGTTATTCATGGTTAATCACTAAACCATTTAGAGCAATCTCAAGGTTACTTAACTTAAATAAAATAAAAAATAACACACCATTATTACTTAATGAAAATGAGACTTATAAAAGCATAGAAAGTGATAAGGAAGATGTAGAGATTAGAAATGATATAACAAACAAACCTTTGATCATTAACAAATTAATTGATATCAAAAATTCTGATGAAACATTCAGAATACCTAGAAAAACATCAGATTTGAATATTATTTTTGATGTTTTAGTTATTGGTCACGCTAATCAAGCTAATGTTTCAAGAGGTGGAATATTTAGATATTCAAGTGAATTGCTAATTGGAATGGAATCAAATTCCAAAGCTAATATTTTTCCATTTATAAAAGATTGGGATTACGCAGAACCTGCTCAAAACGAGTTAGATAAATTAAGACAATTTAATTCTATCGGTTCAAGATCCAAACACTCTACTAAGTCATCAAAGTATAATCAAACCTCTTTTAATAGTTTTCAAAAACAATTTTCTACTTGTAATAGCTTAAATACTATCTTCCATACTCCTTTTCAATTCATTCCAGATGAAGTAAGAGATAGCAATATTAGATCTTGTATAGTTACTATTCATGATATGATTCCAAATATATTTCCTGAAACTTTTCCTGACGAAACCATAAGACAATTTCATCTATTATTAAAAAATCTAAAGAAAGAAGATCATGTAATTTGTGTATCGGAGTCTACAAAGCAAGATTTCATCAAATATAATTCAAAAATCCCAGAAGAGAATGTACATGTCACTCATTTGGCATCATCAAAAATTATTCAAGAAATTAAAGATCAGGAATTAAAAGAACAATTTAAAAATTCATTAGGCTTATTGAATCATGAAAAAATCATTTTATCCTTATGTACGCTGGAGCCTAGGAAAAATCTAATAACATTAATAGAAGCATTTGAGAAATTAAATGAGATTGATCGCTCAATTAAGCTAGTGCTTGCTGGAACACTTGGTTGGAAATCAAATAGTCTTATAGAGAAGATTAATTCAAGTAAGGCCTTTGACTCTATTATCCAAACAGGATATATTACTGATAGTGATTTATCAATTTTATACTCTATTGCTGATGTGTTTGTATATCCTTCTATTTACGAAGGCTTTGGTCTTCCTATACTTGAAGCAATGCAATGTGGAACACCCTGTGTCGCAGGTAATCACTCATCCATCCCTGAAGTTGCAGGAGATGCAGCCCTTTTAATAGATGTAAAAAGTGTAAATGAATTACAATTAGCTGTATCTAAAATAATTGAATCAAGTAAAATATCTAAGATGTTAAGGAAGAAAGGTTTACAGCAATCATCAAAATTCAATTGGAGAAATACTGCTAAAACCACCCTTTCTGTATATTTAAATAGCTTAAACAGATGAAAAAGTGTTTACTGCACATAGGTACAACAAAAACAGGGACATCATCAATACAGGCAATGTTAGATGAAAATCGTGATATTTTAGAAAGTAATTCATATTATATGATTCCCAATAAGATACGATTTGGAAACTCTGATTTTAAATTTCTTGTATCTCAAAGTAGAGATTGGAATCTGAAATTTGATGATGTTACATTAAGCATATTAAAGATTAAATCAAAATCAGACAAATACCTATTTGATTTAGATACAGAACAAGAACTTCAAGATTATATTAATCAACATCAAGATCAAAATCTTATTCTTACATCTGAACAATTTTATTCTAGAATTATAAGTGAACCATATGTTATTTATAGGACGCTTAGGTTCCTTCGTAAATTAGGATTTGAAACTACTATTATCATTTATGTGAGGAGTCAATTTGGCTGGATTTTAAGCGATTATATTCAAAATATAAAAGATGGTGGAGTAAAGAGTATAGATTTATATTTAAATGATTTATATAAAGAGAATCCCTTGGCATATGATATCAATCACCTGATAAAACTATTGAATAAATTTCCTGAAGAATTAATTATTAGGCCGTATGATTTTGATTTACTTTACAAATCAGATTCTTGTTTAGATTTTTTAAAACATGGTTTAAAACTTTCAGAACCAACTATTGGTGAATTCAAAAGAATCAACACAAATCTTTCTAATAAAATTAGACCAACTAAAACAGCAATAGAAAAAATAATTGAATTTAATCAAGTATATAGAATAAATGAATTCAGCAAGAAACATCTGAATAATGTTATAATTAATTCTATCTCTTTGAATTTCTCTGATGATGAGCCTTTATCTCTCTCAGAGTCATCAAAGATGCAAATAAGAAAATATTACCTAAAAGGGAATCATGAATTATCCAATAAATATACATCTCTGAATAATTTATTACTTTAATTTTTTGACTGAATTCTAATTGATGAAGTTTAAAAAAGATACTTCAAGTTGTGTTAGTTAGTGGAAGATATTGTGTTGAAGTAATAAGAAAGGAATTTGATCGTTCAAGGCAAGTTTATATATTTGGGATAGTGTTCTTTATTTGATTTAGTTGAATACGCATTCTTAAAGCTATTACATATCATTTATAATTACTTTCCCAGAGGCGATTATCTGGCCTGCAGAAATATTTACTCTACGGTTTATTGTAGCATTCAAGCCTATTAGAACCTCGTTAGCACAGGATACATTTCCCCCTAAAGTTGCATTGTCACTTATAGAGCAGCAGATGCCTATTTCAGAATGGTGCGCCACAGAGCTACCTGGGAGCAATACACTTCCCTTCCCCACCTTTGTATGTGGTCCTAAATAAACATTGTTGCAAATTAGAGTTGAATCCTCAATTAAAGCTGTATTTGATATGTAAGAGTCTGGTGATATTAATGATGATGACTTAATTGAGTGATTAGTTAGGTAATCTGAGAGCTTGTTAAATCTGTCTATATTTATAGGGGAAAGTACTATTCCCAAGCAAGAATCATAGGACTTTCCCGGATGTAACCTTAAAACAGGTATTTCGGATAATGATAATTTTTTTAAATCTGTTTCGGTTAGAAGTAACTCATCAGTAGCAATATATATTAACTGATGATCCTCTTCGTTTTTGTTGAAAATGTCATTTGCAATGATAGCAAGATTAGCATCTCCTAGAGCAAGTAATAATGCTTTAGAGTCTGTTATCTCTAAGTAATTAAATTGTGAAATCGGAGACTTTTTCTTCTTTAATACGTTTACAACCGAGGCATAGGTGATGGAAGTTATTTCAGGAAAATCTGCTGGGGTTAAATCGTGTTCTTTGATAAGGCTTTCTGCTCGTTTTGAGATTATGAAAGATGAAAAGTCTTTGGATATACTTGCAGAACTGGGCGACTTATTTATTTTTGCATTAGAATCATCTGAAATAACTCCGCACTTTGAGCCAACTTCAATAAAGGATTGTAATTCTAGTTTGTGAACAAAAAATCCATCTAGTGGCGCCTCAATGGTAAATAATGCTTTTGTAGTTTCGATATCTAGAAGTGGATCACCAGTTTTTACCTGAGCACCAGAATCCACATAAATATGTGTAATTCTAACCTCTGTATCATTAACGTTAGTTTGAGGGACAATAATGTCCTTCATTTTATCTCTTGTGAGGAAAAACTATTATATATCGCATTTGAGATTTTGTGATGGGTAGGTAGCGTTTGTTCTTCTCCTTTTTTGGAAGAAGGTATAATAGAAGAAGAAGCCGAAACTCTACAGTATTTAGTTCTAGATTGACTAAGAGGTCCATTTAGTAAAAGTATTTGACTACATAATGAATCTATATAATCCGCACCTTCGAAGCTCTCTTCTACAAAGCATATTACTAAAGGGTTGATATTATGAATTATTTCTAGAAGTATTGAATCTTTAGTGTCCAGTAGAGTTGGCATTATCAGCATAGCGTTAATTTCATATTCATAGAATAAATTCTCGACTGACTTCATGCATTCAACTGCCATGCCTCCATAGGAAATAATCAATACTTGAGGACTGGAATCGACGTTGTATTGGAGCTTGAAGATAGGGAAATCTTTATTGTAAGAAACATCTAATGCATAATTCTTTTCTCTCAAAATTTTTTTCGAGAGTGACATTCGCCCATAATCAGCCTTGTTTTCAATAAAAATATAGGTACCTTTACGATCTATAGCCAATTCGTATATATATAGTGGGTTTAAAAAAAGATTGAAAGCAATAACCATAATATTTTCAAATCCTATAAATAGCTTCTCTAGTGATTGACTATGGGTAGGCCCGTAGCCTCTATAGCCCCCCATAGGTGTCCTTAAAATTGTCAGGTTATTCACTTTTTTGCCATACATACTGGTAATTTTGCTTGAATGATTTATTAATTGGTCCGCGCACAAAGTTATGAAGTCGCCAAACATTATTTCGCAAATACTGGCATGCCCCTCTAAGCCAAGTCCAATCGTTG
>CACEWU010000017.1 GCA_902563335.1 uncultured Prochlorococcus sp. | reverse complement strand
GTAACCAACACTTTCTCCGTGAGCAAGGAGTCTTAAAATACCTTGTCTTTGAGCTGCCTCCATATCTTCATCTAAAAGGCCTGCATGTCTACTTTGTGGGCAGAAGAACCAATCATCTTGAGTGCCCATAAGAGGATGGCTAGGCACAAGACTTCTCATCGGAAAAACTCCAAAAAGCTTTTTAGAGAAACATTGCTTATCAACTCCCGCCAAGTAAGCGAGTGCAAAACCAGCCCAACAAAGGCCTAGAGTACTAGCACAATATTTTCTTGCTTCATTAATTAGTTGAACTAATTCAGGCCAATAACTAACCGCCTCAAAGGGAAGATGTTCAACTGGTGCTCCTGTAACAATTAATCCATCTAATGGAGATTCAGACATTGCCTCCTCCCAACTAACATAAACATTCTCCAGATGTGCAATGTCCCAAGTCTTATAAGCATGACTATGGAGCTTTATCCAAATAGGCTCAATTTGCAAAGGAGAAAGACCAAGAGGGTGTAGTAAATTAAACTCATATTGCTTACCCAAAGGCATAATATTCAAAATTCCAATTCTTAAAGGCCGTATATCTTGTCTTTCTGCAAGCTCAGGCTCTATCCAGGAGATGTGGTTCCTTTCTACAGCAGGAATCTTGTGATAACTACGTGGGAGTATTAATGCCATTAGAAATTTCGGTTCATACCTAATTTAAAAAATAAATTCATCAAACTAAAACTTGAAATAAACAAATAATTAATCTGATGACTTATATTTAATATTAACTGAGAACATTATTGATTAGACCAATCCTCTGGAGGATAGGGTTTCTCGGATTCAGCCAAGGAAGGAAGTGTTTCACGAATTACAGTGACCAATTGACTTCTAGCCTCCTTACGAAAGTCATCAACTGCAATCTGGCTAAGAACTGGATAATTTTGATCCTTAGTCTCAATTCCTTCTCTTAAAGGACGCCATCTAGTTGATTCCTTGGTCTTGAGTACATCAAGAGGCTTATGAAAATCAAAAGTTAGCAATTGCAAAGCCTCTATAGACTCAGAAGCTGACTTAACTATTTCCTCCCGAACAGGCTCAAGGCCTTTTGCTTTGATAGTGTCAGGAAGACCAAGCACAGGCTCGTAATAGTCAAGGGCTCGCAACTCCTCTTCTAGCAAGATTGGCCACATACCCCGTGAACCTTTAGCAAGACCAAGTTTATTTTCTGCCTGATTCATTGCCTCAAGGAAAAAGCAAATACGCTGGTAATAGGATTTCTCATTAATAGGTTTCTTTATAGAAGTCTTATTAGTTAAAATTTTTGGAAGAGCTGCCTCGGCCTTTCTCAAGAACTGGCGATCATCACGCTCAAGATTTATTGCCCCCCATCGTTGTCGATAGTCCCAAAGCTCTGCATAACGAACGACATCATCGTTTGACCATCCAAGGTCTTTGAGTTCTTGGGCACGGTGCGTTGATTCCTTAGCCACTCGAGATTTTATTTTACTTATAAGAAGATTAATCCGGAGATGCGCTAACTGGAGACTCTTTTAAATAGGTCGATATAGGAATTTGCTATTTTCCTAGTACCCAACGCTCAACCATAGATCTCCTAGCTTTACCTTGAAATGTATTTCCCAGTAATATAGAGCTCTATAGGCCATTGGATCTTCCTTAATTAAAGAGTCTTGTGCAAGAAGTAGGTTGCTGCAGAAATCACTAATGTTGTCTGCCCATAAGGACTTACGAATATCTGTCAGGCCTCCTCGACTAACCAAATAACTAACTACTGACTGAATAACATCATGCACATCATTTATACCAACAACTTTTCCAAAGCTAAAGATGACGCAATTAGCACAATAGAAGGCATCGCGTACTAAGCGTTGGCTAAAGATACTGATGACATTCAGTTGATACCTTCTCAAAAAGATGTATAGCGCCCAAGACTTTAGAGCTATACATCTTTTTGAGAAGGCGTTTCATTGTAAGGTCATCTATCCATCGCAGGTAAAAGTGGAGAGTTCTCCAGCTAGAAATAAGAATCGTTGTTTACTACACCAAAAATCGCTAGAAACTATCCTCGGCAAACAAATGTAGATATGCTACAAGAATAAAACGAATATTGTAGAATTACGCCTAGAAATAGAACAGTAAGTGATTAAAATAAAAAAATAATTGCGAGATTTCCTTTGTAATTCTATTATGAATAGTTAATCAAAAATAAAGCAAAAAGTGTTAGTAAGGGTACCCCTGAGAACAGTCGTCGACTAAATCAACAATTGAATCCCACTGGGAATTTATACTTGAAAGCAAAGAGAACTGACACTCCGCTCGATGAAAATTTTGAAGAGGATAATCACTTTTAAAATATTTAGTTCCACAAAGGAAGTCATTCAAGAATCTAACCCCTAGTTCCAGTGTAATAATTCTGATCGCATAAGGAATATAATAAAAGTCGATCTTAGTTAAAAAAGGATTAGTTGACAAGTACCCTTTAAGGAAGGAAGCGCAGATAGACAAGTCAAAATGTATCTTTTCAATCTGCAGAGAATCTTCTCCAAAAGAATTACAGCAAGAACGAAGACAATCTCCAATATCATAATGAATTAAACCTGGCTGTACAGTATCTAGATCTATTAAGCCAACAACATTAGATGTCTTATTGTCGAACATTATATTGTTTAGTTTTGGATCTCCATGTATAGGAAGTCTAGATAAATCTCCATCAAAAAATGCTTTAGAAAGAATATAAGAGTCGTCTTTATAAAGTTCGATCAAATTATTGATAATTTTGAGTTTTGATTTTAAAGCTGAATAATAACTAGATTGTTTAGCGACAGTTTGATAGATATATTCATACTTATCTAGGTAGATAGAAGTGCAGTGAAAGTCTTTTATTACTGTTGAAAGCCGGTTGCAATCGAAATCATTAAGAAGAAAATGAAACATTCCCAACCCTAATCCAACCTCTCGAGCTTGCCTAAGACTACTAATAACATCATAAGTTCTAGCGGCTTTAATATATGTAATAGCTCTCCAAACCTGACCATCTATTTCGAAAAAATAGTCAAAGTGCTCAATAGTTTTTAAAAGCTTGGGAAATTCCCATCTTCGAGCATGTGATTTATTTTTTTTTAAATTGGTACTTATATGTTCTTGAATTAATAAATAATTATTTAAAAGAAGTTCCGGTTCATGAAACACATTTCTATTTAATGATTGTAAAATAAATCTGTCAGAAACTCCTGATTCAAGATAATCAACCAGAAAAGTTTTATTAACAATTCCCGAGTGCAACTCTGTAATATTTAAGATGTTCTCGAATGGCTTAAAATTACTGGCAATGCCAAAAAGATATTCAGGGTCAAAGTTAAACGTTTTAGACAAGAGGAGGCTACAATTAGATCAGTGAAATCGATTACTATCAAACTGGGCTGATGCGTGATTTTTAATGGTATGTAGTCCATTAAACTATGCCTTCATCTTATCCGCAATTATTCATTGTTTAATTAATACTGAAGTATCATTTAAATAAAGGCATGATAGCCAAAAACAAGGCAGCATAGGTGCAACTAAATTAAATTGGCTCTTGGCTCGTTTTCTGCACACAGCTGACTGGCAAATAGGGAAGCCATTTGGGAACATCTCTGATCATAAGAAACGTTTTCGCCTCCAAAACGAAAGAGTTAGAGCAATTAGTCGTATCGCTAACGCAGCAATAGACTACAAAGTAGATGCTGTTCTTATAGCTGGCGACCTATTTGATTCAAGTACTGTTCCTTCAGAAATCATCATGGAGGCCTTGGAAAATATTGGAAAAATAGAAGTTCCTGTAATAGTTATCCCAGGGAATCACGACCATGGAGGAGCGGGAGGAATTTGGTTTAGAGATGATTTCCTTAAAGAATCAGAAAGAAGAGCCCCTTTATTAAAAATTATCCAAGATCGCAAACCTTACATTCTAGAAAATGCAACAATTATCCCATGCCCCCTACAAAGGAAACAGGACACTAGCGATCCAACAGCGTGGATACAAAGTATTAAATGGAAAGAAATACCGAATAATTATCCAAGAATAGTATTGGCACATGGATCTGTTATAGACTTTCGTCCTACAGATTATGAAAACAAGAATTCAAATTATAATAACAGAGTGAATAAAATAGATCTGGACAAGTTACCAATGAGTGAAATTGACTATATCGCTCTAGGAGACTGGCATAACTTAAAAGAAATAAGAGAAAATATTTGGTACTCAGGTACGCCAGAAGCTGATCGTTTTAGCCTCAATAGCAATGAAAGAAGATCACAAGTAATTGTATTTGAAGTTGAAAGGAGAGCAACAACAAAAACAACTATTGTAGAAACTGGAGGCATAAAATGGCATAACATAAGATTCCAAATAAGAACAACTGAGGATATTGATTTACTAGAAAACAGGTTAGAAGAATATGTAGGAGGAAAAGTTGGAAAAGATCTACTTCGCATAGAATTCGATGCAAATGTTAGTCTGGTAGATTTTGAAAAGCTAGAGAAGATCCTTGAGCGACTAAAGACTCAAACAATTCACTTAAGGATTAAAGGAAAAATAAACAAAAGGCCAAACAAAAAAGAACTAAAAGACTTGACAGAGAGAATAGAAGACCCATTAATAAGTTCAATTGCTCTAGAACTAAATAAAACTATTCAAGATATAGAAACAATAGATAATATTGAGAATGACATGGAAGATGAATTACAGGTAACAGAACTAGCCTTATGTGAATTATATAGACTGTCCGCCAAATCAGAGTTTATTTATAAATAGATGAAACTAATTAATTGTCATATAGAGAATTTCAAAAGACACCGAGAGGTAAACATTGATTTTGCTGAAGGGATAACACTTATTGGAGGGATGAATGAAAGTGGAAAGAGTTCTATTGTTGATGGGATGCATAAGGTTCTATTCTTAAAATATAATTCAACAGGACATATTGTAGAGAGTCTCAGGTCAAAGATATATCCTGGACATCCCTACATAAAAATGATCTTTGAAGCCAAAGGGGAAAAGTGGACATTGGGAAAAAGATTTAGTGGACAAAGTGGGTCCGTTATGATTCAAGGTTCAAATACACCTACTTATACGGGACCAGCAGCTGAAGAGTTACTCGCAAAGTTACTGTGTGTTGATGAGATAGTAGGCAGCCGCCAAGCCAGCAGAATACTTCCAAATAGATGGGCACATCTATGGGTTAGACAGGGACTTGCCTCTGAAAATCTTTTTGATAGGCCTCAAGACGCATACGAGTTAAAAGATATTATTAAAGAACTGCAAAAAGTCAGTAATTCATCATTTCAATCAGAAAATGATTTACAAGTAAAGGAAAAGTTGGATGCCTTAGTTTCTGAAACCTTTACAACAAAAGGAACAAGAAAGAATTCCAATCTATGGGAAAAAGAGATAGCTCTTCTAAAGGCTAAGGAGTATCATGAACAAATCAAATCTGAAGTCAAGGGTTTTGAAGATATTGGAGAAGAACTTGAGAAAATAGAAAAGGATCTAAAAGAGATTGAAGAAGAGAAATTAGCAAATATAAAAATTACTCGAGAGAAACTTTTGCTCAATCTTGAGAAGATTAATACAAATTCTAACGAGTTAAAGCTTATTGTAGAGAAATCGAAACTTCTTAAAAAACAAAACTTAGATCTTGAGGAGATATTAATAAAATTTGATAAGATTAACAAAGAAATTATTGAAAAAGAAATAGCCCATAAAAATTCTCAAGAAAGACTGGTGAGCTTGACAACAAAAATAATGACTATAAAAATTGAAAATGATACTCTAAAGAAAATAACTCATAGAGAGACCCATGAGTTGACAAGACTAGAAGAGAAAGGAAGATATCTAAGGGATCTTGAAGAGGTTTCAAGGACAAGAGAAGAATATACTGCTATAAAGAAAAAATTATTGGATCATAAGAAAAAGTTAGATGACTTAGAAATCCTATTATTAAAGAAGGATAAGATCCCTAAAATAGCCCAAAATAAACTTGAATTAGCAAAAAATTACAACAAAAAGGCTAAGCAGATCGAGATACGCATTGATGCAATGTCATCAATATTGACTGTCACAAAGACAGATAAAAATATTTATATTAATAATAGCCTAATGAAGCAGGGTGAAGCAAAGAGATTGAGTTCAGATATCAAGATTAGAGTAGGAGAGGGAGTGGAAATAAATATAACTCCAGGAGAAGAGGTAGAACTTGAGAAGTTAAATATAGAATATACAGATTGCAAAGAAAAGGAAACTGCAATATTAAATGAAGTTAAATTAGAATCAATTGATGAAGCTGAAGAAGCATCCAAACAGCTCTCAGAAGTAAATCAAGCTATAGATATAATAAAAAGCGGCATGGATCCTAAAATAGAGACAAAAGAAGATCTAATTCGATCAGAGCAGGATTTAATAAGTCTAAAATCTCGCCTAATTTTCCTAGAGGGAGAATTAGAAAAAGATTCAACAGCAAAGGATTATCATTATGAGATTAACAGTGAGCAAAATAACCAATTGAATATAGAACTAAAAGACTGCAGGGTAAAATATAAAGAAGCCTCTGATTCAATCAAAGAGCTAAAATCTCATACAGAAAGACTGGCCAATAAAAGTTCAAAACTTAGAGAAGAGATGCATTTACAAGAAATTCGTTCAAAAGTCCTTGATTCCGAAATCAAGGAAAAGAAAGAACAACTAACTCTAATAATAAAACAACATGGCAAAAAAGAGCATATAAATGCAATCAAAGAAAAAGTAAAAAGCAAATACTGTGAAATAAAGGGAAAGGAGAATGATCTCATTTCATGCTTAAAAAATGAAGATGTTAATAAGACTCAAGAAAAAATAGATTCTCTGTATTTAGAAGAGCAGAAGTTGTCTCGTCAAATAAAAGAACTAATAGAGAAAAGAGGTAGTCTTTCTGAACGTAGTAAAGCAATAAGCAACAAGGATATATATGCATTACTAGAAGAAGCAAAGATTATCTATAAAAAAAGAGAGCAAGAAGAAAAAAATCAGAGGGTACTATCACTTGCTCATAAGAAATTGCTAAATATGATGAATCAAGCTCAACTGGATTTTTCAAAGAAATATACTGCTCCTCTTAGTAATGCTATTAATTACTACATGAAACCACTTCTAAAGGAGTTTCATGATGGATGTAGACTTGAGTATAGTCCAGAATTTGGGCTAAGCAATTTAAATCTATACCGACAAGGGAGCGAAATACTCTTCAAAGATCTTAGTGGTGGCACAAAAGAACAACTTAATTGTGCAATTAGGCTCTCAATAGCAGATGTCTTGCAAAGAGCTCATGATGGGAGCTTACCACTAATCTTTGATGACGCCTTTAGTAACACTGATAACATAAGAATTGAGCTAATTCTTAGCATGCTAACTGATGCATCTAAGCGAGGTTTACAAATTATTATTCTAAGTTGTAATCCGCATTTGTTTAACTCTATAGCAGATAAATCAATCAACCTTGACCCTAATAATTAAGATAACTTAAATCATATAGTTGTTTTCAATTGCTTGCATTGCCTGCAAGTACAATGGCTTTGTATTTTCTTTATCAATATATGAATTATTAAATTGATCCACATGCTTATTAGACCTCTGAGTATTTGTTGAAATAACTGCATTAACAATAAGGTCTATTGACTCAGTTCGTTCAAGCGTATTTAGTGCATCTGCATATTTTCTACTATGAGTTGGTCTTACAGATTCTTGACAGTAATTAGTAAGCTCTCGGCTCTGAGTCATTACAGAAAAAACTATTTTCTTTGTTTCATTAGATCCATATATACTCATATATAATAGATTCAACATTGATGCATCATGAATGGGTATAGAGTAACTTTTCAATATCTGTGGTAAATATTCTAGAGACTTACATCCTTCTAAACCTCCCTTACTTAAGCCAATTTCGTCACACCAGTTAAAAAATTCATCGATTCCATGAGGGCAACGAGAATGTTTCTTCATATTTTTAGCAAGCAGCTGGCCAGCTTGAAAATTTCTAGTTGGTTGCCCTGTAATTGGCAACATCATGCTGCCTCTTACGTCAGCAACCATTGCAGTAAGTTGTGAAAATGTATGATCGCGAACCATTTCCATATCACCATCCTTTATTAAAGCTGCCTCGATGCGCTGAACCCCATAGCCAAGTTCAGTTAAAGGAAAAGGTTGTCGGTTATATAAGTCTTGACGATCTTTTCTGCACATAGATACACTTGCAGCCTGATCTAAACATTGCTCAAGTAGTAGTGTCAATAAGGTTGGTAATACTCCAGGATTAGATTGGTGATAGGTGTGCCCAAATCCTGCAAAAATAGATGAAATATTTTTAGCAGCTTTTATATATTGTCCTTCTACATTATGAACACCTGCTGAGACTTGAATATTAGGAGATAACTTGTCAAGCATGCGCGCACCAATTATTGCCGTTAAAGCATCTGGGTGACAAAAATTAGCGGTAAAGCTATCTAATGGATTGCGCAATGCACCATGACGATGGAAACCAGAAAAGAAAGCAAGATTAGGTTCTTTTTCACATAAGACATAAGAGGTATCAGATTCATTATCATGACAGAAAGATCCCGCAAGACATGTCAGGACAACTTGTTCACGTGATAGTTTCTTTCTCAAGATGCATGCTTCTTTTAAATCATTCTCAATATGGTTACTGTTCGAACTAAGTATTATCAACTCACAGCGGAGTATGAGATCTGACAAATTATTGCTGACAACTTTTTCTCCCTCAAGATGAGTTGCCATTGAGTGAATAGTAGCAACATGTTGATCGTCCATCCCTTTCAAGGCCTCTGGAAGGAATGCCCCCATCACTTCTCTTCCTGGCCTAGGCGCTAGCAAAAGATTCTCTAAATTAGTTTGCATAGCACAGTTATATGCTAATGATGCTGGATAAAGTCCAACGCTATAGAAACCTACCTTCCCCGTCTCTATCTCCTTGAGACGCTCTCTAATTAAAATGATGTCAAGAGTATTGCAAAAAAAAGTGTTGTCCATAAGACTATTTACTAAATGGTTTTCTGAAGTACCAATAACTAACAGTAGAGCAAATCAATGCAAAAAGAATGAATTCTATCAAGTGCCACTGTACTATATATAATATATTGCTAGGATAATTATCAGCGACACTAAAGGAGGCAAATTCCAATTATGGGGCATGTTAACCCCAATGTACTAATAAAACAAGTATCATCAGCAGAAGAACTCCTAATAATTCAAGACCTAGATGGGGTTTGTATTCCATTAGTTAAGGATCCACTTACAAGGAAAATTGATAAGGAATATGTAATTGCAGCATCAAAATTATCAGGGGAGTTTCAAGTTCTCACAAATGGTGAGCATGGAGGATATAGAGGTGTTAATTCTGTAGTGGATAGAGCTATGGGAGATAGTAACAAATTAAAGGATTTTTATTTGCCTGGATTGGCCGCTGGGGGAATAGAATACCAAGATAAATTCGGTAGAATCAGCACTAATGGTGTAACTAAAGAAGAGATACATTTCTTATCTGAAGTACCAAAATTGATAGAATCTCAACTAAAGCAAAAACTAACTATTTTGCTTCCATTTTTATCAGACGAACAAATCGATCTACAGGTTAAGTGTTCCATTCTTGATACAAAATTCTCACCTACAATAAATCTAAACTCTATTTTTGATTGTATTTCTAAAGATTACTCAAAGCAAATATCTGCACAAGTAATGATTAATGAGATCATGCTAAATATTCTTGAACTAGCTAATAGCAGGGGGTTAAAAGATTCGTTTTATTTACATGTAGCGCCTAATCTAGGCAAGGAAGGAGATCACGAAAGAATTAAATTTGCGAGCAGAGATGATGTTGGCACAACAGACATACAATTTATGCTTACTGGAGCTATCAAGGAGGCCGGCCTCTTAGTTCTAATCAACAAGAACATCCAAGCCAAGAGAGGTTACAGCCCACTTGGGAAAAACTTCAATGCAAGAGAAGCCCCAAAAAATCAACAAGATTTAATAGATCTCTGCAAGAAAGAAATCAAGAGAGAAGAAATGCCTCTTCTCATTGGCGTAGGAGATACGGTAACCTCAAATCTCTCAGACTCAGGGAAAGAATGGCTCAGAGGGGGTAGTGATCGTGGCTTCCTAACTTTAATACAAGAGTTAGGAAGGATTTATGATAAAAAAAATAAAATAATTCTAGTTGACAGCAGTGGAGGCGAAGTTATCAGGCCATCATTTTCAAATACCAATCTAAAGGGAATTAGCGACCCAGATGACCCACTAAAATTTGATACTTTAATATATGAAGGACCAAATGCTTATATATCTTGGTTTAAAGAACTAGCAAATATCAGGTCATCACGAGCTATTAATAATAAGAGGCTTCTAAGTTAGATCATTAATTTAAAACTACAAATGTCAACATTCCCAAAAATACAAAAAAACAACATCGAGACGCTTCAAGTAAATCTCGGATACAAGTGTAATCAAACATGCATTCATTGTCACGTAAATGCTAGCCCATCCAGAGTAGAAATGATGGATAAGGATACTATATACATGGTGCCGAAAGTATTAGAAGCATATGGTATAAAGTGTCTTGACATAACAGGAGGAGCCCCTGAGCTTCATCCAGATTTTAAAGAATTAGTTTTACTTGCAAAAAGTCTAGATGTTAAAGTTATTGACAGGTGTAATTTAACTATACTCACTGAGCCAGGGCAACAAGATCTTTCTAATTTTCTTGCAGATAATAAAGTAGTAGTAACAGCATCTTTACCCTGTTACGAAGGAGACAATGTAGACAAGCAAAGAGGAGAAGGAGTATTTAAGAGGAGTATTTATGCATTAAAGTTGCTAAACAAACTTGGCTATGGATTAAACAACAGTGAACTAGTTCTAAACCTTGTGTATAATCCTCAAGGCACAAAACTTCCACCTTCTCAAAAAGAGTTAGAGTTGGCTTACAGAAATCATCTAAGAGATAAATATAACATCTATTTCAATAATCTTTTTACAATAACTAATATGCCTATAAAAAGATTTGCGGATCATTTGAAGAAGTTGGGACAATTTGATGAGTACATAGAATTGCTTAAATCATCTCACAACATAAACAATCTCGACTCAATTATGTGCAAAACACTTATCAGTGTTGACTGGCAAGGGTATATATTTGACTGTGATTTCAATCAACAGCTAGGAATTGGAATCGCTGGAAATCCATTAAGGCTAAAAGATCTTATTTCCTCTAAAAAAGATTTTTTCGGTACGAATATTATAGTTGGAGATCATTGTTTTGGTTGTACCGCAGGGAATGGTTCTAGTTGCACAGGTTCATTATCTAATTAAATATATTCCCTCATGAAATTTTTAATTTAGAAAAATTTATTTAAAGTTTATTTCTCTACGTGCTTAGTTAGATTTTTGACATTTGGGGCACAATGCCCTTACATTCAAAGTTGATTCAATTAATAAGAAGCCAATATTCTCTGCGGCCAATCGACCAGCCTGAAGAACTGATTCGCTTTCAAACTCCTCTGTTCTGCCACATCGAATACATACCAAATGATGGTGGTCTGGAGTGTCATTACTTGACAGTTCGAATCTACGACCACCTTCTGAGAGCTCTAGCTCATGGAGAAAGCCCATTTCTACAAGCAGCCGGAGCGTTCTATAGATAGTCGCCAAAGAGACTCGCGTCTTAGCATCGAGTAATTGATGGTGTACATCCTCTGCACTTAGGTGCATTCCTGGACCTATGCGCTCGAATAGGTCCAGAACCATTCGTCGCTGAGGCGTTAAGCGACGACCATCCTGATGTAGCCCAACCTCAAGAGGCTTATCAAACTCTTGAAATGGTGTCGGTGCAGACAAAATTAAGGCTGAAAGCCTTTTAAGGCTAGCCAAGTTTGTCACAATTAGTACAAATGATAGTGATTAATAAACAATGAGTGGCAGCTAGCGGAATATTCAAAAAGTAATCAGGAGAAAAAATTACATCTATCAAGCCATTGGAACCAATTCTATAGATATGCATCAGAGAATTGAGAGTAAGCATTTAGGCAAAGATTATGTAATTAACATACTAGAAATAGGCAGCTATTATGAAAGCAGCAAAAATTACTCCAAAAGATACTTCGATATTAATAATTGATATTCAAGAAAAGTTAATGAAAGTTATACCAGACTCTGAAAGAATCTCATGGAATATTAGAAGAATTGTTGAAGCAGCTAATTTATTTAATGTCAGTATATTAGCTACTGAACAGAACCCAAATAAACTTGGACATACAATAGAATCAATCAGGAGGATATTAAAGATAAATGCCTATCCAAAAATGAGTTTCAGCTGTATGTCTTGCAGCTTACTTATAGATGAAATAAGTATAAAAGGTACAACAAATATTATACTATGTGGAATAGAAACACATGTATGTATTCAGCAAACAGCAATTGACTTTATAAATAAAGGATATAATGTATTTATAATTTTGGATGCTACAGGAAGTAGAATGGATATAGATAAGGATACATCCTTAAGGAGATTAATCTCATCAGGAGCAATTATAACATCAACTGAGTCAATTATTTTTGAACTATGTGAGCATGCTGATAGAAAAGAGTTTAGAGAGATTAGCAGAATAATACAGGAATCATTTTAACCGAACTCAAAAACTATTGACTTATTGTTAAAAGCTGAATATCCGTCAAAGGATTCTCTAATTGTCTAAATAAATATATTTAGTGATTCAGGCTAGCAATATAAACTTTTTCGCGGCAAAGTGGATCTGCCATTAATAAATAATCTGAAATGGATGGCTTTTATCAAAGTATTATCACCGCACTAGCAGCGCTTCTTTTTGGAGGTCTCATATCAATTCTGACTGCTAGAACTGCTCGTCAAGTCTTAGGCCGACTTGCTCAGAGAACAAAAAGTGAGTCAGATGACTTTGTAGTTGGGGTTTTCGTTAATGCAATACGTCCTTTGGGATTTGTCATCAGCGCTTCCTTGGCGTGGAAAATCTTACCGATAGGTGAAGAGATAGATAGCTTTGTTCTTGGGTTAATAAAACTCATATGTATAGCGCTAATAGTAAGGGTGATTAATAGGATAATGCTTTACCTAATTCAAAGGTGGGCGAAACATATTAATGACTCAGCCGTTAGCACTATGTTGAGCTCATTAACTCCAATGTTTAGAGCTTTAGTCTGGTGCATAGGAATTGCCTTTTATCTTCAAAATATTGGGGTCCAAATGGCAGCTATTTGGGCTTTACTAAGTGCTGGTGGTATTGGCGCAGGACTAGCTTTGAAAGAACCAGTTCAGGAATTCTTTGAATATATAACTATCTTGCTTGATAAACCCTTTCAAAGTGGCCAATTTATAAATATAGAAGGAATTTGGGCCACTGTAGAGAGAGTTGGTGTTAGGTCAACACGTCTTAAAAGTCTAAATGGTGAAATAATAATTATGAGCAATAGTAGGCTGACAAATGGCATCATATCAAACTATGCAGAAATGAAAAATCGAAGATTAGTTCATAGGTTGGGAGTTGTATATGATACCAAATATAATCAAATGAAAAGCATCCCAAATATAATTAAATCAATTATAGATTCCACAGAAGATTCATCTTTTGACAGATGCCATTTCGTTGAATTTGGCAATTTTAGTTTGGATTTTGAGTTCGTATACTATATACCAACTAATAATTACCAACGTGCAATGGCTGCACAGGAAAAAATAAATCTTGAGATAATGAGAAACTTTGAAAAGGAAGGAATAGAATTTGCATTCCCAACACAAACTATCAACTTAGTAGAATCACCTTCGAGATAGAATTTATACAAACTAAAATATCTACTATTTAATTTATTGAATCCTTATAAAAGCGAATATAAGAATTAAAATTAATGTTATGAGCATCAAAACATAAACTTCAAAGATTAAAACGTTTACATATTCTTTTGATAAAATCTAATATGGGTTGTCATTAACATATATTGACAGTCAATTAAATATAAAATCTCCTCATCTACTCAATGGATGATGTATTTTAGGCAAGAGGAGAGCATAACTCTAGCGGAAGATCAGCCAGCTTACAGCTGTACTGCCATAGCCGCATTCCCAAATCATGATCCTGCGCCTCCTTGCTAATCACAGCTTCTTCAAAAATTCTTTTTCCGATTCCCTTAACCACATTACTATAGTAAATAAAAGTATTCACTTGATATCTATCAAGTGTTGAAAGGTCGCTCAATATTTTCCCTGCTCTCTGTGGCGACTCAGTTATCTTAAATATATCCCTTACAAACAAAGAAAATATTCTTTGTCCAATTTCATTTTTCTTCCTGCTATAACGAAAAAAGCCTTGACTAGTTCGAGGTATTACAAGTCCTGGTGCCCAAGCAATTACAGGCATCGGTGTACCTCTTAAACAAAGCTTTCTATAAAATTCACTGGCAAATAAAACATTGCAAAGTTTACTATCTTTATAAGCTTTATCTGCATTAAATTCTGATATTCCATCAATCATTTTAAAACCAGCTCCTCTTTTAAGCCCATTAAGATTCCCCAAGCCAGCGGGTTGACCGAATCTACCCCCGGGTGCATTCGGATTATGCACTTCTGATGCTGTAACTACAACTCTTGGATAAGTACTTTTATCAAGAAGTGGCAATAATGATTGTGCTAAAAAGTGATGACTAAGTTGATTGACAGCAAAAGTTAATTCAATACCCTGACTTGACCACCTAGGTATCTTTTCCCCTGTATATTGCAAACCTGCATTTAAAACTAAAGTATCTATTTTCTCATCCTTAATTAGCATTTCCTTAACAAATTTCCTAATACTTAATAGATCGGACAAATCAACTATTGGTGCATAAGTCATCTTACTTATGTCTATCTGATTCAAGTGGTTCTGTAGATTTTTGGAGATTAACTCTGAGGTAGTTTCATCTCTACAAGTGAAAGTTACTCTATTTCCTTGTCTAACCAATTGGAGTAAAGCTTGATAACCAATCCCAGAACTTCCGCCTGTAATAAGTATATTCCTAGGTTTTTCTGAAAAGGAAGTAGAGTCAGACATTAGATATGAATCTAAATCTTTCAATTTTAGTATCATAGTAGATGCCGAGGTTCCCTCTAATCACTTAAAAATCCTTAAAGGTATTAGAAAGGTTTTTAATGCAGAGTAAATAACGAAAACAAAAAGAATTGTTTATTCAAAGTCTCATTACTTAATGACTAAACCTCACGGCATATCTAAATCAATCACTTAAATACAGCTCCAGCACAGACTTCATGGCAATAAACTAAAACTTCAATCCGGTAGTTGAGGTTTAAATCTCGTCTTTCCATGGGACAAACCGAGGTAATCTCAACGAGTGAGATAAATAGGAGGTAGATAGTGAAACTCCACCCCTGCCTTCAAGATCAATGTGATCTCACAAGCACAATCATGACAAGAAAGTGGGAGGAATTGATCCAATGAGCACTAAGGCATCAGCAGATGCCTTAGTGCTAGGGGGAGGCCCGAGTGCACTGGCAATTGCTGCAGCACTAAGTCAAGAAGAATTGAGCGTAGAAGTCCTTTCAGTCAATGACCCAACTGAGCCTTGGCCTTATACCTATGGAATTTGGGGTGAGGAATTAGATGCATTAGGACTCGGTCATCTTCTTGGACATCGCTGGGTCAATACAGTCAGTTTTTTTGGTGAAGGTGACTCAGAGCCAACATCAAAAGCAAACCAACCAATAAATCATGGTCGAGACTATGGTCTTTTTGATAAACATAAACTGCAAATGCACTGGTTTAACCAGTGCCAAAAAGCCTCAGTCAACTGGAATAGAGGCCTGGCTGCTGAATTGGATATAAATGATGCGCACAGCACTGTTACAACTTCAAATGGAGCAAAATTAAAAGCGAGACTCGTTATTGATGCAACCGGATATGAACCAGTATTTCTAAAGAGTCAAAAGAATGATCCAATTGCAGTTCAAACATGTTATGGAATTGTTGGAAAGTTCAATAAACCTCCTGTTGAGGAAGGTCAATTCGTTTTGATGGATTATCGATGTGATCATCTATCTTCTAAGGAGAAAGAAGAGCCACCAACTTTTCTATATGCAATGGATATGGGTAAAGGTCAATTTTTTCTTGAGGAGACGTCACTAGGGCTAGCTCCTCCTTTAACAATAGAGAAATTACGTTCAAGACTTAACAAAAGACTTGATCATCGAGGACTAGAAATAATTTCTCTAGAACATGAAGAGCTAGGAATTTTCCTCCCAATGAATATGCCTGTTCCGGATCTAAAGCAACCAATTCTAGGATTCGGAGGCTCAGCTGCAATGGTACATCCAGCTTCTGGCTACATGGTTGGAGGACTAATTAGAAGAGCACCAGGATTGGCCAAGGCAATTGCAAATTCGATGAAAGACAAGAACGCAACCCCCGCCACAATTGCTTTAGAAGGATGGGCAAATTTGTGGCCTATAGAGCTGAGGAGAAAACAGGCTCTATATCAATTTGGATTGGAAAAACTAATGCGTTTTACTGAACCACAATTAAGAGATTTCTTTACTAGTTTCTTCTCACTACCAAGCAAAGAGTGGTATGGATTTCTTACTAACACACTAAGTTTAAATGATTTAATAAAAGCAATGGTTAGAATGTTCGCAGTTGCACCTTGGAATGTAAGATGGGGGTTAATGGGTATGCAAGGAAGAGAACTTCGATTGCTTTGGAATTTTTTAAAACCACCAAATTAATCATTCTTTAAAACTCACTCTTAAAATAATAAGCCAGGCCTAATCGTATTAAGCAAAATGACTAAGCAAAGAACAGTACATCCCATTTAAAACATTACCTTTTTTATTCAATGATTCGAACAATTCTAATAAGTGGTGCCAACAGAGGTATTGGCAGATCAATTGCAGAAAGGGCACTAAAAGAAGGGCACAGGCTAAGTATTGGTGTTAGAAACCCAAAAGATTTAAAAGGTTCAAATCTAGACCCTAAGATTTCAGGCGCAGACAAAGTATTGTTAAATTATTATGATGCAAATGACATTAATTCAGCAACTGAATGGGTAAATTCAACACTAAAACACTTCAGAAATATTGATAGCTTGATCAACTGTGCGGGAATATTTAATAGAACTAGTTTTTTATTTGATGAGCAAGATAGAAGTTCAATAGATGATCTCTGGAAAGTTAATGTTATGGGTCCTTGGCAACTAACTAGAGAGGCATGGTATCCAATTTCAAAGAGTGGCCAAGGAAGAGTAATCTTTTTAGTTTCTATGAGTGGGAAAAGGTCCAAGGGCAAATTAGCTGGCTATACGACCAGCAAATTTGCATTAATGGGTCTATGTCAAACAATAAGGAATGAGGGCTGGGATAAAGGTATAAGAGTTACAGCAATTTGTCCAAGCTGGGTAAATACAGATATGGCATCAGGAATATCAACATTACCTAAAGAAGAAATGACACAACCTGAAGATATTGCTTCTATTAGTTCTGAATTATTGAGACTTCCAAACAGCTGCATTCCATTTGAGCTTAAAATAAATTGCAATCTTGAAACATAGTCTCACTAGCCAGTTTCTCACCATAGGGAAATATATCAATAAATTAGTATACTTTTTAAAAAGTTCCGTTAAGTTTATAGATTAAAAATTTGTGTTATCAACGATCATTAAAAAATAAATCACCAATACTGGCACCAAACAAGAAAGTTTGCTTTTATATGACAAGTAAATCTTCTTGTGTGGTACCTTGAATGCTAGTCAAATTAAATAATAATTCTGCCGGCACTCATCTTGCCCCCCCGAGGGAATGTAATTGCAAACATTGTGAACTCATACGGAAGCAGCAATTAGAGAGTGAGCGTAGATGGGTTCTACAACATCAATTATTTGATCTTTAACAAAGTACTTGTTCAACGATTAATTAGTCTTCCCCTAACAGAACTTAAAAATAATTTTTGTATTTAATTTAATAAGTTTAGTAATCATTATTACTAAACTTATTAAATTAAATACAAGCTTCTTCTCACTAGTTGCTCTTCTCTATATCCCTCGTTGAAGTCAATTTTTTTTTTTTTTAAATATTTACAAATCAAAAGTAGCAATTGCTTAAGAGTTATGGACGAACAGTGTATACCTTGCTACAAAAATGAAGCCCATTCATTCTGCCCTCATGACTCAAGATCTCGTAGTAATTCAGCTAGCCGCAATTCTTGTTGCCACCTCTTATGACAATGCTCAGCCGGTTATCAAGTGGGGTGGACTAGTGATTGCCGTAGGAACAGTCGTCGCAAGTATTTTTGGAGGGTAAAGAACTCCCTTTAGTAGCCCTATCCTTCTGGGCTACTAAAGGCTTTCAAAAATACTTACACTACTTTTCAAGCAAAAAGTTAAATACTGCTCTATGTAGCTTGTCTAGTTTGTGTTTGTTTTAAGCCTTCCACAAGGGAAACATCTTTTCGGTCACCTGTCAAAGGAACGATTCGTGAATATATTAACTTGATATTGCTATGAAGATATTCCCTATAAAACCGACCAAAGGCTTGACCAGTAGCAAAAGTGCGTTGAATCAAGCCCGCAATGAAATTCAAACCCCAAAGCAAAACGAGAACAGTAATAATTCCAGAAGTTGTCGAATAAATCCTGGAAAGGTTTTCTTGAATAGGCTCAAAAAACTGTAGATAGTTGAAAGCATGCATACTGTGTAAGGATGTAATAAATGTCTTATTAGTCCCACAGGGACCACAAGATCTATCTATTCCTTTATGCAGTCGAATAGCAGTAATTGCAATAGCAGACAATAAAGATGTTATAAAGAAGGAAAAAGTCAAAAAACATTGATTTAACCTTAGGTTGGACGAAAAAAATAAGTTTCCGAATCAAAGCCGAAAAGGATGCTTCCTCAAGCCAAACAAACTGAATGACAGATAAATTCTATATGAGAACTTTTCTTCAAAATAAAGTAGATTCCATCAGGGGATGACCTAAAGTGATTAAATAATGATGATTTTAGCAAGTATATTTAAACTCTAAAGTATATGTATGAAACCAATGTATATACTTAGAGTTTAAATAATTAAAGATATTGTGATCGAGAAACAAATGTTCAGTTTCAGTAATTCTTCTACTATATTTACTTTAGCTATGCAACCCTAGAGACTAATTCTATGGCTTTAGGCGCAACATACTATGGTGCTAACGGATGGCTACTAGAGTTCGGAGAGCTAAGAGTTCTTGTAGACCCTTGGTTAAAAGGAGATCTGGTATTCAACCTAGGAAGCTGGTTAATAAAAGGAGAATTGCCTCATGAATGGAATGTACCAAATAAAATCGACATCCTATTGTTGACTCAAGGAATAGCAGATCATGCCCATATAGAATCCCTAAGTCTATTAGAAAGGAATGTACCTGTATTTGCCTCACCTTCTGCAGGAAAAGTTGTCTCAAGACTAGGATTTAAAAATATAAATTGCCTTAGACATGGCGAAAA
This sequence comes from uncultured Prochlorococcus sp., assembly GCA_902563335.1. GTDB lineage: Bacteria > Cyanobacteriota > Cyanobacteriia > PCC-6307 > Cyanobiaceae > CACEWU01. The sequence continues at coordinate 3,639 of CACEWU010000017.1, read as the reverse complement.
GTATACTTTTAAGGGGTTAACTATACAAGCAACTAAAGGTGCACCTGTTCCAATGCTAGAGAATGGGTATTTCCTTTTTCATAAAGAGTCAACAGTCTACCTAGAGCCTCATGGTTTTGTTGATAGTGCTCTAAGTCCACAGCAAATAGATATTATAATCTCCCCCGTTACAGATCTAGTATTACCTCTAATAGGGCCAATCATTAAGGGGAAGCAAGCAATTAGAAAACTGATCCATCTCTTCAACCCTAAACTAATATTGACAAGCACAACTGGTGGCAACATAATTTTCACTGGGCTATTAACTGAATTAATTTCCGAGCATGGCTCTGTTAACGAACTCAAGAAATCTCTCCCTATAAATACACGCTTAATAAGACCAACGACTGGGAAGCGTTATGAGTTCCAAAGAAAGAATAAATAAAATGGATTTCCTAACGAATAAAAAAATTATCTCCATATTAGGAGCAAGTATTAGCATACTACTTTTGTTATTAGGAAGTTTAGGTTGGCTAGATATCACAGAACAAGAGTTTAGATCTATTATGATTGCAAAGCCGCTACCAAAACTATATTTTTTAAGTTTTATAGGGTTCGGCCTTATTGTTCCGTTTTCAATAAAATACTTAGAAAAGAACAAATCTTTGGCGGATAAAGTAATTGACCCATACCTTCTCTTGCTTGGATGGCAAATATTAGCAGAGTTAATCCTAGTGAAAATAGTTGGTAAAGGCCTGGGAGTATTAGTAGGATTTATTTTTAGTTCTATAAGAATATTTCAATTAATGCAATTATTATCTATTTTAAAAACAGACAAATTGATCAAAAAAATCATTCTTATGTTATTATTTTTATGGTCTTTGAATGTATTTCAAATAGTCATAAACCGAATCGTCCCATTCGTTAGTTCAATTATTGCCGGCAATGTATAATTATAATATTAAATAGTGCTTGAATCTATCTATTTGCATTTCCAATGAAGGATCATGTCCTGTATTCATTTAGTCGCTGTCCCTATGCAATGCGAGCCCGATGGGCAATAATAAAATCAAAGATAATAGTTAATCTTCGTGAGGTGAATTTAAAACAGAAACCAAAAGAGCTAATAAAACTTTCCCCTAAAGCAACTGTCCCCTTATTAATAACTAGAAATGGTCAAATCATTGATGAAAGTATTGACATCATAGAATGGGCTATAGATGAAGACAAAAATACATTAATATTGAACAACAAGTCAGTAAGATCACAAATAGATGAGCTAATAAATCAAAATGATAGTGAATTCAAGTTTCATCTTGATAGATATAAATATGCTTCTAGATATTCAAATTCTGAAAAGATGCTTCACCAGAACTTAGCACGGAAAATACTTTTGTATTGGAATTCTCTTATTTGCAAGAATTCATCTCAAACAATAGGTTTTTTAACTGGTTCTAATGAAAGCTTGGCTGACTGGGCGATATGGCCATTTGTCCGTCAATACAAACTTACTGATCCAAGCAAATTTACAGAAGACAACGAGCTTAATGGAATTAAAGACTGGTTAAACTTCTATATTGAAGATCCTCTATTTAAAATACTTATGATAAAGCATCTTCCATGGGAATCAACTCAAAGTCCAATCTACTTTCCTCAAGTATTATCTCAACAGACTTTAGAAAGAATCAACTGTGATTAGCCATAAGATTCTGCCTCCTTCACCTCTTGGTATCATTGGACTTGGTTCAATTGGTTTACCAATTGCCAATAATCTTTTTGAGGCTGGATTTCAACTGAGTGTATATTCAAAGAATATCGAATCCAAAAAGGATATATTAAAGAATTACAATCTTTGCTTCTCTCCTCAAGAAGTTGCCTCTAAGTGTGAGGCCTTAATACTATGCCTTCCTGATGATAAGGAAGTAGATCTTGTACTATTTGGTAAAAAAGGGGTTGCAAATAAACTTAAGGAAGATTCTGTAGTAATTGACTGCTCGACAATTTCTCCTTTCAACGCAAAATCAAATGCGAAGCAGTTAATAGAAAAAAAAATATACTATTTAGATGCTCCCGTCACCGGTGGCACTGAAGGTGCATCAGCAGGTAAGTTAACAATATTGGTCGGAGGAGAAGAAGTAGCCCTAAGGAGAGTATCTCCAATATTAGAAGTGTTCGGCAAAGACATTTTTCATTTTGGAGAAACTGGTCGAGGACAGGAAGTAAAAGCAATAAATCAAATACTTGTCGCAAGTAGTTATGTGGGTGTAGCAGAAGCAATTGCCCTGGGGGAAGAATTAAAACTTCCTATGAATAAAGTTATAACAGCCCTCCAAACCGGAGCTGCAAGTTCCTGGGCGCTTAAGAACCGCTCTCTGTCCATGCTCAAGGACACATACCCCCTTGGATTCAAGTTAAAACTACACAATAAGGATTTAAAAATAGCTTTAGATCTAGCAAAGCGACTGGCTATTGAACTCCCAATAACATCTAATGTTTTTGAGATAGAAAAAGAACTTCTTAAGAAAGGATATCAAAATGAAGATATTTCAGTTTTGCGTCGTTGGTTTAGATCTAAGCTCGATAAGAATTCTAAGTAATAGATTTTCTACATTAATTTGGATTTATAATGAAATAATTAACAACGATTAATTTAAAATTTATTCATTAACTCTTCTTTGATCAATAATTCTAGCTAATTCTAGAAAATAGCCTGCTGTACAAAATTTACCTAAATTTCTTTCTCTATTACTAGGATCACTTCTTAATTCTGCAGTCTCAGCCATTAATAAGTCCAATTCTGCTTGAGGCATTTCATATAGTTCTTGAAGTTCAACCTCTCGATCAAGCAAATGGCTCTTAAACCACTTCTCTTTTGATTCCTGGTGAGGAATATCCTTAAAGGGCTTAGGTTTCATCAAGTAAGTTCAATCAAGTTATATATTAACGCATGAAAAATGCAACAGAATCAAATATAAATAATCTCATTTATGCTATTTTCTCCTCTGATTTTCCATGCAACACAAGAGAAAGCATTATGAATAATATAGTTAAGAATCCGCTCAACTCAGTCCATCCTTCAAGCCCAAGCTGACCTATTGCCAATGGCGCGATAACAGTTATTACTCCACCAGAGAGAAGAGGTTGCAAGAACAGTTGTTTTATTGAAAAAATTGGAAGAGTATTTGTTAAATCTCTCGGATCAGCAAGCCGTAAAAGAAGAATGCCACTAGCGGCAACGCCAGTAGCATTTCCAAACTCCGTTATAGAACGCTCGAACCATTCATCCCGAAAAGCAATTCTCGAAAAAAGCAACATCCCAGCTAGGTTCCAAGTTAATCCGATTACCGATAAAACTGCGAGAGGGAACCAGTCATCTAAAAGCAATGGCAAGTTTAAGCTTGCCATTGCAGTTGTGATAAGGAGATCAGTTGCTAATGTACTTATTTCTCTTTGTAGAAGCTGAGAAACAAGTTTCGTTTGTTGGTATTTTTCTAATATCCAGCGAATTAAAAGTGATCCCAACAATGCCAATGGAAAAACAGGAAATACTGAGACAACTTCTTGATATAAAGATCCCATATATGGGCTTAGCATCCTCAACATTCCTAATAGAAGAAGACCAAACAGGACTGCACATCCTGGCAAGGCAAGGTTTATTAA
>CACEWU010000016.1 GCA_902563335.1 uncultured Prochlorococcus sp. | reverse complement strand
TGCATGCATCACAATTCATTAGGACAGAAGCAGTGTCATCAAATGATTCAGAATTGTCGATTATGTGTTGGTTATTTATAAAACTGCTTTTAAATGAACATCTTTTCCAATTTTCTTTGCTATCTCCTTTTTGAACTGAACATATTTTTAGCCCTTTAATCGAGGAAAGGGGAGCAAAAAATTCAATATCAATATGCCTAGAGTTCTCTAAATTCTTTTCTGTAGCCCACCTTTGAGCAGACCAATTTAACGCAATTAGAAATTCTCCTTCTTTCCTTATTAGATAGCTCCATTTTTTTGTCAATATCTTGTCATCAACTAAGTAGGAATCACATATTATTGGATTTGCTTTTGATGCATTTAATAGCCTTGCCATAGAAAGAAAAGGTATCCATTTCTTATTCTGATAATCTTCTGTTTCATATCTATTTATAGTACGATCAAAGAGGTTTGATCGAGCAAACAATGCTTGAAGATCATTTGGAACTATTCCTGTTAATTTTCTAGTATTCTTTTTAAGTAAGCGTGCATATCTAGAGAATTGGATCATATCCCCTTTTCCCATTTCTCCTATAACTAAAACTTCATCTAATTGATTGTTGATCTCATCAATATTTTTTATTTTTTCTATACCTTTAGGATAAGAACCATTATTGGGCATTAAGTCTATTCTTGATTCAAAGTATTTTAGCCCTAGCCTATAATTACCTAGTCTCATTAGTGCTTGTCCTAATAAAACACTAGCTTCGAGATCTGATGGGTCTAGCATAAGCGCATGCCAACATGCGTTTACTTCAGAATCAGTATTTCTAGAGTTCTGGTAATACTCTGCTAACTCTAAATAGGTATAAAGTGAATAGGGCTCTGTTTTTATCTGAGTCAGCAATTGATTGCGACTCTTTTTATTTGATCTCATGCTTTCAATATATTATTTCAACTATTCCTTCGCTAATATATACGGCAAGAGCTTCTATGTTTGCTTCAAGGAAGTTTGTATCTATTCCCCACTTATTAGAAATGATTTCGATTAAATTTTCTTCCCTGGAGTGAGACTTCATCTTTTCTATAAGATAGGTTTTGAACTTTACTCCCATTCGTAATTCAAGATATTTCCAAACTGAACCTTCTAGCTTACTTATTATATTAATTTCCTTGAGCCCTGTATATTTATATACTTCCTGAAGCCCAACATTACAGAAAATTTTACCTAATTCATCAAAAGCACTATCACATTCTTCGCTTTTTGAATATTTCTTGACTAGATCAACTAATTCTAGCTCATCTTCTTTTTTACCATCTTTTGCTCCCTTGATTAGAGCGTAAAATTTGCCAAACTCAATTGGTTTTGTCATGTAAAGGTTTCTTTCCTTTCTTATGTTATCTCTCGCAAGTGCGTGTTTCTAATATGGAGCTCGATAATGATATATTTTGATTAAAATTAGTTAACTCTCGTATTCGTATGGGTAGGTAAATAATCTAGGCATAGTTTTTGTGCTATGTATGGCCTCTTAAGTTATTTCTTATAGACATTTATGTCGTCTCCTATTATATTGTTTCAGGAAATTCCGTTACGAATTACAATTTATGTGATCCTACCTTTCCTTGTAATAGATTCAAATGTACTCTTAGAAGTACCCTTGATTTCGTTCAGAATCTTTCTCTAAGTCCCCCATTCCAATCCTTGAGTAAATACCCTCCAGAAATTCCTGCATCATTTAAATTTACTGACTACGAGTCAGAATCATCTGAGATCCTGATTAGAAGGCAGAGTCAATTTGGACGTTCTATTAAACGAGCCGGAGATGTTATTTTCGCAATAATTACTTTAAGTATTAGTTTACCTTTGCTATGTCTCATTTCTATACTCGTAAAGCAAAGCTCTTCAGGTCCTATTTTTTATATTCAGGAACGTGTAGGACGTAATTTTAGTAGATTTGGTTGCATCAAATTTCGCACAATGAGAGTAGATGCGGATGAATTATTGGTAGATATTCTTTCCAACTCTGCTTCTTTGAGGCAGGAGTTTGAACGTGATTTTAAACTTCGTGAAGATCCGCGTATTACAGCTATAGGTAAGCTGCTTAGGCGATCCAGCCTTGACGAGCTCCCCCAATTTATAAATGTGATTCGAGGTGAAATGAGTGTTGTAGGTCCAAGGCCAATTGTTGAGGGTGAATTACACAGATATGGTGAATTTATGCATGAAGTTTCATCTGTACGGCCAGGCCTAACTGGACTCTGGCAGGTGAGTGGCCGTAATAATTTAAGCTACGAACAGAGAGTTAAGTTTGATCTTCAATACGTTAGATCTAGATCATTCTTGCTTGATTTACTTATAATAATCCGTACATTTGGTGTACTTTTATTTCCTAGAGATAGAGGCGCTTATTGAGATATGAATTATCTCATTATATAAAATATTAAAGCGAAAGCTATTAGCCAGATAATTTCAAGCTTTATACCCATATTTAATATCCTAATTACAGATTCTTTGCTTGCCACTGGAAATTTTGGCGCAAGAATTGGCTTTATTTTTAGTTTATTATCATATCGATTGATTCCACCCATTTTTACATTTGCGCAGTAAGCAAATATTGCTTCAGAGAGTCCTGAATTAGGTGATTGATCTTTTATTCCATCAGCCCATGCTGATTTAAGGATTAAGGGAATCTTATTCAATGGTGCATTAAAAATAGGTAAGGTTATTACAACCAATCTACATGGAATCCAGGTTAGCAAATCATCTAATTTTGCACCTGCAGTACCCAACCATTTTAGCTTACCTTTCTTATATCCAAGCATTGAATCGATAGTGCTAGAGGCTTTGAATATCCAGACGAGGCTTAATGGTCCCGGCAAGTTAGTTGAAATTTGCCACAATGCAATTCCTATAAATATCCAGAAGAGTGGAGCGAACACTCCGTCTACATAATTTTCGCTTGATGTTTCTGCTGCTGCCCGAAGGATTTCGGATTCATCGAGGTTTTTTACATCCCTGCCGACTATCAGGCTAAGTCTTTTTTGTGCTTTCTCAGGAGATGTTTGTTTACTATTTGACGGTAGTTCTTTGATGACTGCTTTAACACTTTTATTTAGGCTACGTGTAGAGATTCCACTAGCTAGTGCTATAGCCAATAGAATTGAACCAATTAATTCATTTAAATATCTTCCTGACAATACTACCTGCTCTAAAAACCATCCGGTTAATCCACTAACTAATACAAGGATTATAGTTATTAAAAAGCCTCCAACCCTTAGCATAAATGCATTATCTCTGGCCCAATATTCCACCCAATTTCTTAGCCAATTAATGATATAACCCATTACCTCTACTGGATGAGGGCACCAGCGGGGATCTCCAATTGTTAGATCTATTCCCGCTGCAGCAATTATTAGCGTTATTGAATCAATCAGTCTGTTTTTAACCAACTAAACATTGCACGTAATCCTTTCCCTACTTGTTCAATTGGAAGTGCTGCATCTCTATCGCGGATTCTTTTCATCTCTGGTTTTCCTGCTTCGCATTCAGCAACAAAGTTTTTTGCAAAACTTCCATCTTGAATATCTGCGAGTATTTTTTTCATTTCTGCTTTTGTTTCTGAGGTGATTAGTCTTGGACCGCTTACATAGTCTCCATATTCTGCTGTGTTTGATATTGAATCACGCATTGCAGTGAGACCTCCTTTTACCATTAGGTCCACTATTAGCTTTACTTCATGTAGGCATTCAAAATAGGCCAGTTCGGGTTGATAGCCGGCCTCAACAAGTGTTTCAAATCCTGCCTTAACCAGTTCAGAAAGGCCTCCACAAAGGACTGCTTGTTCCCCAAAAAGATCGGTTTCGGTTTCTTCTTTGAAGTTTGTTTCAAGGATCCCTGCTCTTGTGCCTCCAATTCCTTTGGCATATGCCATAGCTAATTGTCTTGCTTGTCCTGAAGCGTCTTGTTCGATAGCAAAAAGTGCTGGAACTCCTTGACCATTTTGGTATTCCCACCTAACGGTATGCCCTGGGCCTTTAGGGGCAATCATTACGACATCAACAAAAGAGGGAGGGGTAATTAGTTCGAAACGAATATTGAAACCGTGAGCAAAACTTAAAACTTTTCCTGGTTTTAAGTGTGGGGCAATTTGGTTTGAATAAACGTCCTTCTGAAATTCGTCTGGTAGCAGCACCATTATCCAGTCAGCTTTTTCTGAGGCTTGGTCCACACTTAAGACTTCAAGTCCATCAGCTAAAGCTTTACTGGCAGATCTACTTCCTTCATAAAGCCCTACAACTACTTTTACTCCGCTGTCTTTGAGGTTTAAAGCATGTGCGTGGCCTTGGGACCCATATCCGATTATTGCGACAGTTTTCCCGTTTAAGAGATTGAGATCCGCATCTCTGTCGTAGAAGAGTTTGGCCATAAGGTTGCTATTGCAAAGCAGTATTAGCGCTGAGCTTACGAAAGCGTGGTGAAACTTTGTGAAATTTGATAAATTGCTTTGATTTGATGTTTTGCTTTCATAGTGACGTTTTTACCAGTGAATTAGATTAACTAATTCAGTTACGTGAATAGCTCTTGACTTAGGCTTCACTTGGATGGGAAATCACCCTGTCAATTAATCCATATTCTTTTGCTTCTTGGGCACTTAAAAAGTAGTCTCTGTCTGTATCTTTCTCTATTTTTTCAAAGCTTTGGCCAGTCATTTGTGAAAGTGATTGGTTGAGCATATCTTTAATCCGAAGTATTTCTTTGGCCTCAATTTCAATATCACTAGCTTGCCTTTGTGCAGTTCCTCCTAGTGGTTGATGGATCATTATTCTGCTGTGAGGTAGGGCAAGACGCTTTTCTTTTGTACCTGCACCTAGAAGGAATGCTCCCATCGACGCGGCAAGTCCAACGCAGATGGTTACAACGTCACTTTTTACATATTTCATGGTGTCATATATCGCAAGGCCTGCAGATACTGAACCACCAGGACTATTTATATATAGATATATAGGTTTGCTGCTATCTTCAGAGTCTAGATAAAGCATTTGAGCGACTAAACTATTTGCTACACCATCATTAACTTCTTGTCCTAGAAAAAGAATACGTTCAGCTCCAAGTCTTGTGTAGATGTCAACCCAGCGCTCTAATTGGCTGCCTGGTAAACGATATGGAACACTGGGGGTGCCTATAGGCATGGTGGAAAATGATGAAGGGACTTGAGGAGAATTTGTCAGAAAGGCTTGTTTTCAATAAACCTTCCTTTCCTGGTTAAAGTAGGTTTAATCAGCTTGCAGAGGCTGAAGATGGAATATCTTTTCGACTGTTAAGGACCCGGTCAATTAATCCATATTCGACTGCATCATATGGACTTAAATAACTCATACGATCGGAATCTTTAGTTAGTTGTTCAACACTACGACCTGTATTCTTGGAAAGAATTTCCAGCATAGCGTGTTTATTGTGGATTACTTCTTTTGCCCGAATTTGGATGTCAGTTGCTTGCCCTCTGGCTCCACTTCTTGGTTGATGAAGAACGATTGATGCATGAGGCAGAGCTGCTCTTTGACCCTTAGTTCCTGCAGAAAGGATTACTGCCGCTGAGCCCATTGCTTGTCCAATACAAATTGTGTGGACAGGAGGCTTTATATAACTGAGAGTGTCACATATTGCAAATGCTTCTGTTTCAAATCCAATTGCGTCTCCCGTGTACCAGCTAGTCCCTGTGGAATTGATGTAGAAGAAAATAGGCTTCTCAGCATTATCAAATTCTAGGTAAAGCAGTTGAGCGATAATTAGTTCAGTTACATCCATTCCCAATTGACGTTTCGCATCGTCGTCTGAAAACAGAGGAAGACCTAAATAAACGATTCTTTCTTTCAGCAGAAGTGATGGCAGATCGGGTGGGGGTGTCCGCATCACAGTTGAATCCCCGTAATAGGGCGCGGATACTGTCATATGTGGAAAACGTTCTTTCAGAAATAAGAGCCTAGCTGGGGTTAGCCCTCAGATGCTTGTGTTTTGTTCGATTTATTAGGAGTTTGGTCTTTTTCTAGTTGCCCAAAGATCATCCGACCAGTGGTGGTCTGCAATTCCCCAGTGATAACTATGTCTTGGCGCTGGCCAATTGCAAACCTTGCCCCTTCGATTACAACCATTGTGCCGTCATCTAAATATCCCACTCCTTGATTTTCTTCCTTACCTTCTCGAACAATTTTAAGGTTTAGCTTTTCTCCTGGCTGCACTTCAGGCCTTAGGGCTATTATTAACTCGCTAAGATTCAAAACTTTTAATTGCTTTACTACAGCAATTTGGGATAAATTGAAGTCAGCAGTTATTAAAGTACCTCCTATATCTTCAGTAAGTTTTAGTAGCTTTTGATCTGTACCATCCGCTTCATACTTTGTGTTGTTTAATACAAGACGTCTTCCGTATAATTCTCTTAATTCAGTTAGTAACTTCAGTCCTCTCCTCCCTTTTCCTCTTTTTTCATTATTGCTTGAATCTGCTAATTGTTGTAACTCATCAATAACTGTTTGAGCAACTATTACTTGACCTTCAATTAAGCCACAAGATATAAGAGCATTGATTCTTCCATCAATGATGACACTAGTGTCGAGAATTTTTGCAGATGCTGGAGTGAGTATTCCTTCTGCTATTAAAAGTGCTTCAGTACTGTTTGGATTAAATAATCTTAGTAGTGTCCGACCATGTACCTCTCCAAGGTTGTAGCCAAGCAAACCGAACAGAATGTTGCTAAGGATTGCCGCAATTGGTTTGATTAAAACTATTTCTGAAGGCAGTGGTAATAGCAATATTGGTGCAAGTACAAGGTTGGCAATAAGAAGGCCAAGTATTAGCCCAACTGATCTACTCACGAGCAGGTCAGTTGGCATCGTTCGTATTTGTTGCAAAAGCCTTTTTCTGAGCCTCTGGAACAAAAACGCTGCTATAAGCCCAAATAAGACTCCAAGCCCAGCAAAAATAAGTCTGAGCCCTTCAATATTCTCTACTTTTACCAAGATGTTTTTTAGCAGAATGCTGCTTCCCATCCAGCTAGCAGCAGCCCCTGGAATTAGAAATGAAATTAGGATTAAAGGCTCCTCCATTGGATTAACTTATGGCTCCTCGCTCCTTTTGAATTCTGGGTCTTTAATCATCATTAGCTTGACCTTGGCAAATGTCCACACCTTTAGGTTGTGAGTCATGTCAGGAATTGATACTTTTGCATCTCCTCGAAGTGCTTATTTGCACATTCCTTTTTGCCATAGGCGATGTTTCTATTGTGATTTTGCCGTTATACCTCTTGGAGATAAGGCTAGTGGGGTTAAAGGACCAGGGAGCTTTTCCATTCAGTCATATTTGAAGACCCTGCATAGAGAAATTGCTATTTCGCCCAAAGGACCACCATTGGCAACCGTATATATAGGGGGAGGAACTCCTTCCTTATTAAGTCCCCATCAAATTAGTTCCTTAATTGAGCATCTTGGTCAGCATTTTGGTATTCAAGATGGTTGTGAACTAACCCTTGAGATAGATCCTGCAACCTTTAGTCAAGATGACCTTGAAGGTTACGTTGGAGCTGGAATTAATAGATTCAGTCTTGGTGGTCAGAGCTTTGAAGATAGGGCTTTGGCGCAACTTGGTAGGTTCCATCGAAGTCATCATCTAATTGATGCTTGTAGATGGCTTAACCATTCGTATAAGGACGGAAGACTTAAAAGTTGGAGTCTGGATTTAATTCAAAATTTGCCTGGTCAGGATTTAGCTGCTTGGAGAAATCAACTTCAAGCAGCGCTCAAAACGTCAGTTCCGCACTTGTCTATTTATGACCTTTCAATAGAACCAGGCACAGTATTTTCTTGGAGGCAAAAAAGAGGGGAACTTTCTTTGCTAAATCATGATTTAGCGGCTGAGATTGCTCTGATGACATCGGCAACTCTTAGAGATGCTGGATTCGCTCGTTATGAGATTTCGAATTACGCTTTGCCAGGCCATACTTCTCGACACAATCGTGTCTATTGGAGTGGAGCTGGTTGGTGGGGCTTTGGTCAGGGTGCTACTAGCTCACCTTGGGGGCAGAGATTAGTTAGACCAAGGACGAGTAAGGCATATTCGAGTTGGGTTGCTGAGCAGGAGATTATTGGACCTGATTCTTCTTTGAAACCAGGTAATGCGAAATTGATGGCTTTAGATGAACAATTGATGGTTGGGTTACGTTGTCGAGAAGGTGTTGATATAGAGAGATTGACCCGTAGTTGGGGATGGAATTCAAGAGAAAGAGAACATTATTTGAAATCCTTGGACTTGTATTGGCTTAGTTCTTTTAAGAGAGGCTGGCTAAAACGTTGCGGTAATCGAATAATGCTTAGCGAGCCAAATGGGATGGAGATTAGTAATCAAGTTCTTATTGAGATGATTCGTTGGTGGGAGTCACTTCCTGCTGCTGCTGTGTCTTCACCCAACTCTGAAGTGCTTCCACGCAAAGTTGTCTAACTTGAATTAATGGCTTGCTAAAAGGAGGCTGTTTTTCAGTTAGACCAACTAGATCTGCAGTAACTCTTACTTGACCATCACAACCTTTGCCAGCACCAATTCCTATGACTGGGATTTTGAGTTGATTGGTGATTTGGCTAGCCAGCTCTCCTGGTATGTGCTCTAGAACTAAGGAAAAGCAACCTGCTGCTTGAAGATCTTGAGCTTGTTGTTTTATTTTTTCTTGACTTGTTGAATCTTCAGCTTGTCGCTTATATCCAAGATGATGAACTGCTTGGGGCGTTAGGCCCAGATGTCCCATAACTGGTATCCCCATCCTTACTAGCCGCTCAATTACTGAAATAATTTCAGGCTCAGCTCCTTCAAGTTTTACGGCAGCGGCGCAAGAGTTCTTTAAGAGAGTTCCTGCAGCGGCCACAGCCTTGTCTTCTCCACATTGATAACTTAGGAATGGAAGGTCGCAGATAACTAGTGGTTGTTCATTTATTGGACGAGAGAATCCTCTCCCCACAGCTTGAGTGTGATGGAGCATTTGGTCCAAGGTGACTGGGAGAGTTGTTGTGTGGCCAAGAACTACCATCCCTAAAGAGTCTCCTACAAGAACAACATCTGCCTGGGATGCTTCAACTATTGCTGCGGAAAGACTATCCCAAGCGGTAAGAATAGTTATTTGCTTACCGGTTTGTTTAAAACGAATCAAGTCTGCTGGAAGCATATGCCTTTCAAGGCCATAAAGGTTTCTAATTGCTAGAATGTAGTGGACTCGGACCCATGCGGCTTCGACGCCTAAACCTGGTCAGGACCGGAAGGTAGCAGCCAAAAGGGATGCTTGGAGCAGGCGTGGATTCCGGGTCACCTAAATGGAAGTATTTTATTTGCTTACATCCTTACGATTTTGGCGAAGTCTTAGGAATTCAGGAATACTTGCCCCAGGTTCTTTGACTTCTTGCTGGCTATATGCTGATTTTGGGTTGATTTTGTTGCGACCTTTTTGATTCCTATAAGGTTGATTGCTCGCGAAACCAGTAGCAATAACAGTGACCTGTACTTCACCTTCAAGCTTTTCATCTACAACTGCTCCGACGATGATATTGGCTTCAGGATCAACTACGTCATAGATAACTTCTGAAGCTGAGGTCATGTCTTCAAGAGTCATGTCTTTCCCTCCACTGATATTCATCACACACCCTTTTGCACCGTCTATACGAGCTGCTTCTAACAAAGGACTATTTATAGCGGCTTGTGCAGCTTCGATCGCTCTGGATCTCCCAGAGCCAATCCCTATGCCAAGTAAAGCAGTACCTGCTTCAGTCATTACTGAACGAACATCAGCGAAATCGACATTGACAAGGCCAGGACAAGTAATTATGTCGCTGATGCCTTTGACCCCCATACGGAGCACATCGTCTGCGCTTCGAAAGGCTTCTTGCAGAGGTGCTCCTGCAATGACGTCTTTTAGACGATCATTTGGGATGACGATCAAGGTATCAACACTTTCTGCTAATCGAGAAATTCCTTCATCAGCCTGACGCATTCGCCTGCGACCTTCAAAACTGAAGGGTTTTGTGACAATCCCAATGGTTAAAGCCCCGCTCTCTTTGGCGACTTCAGCAACAACGGGAGCAGCTCCTGTCCCTGTGCCTCCTCCCATCCCAGCTGCTATGAAGACAAGATCAGATCCCTCCAGTGTTTGTTGTAGTTCAGCTCGGGATTCTTCTGCAGCTTTCTGACCAATACTTGGGTTCCCTCCTGCACCTAACCCTCTAGTAAGACTTTGTCCAAGTTGAACTCTATTTTGAGAGGCTGATTGCAATAGAGCTTGAGCATCAGTGTTTAGAACTCGATATGCAACCCCTTCGAGGTCGCTGAGGATCATTCTGTTGACTGCATTGCTTCCTCCGCCTCCAACTCCAATGACTTCAATACGGGCGTTCTGACTGGGGTTGATCCCGCCGACTTTCATTAAGCTTGATTTGTTTCCGCTACCCATATTCATTTTTAGGTTTAAGAACTGCGTTTGGTGCATTATGTCCTCGAGAGAGGCTTCTGTTGAGAATTTTTAAAAGCTTTCTTGATTAAAGAAGTGATTAGATCAGAAATTACTGACTTTTTGGTGAGAGGGTTTCTCTCGAAACCCCCTCCAGTTAATGGTTTTGGGGTCACAAAATAAAGGCGTTTAGAAAAAATAAGGATAATATTGAAATTAATGCCAGTAGCAATTGTTCTCCAGAAGTGAAGGTTGCAGCGAGTGGATCAGATTTGTATGGAGGCAGATCAGAACTAATTTCTGGAGCCTGGTTAGGCAAGTCTTTGATTTCGATGCTTGGTCTGCCTGCTATTTCCCATTTCATCCTTTTGCTTGGATCACTTAGAACTTTATATGCTTCATTGATCCACTTGAAGCGCTCTTCGGCACCCTTATCACCTCGGTTTAAATCTGGATGCCAGCGCATGGCTTCCCTTCTAAAAGCACTTTTGAGTTGGTCAGTATTGCTACCTGGGGATAGTCCTAATAATGACCAATACGTAAATGTTCCAGTTGATGACCCCATCAGTAATTAGATCCAGAATCAATAATCTCCCTATCGATATCGAAAAAGAGTGACTTTATCCAGACCCTAAGCGACAAATTGTTTGCCTTCTTGACTTAAGAAGATTTTGGAAGATCTAAATCTTGATATCTTTGGCGCACATTCTTTGCTTTTTTGAAGATTCATTTTTTGATAAGGAATTCTTTGAGGTGTGTCTTTTTCATGGTGTTTGCAATTTCAATTCAGGTTTTGATGGATCTATCATATTAATGGATATAATATTTTTGGGACTAAAATTAGAAGGTAGATTATTAATAAGATGATCTAAAGCTTGAATTTGTTTGTTTAGTTGGTTTGTATTTGTTCCTAAATTAATTGTTCCAAATCTTTTTGTTTGTAAACTTAGCTCTCCATTAGGATTTAAAATAACTTTTGTGAGGGGATCTCCCAATTTGTGACGATTTTTGAGAATCATTGAGATCCATTTACGGTGACTTGATTTCCATCCCTCTACGTATAGTTTGCTTGTTGGCTGTTTGGCTTGATTAGCGACCCTTAAAGGCATCCACTTTCCTGTGATATCAACCATGCCTTGTTCTTGGCCTTGTGGCCCTAATCTTTTTGCAAAAGCTATTGGAGCTCTTTCCTGCAGTTCAACTTCTATATGAGGAGGTATTAGATGTCTTCGTATGGATACGGTTTTGATAGGTAATTCTTTAAGAAGAGTATTTTTAAGTTCTTTTGGATTAATAACTAATAGTGCCTCTGGCAAAAGAAGACCCGAGGCTCTAATAATTGACATAGATCTGAGACTGGAGTTTCCTTTTATATGGATTCTTTGAGCATTTATTGGACTCCATCCATTATTTATGAATAAAAAACCAAGACTTCCTGAAATTGAGCCATATACCAAAACTTGCCATAGTTGAATTGAAAATTGATTTTTTTTCTCTTGTCTTAGCTTTTTCCTTTTCTCAACCCTTTTGTTTTGGTTGGTTTGTACTTGTCTGGTTTTTGAATCTGTCACAAATCGCAGCGAGCTTTTGCCATTAGTTGATTCATCCATTGACGTGCACGATCTGCATCTGAGAAAGGAACATCAATTTCTTTGCCTTGACCCACAAGTCTTAGGCGACAGCGCCCTTGTGATTCGTTAGTTAGCGGAGCATCCCCTGAACTAAGTGCCATTAGTTCCACTAATTCCAATTTGGTTATCTCGAAAGAATCTTGTTCTTTAAATGTTCCAGCTTCAAAGTTGCTCCAGGAGAGCACTCCTTCTTTGAGGCGAGCTGCTCCAGAACCATCTAATTTTGCAAGTTCAGCTCCTTGAGCCCAATCTCGGTACAAATTTTGTCTACGTCTCTCTAGCCAGCCAAGAGCAGTTAGCAGCAAAAATGTGAATAGGAGTGGGAACCAGAGCAAACCGTGGATCATTGGTAGTGAATCAGCTGAAGTACTGAAAGCTGTTCAATTGGATTGACTCATTCTCCTGCTGAATCCACCAAATGAGCTACCAGCTTGTCGAGAGTTAAACCTGAAACTTCCCAAAGGAGTGGATACATACTTTGAGAAGTAAAGCCTGGCAAGGTGTTTATTTCATTTATCCAAAGAGCATCCTCTTCTTCTTTGTAGAAGAAATCTACTCTGGCCATGCCTTTAGCTGCGATTGCCTTGCATGCTTCGATGGTTATTTCTTTTATCTTTTGTTCAATTTCATTTGGAAGGGGAGCAGGAATTACATACTTGCAAGAGTTGTTTGAGTATTTAGTTTCGTAGTCATACCAATCAGAATCGAAATGGATTTCTCCAATTTCTGAGACTTGTATTTTCCTTTTCCCAATCACAGCACATTCAAGTTCTCGAGCAATTACCCCTTGTTCTATAACTAATCGAGTATCCAAGGTTGATGCTTTTTTTATACCTTCTAAGAGTTCTTGGCGGCAATGAGCTTTGCTTATGCCGACTGATGATCCCAGGTTTGCTGGTTTAACAAAATATGGATAGGTCAAAGAATCTTCAATATGCTTAACAAGATGGTTTAGAGAACAATCATTGGAAATCTCATTTGAACATGTACCGATGTAAGGAACTTGAGGTAGACCTGCTGCGGAGAATGCTGCTTTCATTGCCAATTTGTCCATTCCTATGGCAGAGCCAAGAACATCGGAACCGACAAATGGCTTTCCAGTTAATTTAAAAAGTCCTTGAACAGTGCCATCTTCTCCATTTGGTCCATGAAGAACTGGATACCAAATATCTACTTTTTTACTCTCTTTGGGCAACTCTCTAAATCCTGGAGGAGGTATTGGTGTCGGGAGTTCGCTTTCATCTGCTGCAAAGCCTTTTGATAAAACTTGTTTTGCGACAACAGCAGACCACCATCTACCTTTTTGATCGATATATGTCGGGATTACTTCATACCTGTTTTCATTCTCCCCATGCTTTAAAGCTGAGATAACAGTGATTGCGGATTTAATAGAAACGTTATGTTCCCCTGATGCACCACCGAAAACCACTCCTACACAGGTGCGGGATAAAGGCATAAAAAGCTATAGAGGTAGTTGATATTGCATAAACGTATCAGCGCATGCCAGTTTGTTCATTTCAAAGGAATCCCACTAAGGGAGAAGGATCGAATATCTGTTATTTGAACTTTTACTAAATCACCTGGACGATATAAGCAACCGTTAGGCCCATCTGCTTGGAAAAATGTAAGTCGATTAGTGCGAGTTCTTCCCATTAGTTGTTTTATATCTTTTGGATTAGGTGCTTCAACGAGGATTTCCTGCACTGAATCTTTGTAGCGTAAGTTTTGCTTCTTTGCTGTACTCTCAACAAGACAATTAAGTTCTTGAAGACGCTCTATCTTTTCTTCCTCTGGAATCTGATTTGGCCATGAAGCAGCAGGTGTATTCGGTCTGGGTGAATATGCTGCTGTATTAACTAGATCGAAACCAATTTCTTTAACTGTGGAGAGGGTGTGTTGAAATTGCTCTTTAGTTTCTCCTGGAAAAGCAACAATTACGTCAGAACTTATTGAGGCATTGGGGATGAGTTTTCTTATGTTTTGGATAATTTTCTTGTAACGCTCTATTGTATATCCTCTCCCCATGGCCTTAAGAATATCGTTGTTACCACTTTGGAAAGGTATGTGAAAGTGCTCGCATATTTTCGGAAGGTTTGCACAAGTTTCTATTAATCGTTCTGTAAAATATCGAGGGTGACTAGTAGCAAAACGAATACGTTCAATTCCTTCTACATCATGAACATAATTAAGAAGGTCTGTAAGTGTATTTCTATGTCTGCCTTCTTGTGTGATGCCTGGTAAATCACGACCATAGGCATCTATATTTTGTCCGAGCAAAGTTATCTCTTTGTATTTTAAGGATGCCAGTTTTTGAATTTCTTTTTTGATTGCATCTGGCGTCCTAGATTGTTCTTTTCCTCTAACTGAAGGCACAACACAATAGCTACATCTTTCATTGCATCCATAGATTATATTTACCCAGGCGCAAATATTACTTTCACGACGGGCTGTAGTTAGATCCTCGTGAATATGATTCTCGTTGATTGCTACTACTTGTTGGCCATTGTCTACTTTGGCGAGCAAAGTCTCAAGTAGGTTTGCATGTTGTGGACCCATTACAAGATCAAGTTCTGGTACTCGTCTTAGGAGTGCTTCTCCTTCTTGTTGGGCTAAGCATCCTGCAATTATGAGTTTCAGATTAGGTGTTGAATGTTTCCTTTTTGCTTGACGTCCGAGATAGCTGTATACCTTTTGCTCTGCGTTATCTCTGATTGTGCACGTGTTGTAAAGGATTAGATCTGCTTCCAATTCTGTGATTGCTTTTTGATAGCCCATATTTTCAAGGATTCCTGCCATGCGCTCTGAATCAGCTTTATTCATCTGACACCCAAAGGTAGTTATCCAATATCTGCCAGGACTTTGACCATCAGCTATTGCTTTTGGGATTTGTGGAGTGAGGGTAGATATCACGGCAATGGTCGATTCGGAAGATCTGAAGAAAGGTTATTGATTAGTGATGCTGAGTCTTGGAGTTAATAAAGACAAAAAATGATTAAGTGCTAAAGGGTTTCTCGGAGATAAAGAGGGCGAGCGAGGGGATTCGAACCCCCGAATAGCGGCGCCACAAGCCGCTGCCTTAACCACTTGGCGACGCCCGCCGCGCAGCTATGAATTTACCAATTAACCTAGAGGCAATTCGCAAAATGTTTATCTTCATAAATTCTGAGTCTGGATGGAGATTCATTGGCAACCTGGTTAGGAGCTTGTTTTTGGCAAGACCACGAGTAAAAAGCATTCAATAATTAAGGTTTGGCGCGTGAATTTTTGAACATATCCTCTAATGAATTGTAACTATTTTTTTAGGAACAAATTAGAATTTTGAAAATGTGCATCTCCTTTTCTATGGCGACAAAGATTTTTCACCTTCAATTTCCTTTGTAGTGCGTCAAAATCTTTGCTGTAGAAAATCAATTCTTGCTTTTTAATGTAATGAGGCTAAGGACAAAGTCGTTTTAATCAGATGCATAAGGGTTCTCTTCAGGCTTTGGTCCCTCGTGGGTTGTTAGCAAATAGAACATATGTTTGTGAAGGAAGGGTTGATGCAGAAGGACTTCTACCCCTTCGTATTGGATGGGAGGGTGGACGAATTTCTTCGCTTGAAGTTGCAAATTCAGAATCAGTATGTGATTTAAATCTTGTTCTTCCTAGGCTTGTAGAACCTCATGCTCATATTGATAAGGCTTTTAGTTGGTTGAAAGCACCCAACTTAAAAGGGACGTATAGCAATGCTCTTGCTGCCAATTTGCAGGAATTGAAAAGTCGAACGGTTTTGGATGTTCGTGAGAGGGCAAAACGATCTCTTGAATTGGCTTTAAGTAATGGGTTGCGGGCTATTCGAAGTCATGTTGATAGTTTTGGTCCTCTCGCTGAACAAAGTTGGGAGGCTTTAGTTGATCTTCAAAAAGAATTCAAGCCTTTGATTGAGCTGCAGTTGGTCGCTCTAGTTCCATTGGAGTATTGGAGTACTCAAGAAGGACATCACTTTGCAAAAAAGGTTGCGACCTACAAAGGATTTCTCGGAGGGGTCTTAGTGCCTCCTTTTAATGTAAAAAAGATCCGCACTCATTTATTTGAGGCTTTGACTCTGGCAAATGAATTGGGTTGTGGAATTGATCTTCATATTGATGAGTCACAAATCAAACCTGCAGTTGGGTTAAAACAGTTGCTAGAAGTCCTTGACCAAATAGAGCTAGCTGTACCAATTACTTGTAGCCATGCCAGCAGCATGAGCCTTTTGCCTCCTAAAGAGTTGATGTATCTGGCTCATCGTCTCGCTGAGCATCGAGTCAATGTTGTTGCACTTCCTCTTACTAACTCTTGGTTATTGGGTAGGAACTACAAAAGTAGGTCAATAAAACGCCCTCTTGCTCCTATACATCAACTACAGCAGGCAGGGGTTACGGTTTCAGTTGGGGGAGATAATGTCCAGGATCCTTGGTTTCCTTTGGGGAACTTTGACCCTTTGACATTAATGGCATTTTCCTTGCCACTTACTCAGTTAGCTCCATGGCAGAGATTGGGCCTCGCTCCATTTACTACTTCCGCTGCTTCTCTTATGAATCTTAATTGGGATGGAGTATTTGATTTAGGAAGTCCTGCTGACATGATTTTCTTGGAAGCAAGTTCTTGGTCAGAGGCTTTAGCCGCTTCACCTCGAAGAAAGATAATGATTAATGGGAGTTGGATTTGATGAAAGAAAAAAGATTGAAAGAAATTACTTTTGAGTTAGAGAAAATCCCTCATTTGGAGTTGCTTGAATCTTCATCAGATAGGGATAAATTCTCTCGTGATTTTTTTGAATATTCACCTATTCTTACTTCACAACTTAAAGGATGTCGGGCAGATATTGTTGTCAGACCAAGGACAGTAGAAGCTCTTTCTAGCGTTGCTAGTGCTTGTGCAAGGCACAAAATCCCATTGACTTTGAGAGGAGCAGGCACTGGTAACTATGGACAGTCTGTTCCTCTTAAAGGAGGAGTTGTGATGCTTATGAGTCAATTAAATAAAATCCGTAATTTTGATTCAGCTACTGGTACTGTCTTCGTTGAGTCTGGTTGTCTTCTGAAAGATCTCGAAAGAGAATTATTGCGACATGGGCGGCAGTTGCGCTTGCTTCCGAGTACATGGCGAAGTGCTTCTGTAGGGGGGTTTGTTGCAGGTGGTTCAGGTGGAATAGGTTCTGTTCGATGGGGGTTTTTGAGAGATCCAGGGCATTTACTTGGTCTTGAAATTGTGACTCTTCAGGATCCTCCGGAAATTCTTCAGTTAGATGAGAAGTCAGCCGAGGCTCTTAATCACGCATATGGAACTAATGGGATTTTTACAGCTTTAAAAATTTCAACTGCTCCTGCAGTTAAATGGCAAGAAGTAACTATTGATTGTTCTGATTGGACTCAAGCTTTGAGTCTTCTTAATACATGCGTTCGAGCTGCCGTTGACTTGCATCTTTGCAGCTTGTTGGAAAATAAGATTGTTGAGAAAATCCCCTCTTGGAGTGGCAAAGCTATAGGAAAACATAGATTGCTTATTTTAGTTGCACCAGATGGTGTAAGTACTTTAAATAGACTTGCCTTTAAGGTAGGAGCAAAGTTTAATTTTTTGGGACCGGAAAATTATAGTAATGGAACAGGTTTGCGTGAACTCTCTTGGAATCACACTACTCTTCATATGCGAGCTGTTGATTCAGGTTGGACATATTTACAAATGCTTTTGCCTTGCCCTGAGTTATCAGTATTAGAGACGCTTAAAAGTCGTTGGGGGGATGATTTATTATGGCATTTAGAAGCTGTTAGACAGCAAGGTGTTCAGAGAATAGCGGCTTTGCCTCTTGTTAGATGGAGAGGTAAGGAGTCCTTGGATAAATTAATGAAAGAATGCAAAGACTTAGGAGCTATTCTTTTTAACCCCCATGTTATAACAGTTGAAGATGGAGGGCTTGGAGTTATTGATGCGGACCAGGTCAAGGCGAAACAAGATAATGATCCAACTGGTCTTTTAAACCCAGGTAAATTGAGAGGGTGGTTGTAAAATTTTCTGTCAAAGTTAATTCATTTAGAAGTTCTAATTAAAACTTTTAGATGCATTCTTGGTTCCAATTCTCATTGGAATAAAAGTGTGGGATTTTCTCTATAAGTTTATTCCAATTCTTCTAAATCTTTATTTTTGAATAAACTTCCTATAAGGTATAAAGAACCTGTAATTACAGGAGGCGGATTTGGCCAGGATTCTTCTTGGTGAAGGTGTATGAGAACTTCTTCTACATCTTCAGCTTCAAATAGTTGACTTTCTAACTCTGGAGATTTTTGTGAAAGTTGTGATTTAGTCCAACTTAAATGATGTGGAACAGGAACTATCCAAGCTGAATCTAAAGGTTGGAGTAAATGACGCAGTATTTGTGAGCCATCTTTTTGAAACTGTATGCCAAGTATCCATTGAATCCCATTCTCTTCTTTGCTCCATCTTTGTCGTTCTATCGCTAGTCTTTTTGCCGCTAGAGGATTATGGGCACCATCAACAATGACGGGTAGGGTTCGCCAACTTGCTTTTTGTAATCTTGCTGGCCATTTTGCAAACTCAAAACCTTCACGAATTGTCTGTTCGGGAATTTTCCAGCCTAATGATGATAAAGCCTCTAGAGCAGACTTTGCGACAGCTGCATTTTCTCTTTGCACTTCACCCGCAATGCCTAGTTTCCAGTCCTTTGATAGTGGAGAAACCCATACAAGTTTTGAATTTTGTTTATCAGCTAGATCTTCCAAAATATGTGTCACTTCAGGTTGCTGAGGGGCGGAGATTACTATGCTTCCATGAGTAATAACTGCAGCTTTTTCTTTAGTAATAGCTTCTAGACTTTCTCCTAGGTATTTGCAGTGATCTAATCCAATGGCTGCCATTGCAATTATGGGCCTGTAAGAATGGGCTGTAGTTGCATCAAGACGACCACCTAGACCAACTTCTAGTACAAGTAGCTCCATGCGTTGAGCTGCAAAGTGATCTAAAGCCACCGCGGTTAACCTTTCAAAAGGACTTAGATGGAGGCTTTGAGTTAGAGGCTTTAGAGAAATCAACCTTTGGCGAAGCTCTTTTGATGAAATTGTTTGTCCATCAGCTTTGATCCTTTCGCACCAGCTAGTTAGATGTGGAGAAGTAGTAACCCCAGCTCGAATTCCTGCAGCTTTTAGAACGCTTTGTATAAAACTTGTAATAGAACCTTTCCCATTGGTTCCTGCTATCTGAATCGCTGGGATATTTTCGCATGGGTTCCCCATTTCTTGTAGAGCAGTTTTTATTCGCTTTAGTCCAAGATCCATTTCCCCTTGATCAAAAGTTGGAAGGAGATCATCCAACTCATTATCAATGTCGCTCAAAAACTCTTTCAATTAATCTGGTTAACAATAGTTTTTTTTAACCTTTTAACTATTTCTTTAATTTCTCTGCTATTGATGACTAGAGGAGGAACAATTCTTATGACTTTTGGACCTGCTGGAACAACTAGAAGCTGTTGTTTAAGTGCATCTTTTACGATTGATTGAGCTGTAAGATTTGATTCTTCTCTGATAACCAACCCCTGAATTAAACCCAATCCCCTGACCTCTTTAAAATTAGCTGAAAATTGTTTCTTTATTAAATTAAGTTCCTTATTAAGCAGTATTCCATTTTGAATTGTTTTATTTAGGAGTCCTCTCCTTTTAATTTCACTGGCAACTGTTAAGGCTGCAGTACATGCAAATGGATTTCCTCCAAATGTGCTTGCATGATCACCAGGCTTAAATATATTTGCAAATTCTTTTACAAGTAAGGCCCCAATTGCATGCCCTCCACCTAATCCTTTGGCAAGACAAAATAGATCAGGTTCAATTCCTAATTGCTCATATCCCCACCAACTACCAGATCTGCCCATACCTGTTTGAACTTCATCTAGGATCAATAGAATTTGATGCTTATTACATGCTTCTCTAAGACGACTAAAGAAAACTTTATTACCAGGAATTACTCCACCTTCTCCTTGTATTGGTTCAATTAATACAGCTGCAACTTTAGGACCATCTGCTTCTAACCTTTGTAGTAAGGAATTAAATGATTCCCAGTTGTTGTATTTAAAGAATTGAAAGCCATCAACTAAGGGTTCAAAGCCCTTGTGATATTTCGGTTGGCCTGTTGCACTTAAAGCAGCAAGTGTTCGACCATGAAAGCTTTCTTCTGCAGTAAGAATTATTGGATGCTCAATTCCTCGTTTGTAATTGCCATATTTACGTGCCAGTTTTATTGCGGCTTCATTTGCTTCGGCTCCGCTATTACAAAAGAATACTTTGTCTGTACAGCTATGTTCTACTAACCATTTGGCTAGTGCTTCTTGCTCTGGGATTTTATAAAGATTAGACACATGTTGAATCTTGTTTAGTTGGTGGCTTAGGGACCGCCTTAGCACGTTGTCACTATGACCAAGACTGCAAGTTGCTATACCAGCGACTGCATCAAGATATTTTTTACCGTTGTTATCCCATACCCAACAGCCTTTCCCTCGAACTAGTGAGATAGGAAAACGTTGGTAAGTGCCCATCAACGAAGTGGGAGCGGTCGGACTCGAACCGACAAACCCGAAGGTGCCGCATTTTGAGTGCGGTGCGTCTACCAATTCCACCACGCTCCCTTGTGTTGATTTTATGTCAGTGGAAGTATTCTTGCTAATTCCTACGGATACATGCTCCCAACTTGTTCAGCTTAACCTCAATTTCTTCATAGCCACGATCAAGGTGATTAAGTCCTTCTAATTTGCTTGTTCCTCTAGCCGCAAGACTCGCCAAGACCATCGCAGCTGCAGATCTTAGGTCGCTTCCTTTGATTGGAGCGGCGCTAAGTTCTGGTACTCCTTCTATTAAAGCGGTATTTCCTTGAACTCGAATAGAAGCGCCCATTCTCTGCAATTCAGCTACATGTTGCAGTCGGTTTTCATATATTTTTTCAGTAACAACACTTGTTCCATTTGCAGTAGCCAATAAAGCCATAAATGGTGCTTGCAGGTCAGTAGGAAATCCTGGAAATGGTTGAGTTGTGATATCAACCCCAGTTATCTGGCCAGGAATGAGATTGATCGCTTCGTTTTCTATTTGGAGTGAACATCCGCAATCTCTCAACTTCTGAAGAACAGCACTTAAATGTTCGGGAATTACAGGAGAGACGCGAATGATTGAACGGGTTATGGCTGCTGCAATTAAAAAAGTTCCTGCTTCAATGCGATCTGGCATTACTTTGTATTCACAGCCGTGTAATTCATCAACACCTTCAATTGTGATTTTTGGACCACCAGCTCCAGTGATACGGGCGCCCATGCTATTGAGCATTTTTGCAAGGTCTTGCACTTCAGGTTCTTGTGCGGCATTTTCAATTGTGCTAACACCTTCTGCAAGGACTGATGCCATCAAGATTGTCTCTGTGGCGCCAACGCTAGGGCAATCCAAAATCACATCAGCCCCTTTTAGCCGACGTTGAGATCCTGGGACAGAGGCCGTGACGACACCATGTTCGACATTGACAATTGCTCCTAAAGCTTTAAGTCCTCTGATGTGCTCCACAACAGGCCTGGCTCCGATTCTGCAACCACCTGGGAGAGGAATTCTTGCCCTTCCAAGCCTTCCAAGAAGAGGACCTATGCAGAAAAAGCTTGCTCTTAACCCATGAACTAGTTCATAAGGAAGTTCAATATGTTGAATTTTGTCAGCTTGTATTTCAATCTCATCTAATTTCCTATCTAGCCTGACTCCCATAGCAAGGAGAATGTTTGACATTCCTTCTACGTCAGTAAGCTTCGGTACATTTCTTATTACTAAAGCTTCTCTTGTTAGGAGAGATGCTGTCATTAAAACAAGGGCTGAATTCTTTGCCCCACTAATATTTATTTCTCCTGATAGGGACCTTTGACCCTGAATCTCAAGATGCGGCTTGAGAATCTCTTTAGAGACTTTCAGCGCACCCATCATGCGTGTTAGCTCGTAATTTGTACGCATAATGGCAGGCAAATCACATACGTCTAGATGTCCAGCATTCAAAGTGGACATTGAGGACTTGCACTTGGTCAATAGCAGGACAGTCAATGACCTGAAGACCTAAGCTTGTGAAAGGACATCTCATGCGGATGTGGCGGAATTGGTAGACGCGCATGTTTCAGGTACATGTGGCCTAGTGCTGTGGGAGTTCAAGTCTCCCCATCCGCATTGACTTTCTGAAGCAATGTTTTCGATCGTTGAAGTGGTTGTTTTTAAGATATTGAAAACATCTCAAATAGTTAAATCAAGGTTTGGTCAATTTGTTAAGAAATTTGTTCTAGATGGAATTTCTCAAGTTGGAATCCAAGTATCAGGCTGTTAAAGAATTGATGGAGTTTTTCTACGTAGAAAAATCTCAACCGGAGATATCTCTTGAATATTCTTTTAATTATAATCTTGAGAAACTATTTACAAATAAAGTCATAAAATATATAATTAATATTCGGCTTTTGAGGTATTAGAAATTTCAAAGCAAGCACCAGCCTTGATTTCTAGCACTAGGAATGCTTTGGTTCGCCGTATGAAGCTGCTTGCTACTAGAGAAGGTCGCGAGGAGATGGGAATGTGTTTACTTGAAGGAACACATTTGTTGGAAGAAGCTGTAAAAGTTAATAGGTTGCCTAATGAAATTGTTGCAACAAGTTCCTGGTTGGCAGATCATACCCAACTGTTGGAATCTATTCCTAAAAAAATATTGATTCATGAAGTAACCTATGCTGTTTTAAAGGCAGCAATAACTACTGTTAACCCAGATGGTGTGGCGGCTTTCTTGTGTTTAAAAGGTTTGCCAAAGCCTGGAATTGATGTTGATTTTGTTTTAGCATTAGATCGTTTGCAGGATCCAGGCAATCTCGGAACTTTGCTTAGGACTGCATTGGCTGCAGATGTTGATGTCGTATGGCTCGCCTCAGGGGTTGATCCATTGAACCAAAAAGCACTTAGAGCTTCTGCTGGTGCAATCCTTCGTCTTCCCTATGAGCGTTTTGGGGCTTCAGAAGATCAGGCAGTAAAAATGATGATTGAGAAGTTGGAAATTGCTGCTGATGAAGGTCATCAAGTGGTAGCAACACTTTTGCCGACTGATATTTCTGATCGACCAGTGCTTCCTTATTGGGAGCTTGATTGGACCCAACCTACTGTTTTAATTCTTGGCAATGAAGGTTCTGGGATACATCCAGCTCTACTTGCTTGTTGTACACACGGAATTACCTTGCCGCACAGCACTTCAGTGGAATCTCTAAATGTGGCATCAGTTGCAGTTCCTCTGCTGATGGAGCGGCGAAGGTCCACAATGACATCTGAAATACATAGTTTCCAGTGAGCGAAGCCAATTTCGACTTCGATGTGATTGTTATAGGAGCAGGTTATGGCGGTTTTGACGCTGCCAAGCATGCTGCGGAACATGGTTTAAAGGTCGCGATAGTTGAATCGCGTGAAATGGGAGGAACTTGTGTGAACAGGGGGTGTGTTCCCTCGAAAGCTTTATTGGCAGCCAGTGGAAGAGTTAGAGAGCTTGCAGATGCTGAACATTTGAAGGGTTTTGGAATTCATTCGGGCCCAGTCAGGTTCGAACGTCAGAAGATTGCTGATCATGCAAATAATTTGGTAGCCGCAATTAGAACTAATTTGACTAAAACTTTGGAAAGGGTGGGAGTCACCATTCTTCGAGGCAAAGGTCGTCTTGAAGGAGGGCAACGGGTTGGATTAAGAGAGAGTAGTGGGGTGGATAGGGTTTTTACTTGTAAGGATGTGATTCTTGCAACTGGTTCAGATCCATTTGTTCCACCTGGAATCGAAATTGATGGTAGAACTGTTTTTTACTAGTGATGAAGCTGTGAATCTTGAATGGCTTCCAAGATGGATTGCGATTATTGGTAGTGGTTACATTGGGCTTGAATTTGCAGATGTTTATACGGCTCTTGGTTGTGAAGTCTCAATGATTGAGGCCTTGGATCGAGTGATGCCTACCTTTGATCCTGATATAACTAAATTAGCGGCAAGAAAGCTTATTGAAGGTCGTGATATAGATGCCCGGGCTGGAGTTTTAGCAAGCAAAGTTACACCAGGTTGTCCTGTTAAGATTGAACTATCAGAGGTTGAGACTCGCAAGTTAGTTGATGAATTAGAAGTAGATGCTTTTCTTGCCGCTACTGGAAGAATACCTACCAGTAAAGAACTAAATCTTAATTCGGTCAGAGTAGAAACTAATCGAGGTTTTGTACCAATTGATGATCAAATGAG
>CACEWU010000015.1 GCA_902563335.1 uncultured Prochlorococcus sp. | reverse complement strand
CAGGTTGCCACTTCTGGATAAGCCCATTCGAAAATCAACTTGTCGTAAAGGTCTGGATCAAGTCCTTCGCCAGATTTTGGTGTAATTCCTGCAATGTGTCTTTGCCTTAAGGCTTCGAAGAGTAATGTTGCTGCCGCTACAGAGACATTGAGTGATTGGACCATCCCTCTCATTGGAATGAAAATTGACGCGTCCATGAATTGTTTTGCGGATTCACTTAAACCCCATTTCTCTGTTCCTAAAACAAAAGCAGTTGGACCCGTGAAATCACAGTTACGATAATCGATTGAATTTTCTTCAAGTGTTGTTCCATATAGCTTAAATTTTTTTTGTTTAAGTAAGTTGATTGCATCTTCAATGCTTTTATGGCTATTTACCTTTACCCATTTCTGACTTCCTTGTGCGGTGCTATTAAAAGTTGGGCTCTTTTCTTTGTTGCATACTGCATGTGCTTCAAGTACTCCAACAGCATCACAGCTGCGTAAAATCGCAGATAAGTTATGTGGCTTGTCAACATGCTCAAGAAGTACTGTCAGATCTGTCATTCTGTTATTAAGAACAGCTTTTAGCTTTTCGAATCGACGAGGTAATAAAGGCATAAGTCAGATAAGTCCCTTGAGATTGATTGGTTTGGAAGAAGTCTTAAAAGTACCTATTATGAGTTTGACTACATTTAGATAGTTTGTTTAATTAATTGGTGCATATCATTTTCTTGAGTTTTTCTCAATGATAGGTAACTGGCTTGAGTTCTTTCATTGAACTCCTTACGAGAACAAAAACCTGGGTTAGAGGCAAGGAATGCGGCTTGGGAAGTTTTGCAGTTAGTAGCAGCTGGGGCCTATGCAGATGTTGCACTTGAGCGGGTTTTGCAAAAGCGCAAGCTCAAGCCTTTAGACAAAAGGTTGGTAATGGAATTGGCATATGGGGCAATTCGACGTCGTTTTTTTCTTGATTCATGGATTGATTACCTAGGCAGGGTATCTGCTTGCAAACAACCTCCTTTGCTCAGATGGCTTTTGCATGTGGGGCTTTATCAGATTTTCTACATGGAAAGAATTCCTATGACAGCAGCTGTAAATACAACAGTTGAGTTGATAAAGCTCACTAAGTTGGAAAAGCTTGCTCCTGTTGTTAATGGTATTTTGCGATCAGCTATTCGCTCAAAGGAACAGGGAATTGAGCTGCCATTACCAGTAAATTCTGCTGAGATTCTTGCCCAAGCAGAATCTTTGCCAATTTGGCTGTCAGAACAAATTATTTGCTGGAGAGGAGAGAAAGAGGCTGAGAAAATTGCAAAGGCCTTTAATCAGACTCCCCCCTTTGATATAAGAGTTAATCGCCTTCGAATTACTCCAGATGAGTTGCTTAGGCAATTCCTTGCAGTTGATATTGATTGCAAGAAAATTGAAGGCTGTCCTTATGGATTACAGGTTTCACCTAATTCTGTTGAGTTAAGGAATTGGCCAGGTTATGCAGAAGGTCAATGGTGTGTTCAAGACCGTTCTGCTCAATGGGTTGCTCCACTTCTTGACCCTCAACCTGGGGATCAAGTGCTTGATGCATGCGCAGCACCAGGTGGAAAGACAACTCATTTAGTTGAATTAATGGGAAATACTGGAGAGGTATGGGCTGTAGACCGTTCGCCTTCTCGGTTAAAAAGATTTATGGATAATGCTACTCGCCTTGGCATGAATTCTCTCAACATTTTGTCTGCGGATTCCGCCAGGCTTTTGAACAAAAGACCAGATTGGGAGAAATATTTTCAGCGAATTTTGTTAGACGTTCCTTGTTCAGGGTTGGGAACCCTGGCTAGGCATCCAGATGCTAGATGGAGAATCTCTCCAGAACAAATTGATGAATTAGTAATTGTGCAAACTAAGTTACTTGAAGGCTTATTACCTTTACTCTCTCCAGGTGGAAGAATTGTTTATTCAACATGTACAATTCACCCTAAAGAGAACATTAATCAAATAGAACAGTTTCTTTCTCGCCATCCTGAACTTATCCTTTTGGAAGAGAAGCAAACTTGGCCCGATTTAGATAGAGGTGGAGACGGATTCTATGCTGCTAGTCTTGAGATAAGATAGTTAAAATATATTTTAGTTTTTTGATTCGCCAGTCTCTTTTGCTTCTTTGTAGAGGTTGCTTGGAAAATTTAACACCTCAAGTTCATCTTTAATTGTTAGCATAAACTGCTTCCATGTCCACGCCGCCTCACCGCTACCACTTTTTGTTCTCTTGTTATTATCATAACCATACCAGATGCCAGTAGTTAGCTGAGGAATTGAACCAATAAACCATAGATCTCTCCCTCCCTCAGATGTCCCTGTTTTTCCTGCAACTTGTCGATCCTTTAGTGAAGCAGCGATTCCTGTACCATCTTTTACAGATCTCTGAAGCATCCAATTCATGATTTCCGCTGAATTTTTTGTAATTGCTTGATTCTTTTTTTTGTGGTGTATTTTATGACTCCATAAGAGGTCTCCTCCAGGCCCTCTAATTTCTTCGAATCCATTTGGCTTGATATACAGGCCCTGATTGGTAACACCAGCATATGCAGCTGTCATATCAAGAACTGTTTGCTCATATGCTCCTATGGCTAAAGGGAAATAGTTACCTAGTCGGCTTCTATTTCCAACCCCTAACTTGTTGGCTGTAGAAATAACCTTTTCGAAGCCTACTTTCTCTAATAGTTGTACAGCGACAGTATTCAAAGAGTATTTTAATGCATCAGCCATTGATATCGCTCCCATATATCTATTCCCAAAATTCTTGGGGCAGTAGCCTTGCCAGCAAGTAGGAGCATCTATAAAAATATCTTTCGCAGTGTATCCAGATTCAAGGGCAGCTAAGTATGGAAAGAGTTTGAAAGTTGAGCCAGGGGAGCGAAGTGCTTGAGTAGCACGGTTGAATTGATTATTCTTAAAGTTTTTACCACCTATCAGAGTTCTTACTAAGCCAGTTTTTGGTTCGATAGAGACTAGAGCGCTCTGCATTTCTTCTGGGCTATGTTTAACTAATACCTCTCTTGCTTTCTCTTGCCAGTCAAGATTAAGACTTGTTCTAATAGATAGTCCACCTACTTCTAGTTGCTCAGGAGTTAACAATTCTGGTAGTTGTTTTGCTGCCCAGCTTGTAAAAAATGGCGCTTTGCTGGTTAAATATTTTGGAGTTGCTGGTTTTAAGTTCAGTGGCTTAGAGATCCCAGTAGATAATTCTTTATGAGATATATATCCTTGTTGATGCATCCTTTCAAGAACAATTAATCGACGTTTTAGCGCTAAATCTGGATTAACTAGTGGCGAATAAAAAGAGGGAGCAGGGGCTAGTCCTGCTATTAAAGAGGCTTCTTCTAACGAGAGATTATCAGGAGTTTTGCTGAAATAAACCCATGCGGCATCTGCAATTCCATAAGCACCAGAACCTAGGTATACTTTGTTGAGGTATTGTTCAATTATTTGTTCTTTGCTTAGTTGACGCTCTAGCTTGAAAGCTAATGCAGCCTCCTTAAACTTTCGATTTAAGGTTCGCTCTTGAGAAAGAAAAACTATTCTTGCTAATTGTTGAGTAATTGTGCTACCACCTTCTTTTACTGATCTTTTACGTAGGTTGGTAACTATGGCTCTACTAATACTCCATAAATCAATGCCTTTGTGAACATAAAAGCGGCGATCTTCTGCTGCAATAAATGCTTGCTTGATGATAAGTGGCATTTTGCCATTTTCAACTTTTTCTCTTGTTGCAGGCCCTAACTTCTGAATGATATTTCCTTTCGTCGATAGAAGTGTGATAGTTCCAGGACGATTGAATTTGGATACTCTTTCAGAACCAGGAAGAAGAGAATCAATTATTTTCCCGAGGAAAGTTTCTGTAATAGCTATGCCTGATCCTAGCGATAGCGATGCTGCAGCAATTAAAAGCCAATTTTGGCTTTTTCGACTCACAACACTTGAATTAATTGGCTATGACCAATGGCTAATGCTGTTACGAGCATTCCAAGTATTAAAAATGGCTGGGCACTCGCCTGATACTTAACGTCAAAGGCTAAAGGATCTCTGAGGAGCCAAATATCTTGAAAAGTTATTTGTGGGATTATTAATAATACAAGAATGACAGAGGCTAGATGTTGTCCAATTAAGATTAGAACAACAACCATTCCTAGTTGAAAAATATCAATCATTCCAGCACTGATCCAACTAGCTTTTTTAATTCCAAATACTACTGGTAATGATTGAAGACCTAACTCTTTATCACCCTCAACACTTTTGAAGTCATTAATTACTGCAATACCTAGGCCTGCCAGGCTATAAGCAAGAGTCAGAAAAGCTGTGGTCCATGTAAGTTGGCCAAAGAGAGCCTGGCCCGCCCACCATGGCAAGGCTATATAGCTAGCTCCTAGTGCATAGTTGCCTAACCATCCATTCTGTTTGAGTTTTATTGGCGGAGCTGAATATATATAACTAACAAAGGATCCACCTAATGCAAGAAGAAATACTGAGGGTGTTTTATGTTTAGCCCATAAATCAAGGCAATATGCAACCCCTAGCCCTGCACAAAGCAATGTAAATATTTGCACCTTCACTTGGGCCAATGAAATAGCTCCAGAAGGTATTGGTCTATTTGGTTCATTTATGGCATCTATCTCTCTGTCGTAGTAGTCGTTAATAGTCTGGGTATAACCAGCCAAAAGTGGTCCACTCATTACCATGCAAGCGATGGCGGCTATTACATCTTCTAGTTTCCAGTGATAGTTTCCACTTGCAGCGGCACCGCAAATCACTCCCCATAGCAATGGAATCCAAGTGATTGGCTTCATGAGCTGCAGGCGCAGTTTCCAAATGCTGCTTGTCTCTGCTGCTCCTTTGATTCCTAGGAGTTGCCTTGCGTCGCTCACTGCATGAGCCTCAGGAACGTCCGCTGATTTCTTCGTCAAAGAACCAGCTAGTGGAGCCATCGCTGAGTTCTAGGACTAGGCCAATTCCCATTCCGTCAGTCATTTTGTAGTTAATGACTTTGCCTCGTGGATCCTTGGAAAGTTGCCTGAAAAGAGCTGATGGGATTCTGTCCCTTACCTTTTCAAGGTCAATCCTTACGCTTGAGCCAATTCTATTAAGAGTGGCAGCCTGGTTCATGGCCTGCAAGTCTTAGAAGTGGCGCAACCCTAACAGTCGCCTCCCCCCCAAAAAAGTGAATGGTCGCTCTTCGTTTGATTCCATGTCTAGATGTTGCAGAGGGTCGCGTTGTTAAAGGCGTGAACTTTTTGGGTCTAAGAGATGCTGGCGATCCTGTTGAACTTGCTTGTAGATACAGTAAAGCTGGTGCTGATGAATTGGTATTTCTTGACATAGCTGCAAGCCATGAAGGTAGGGCAACTCTTATAGAGCTTGTCCGTAGGACTGCAGCGGCGGTAACAATTCCTTTCACAGTTGGAGGAGGAATTGCTTCGTTGGATGGAATAACTGATCTGCTGAGAGCTGGGGCGGACAAGGTGAGTCTTAATTCGTCTGCTGTAGCTAATTCGAGTTTGATAACACAAGGGGCGAATCGATTCGGTAGTCAATGTATTGTTGTAGCAATAGATGCTCGAAAGAGGTCTGGAGGAGATTTAGGTTGGGATGTGTATATAAAAGGTGGGAGACAAAACACAGGTTTGAATGCTGTTGAATGGGCAAGAAAGGTTTATGAATGCGGTGCTGGTGAAATTCTTCTTACTTCAATGGATGGTGATGGAACTTTGGCTGGTTATGACTTGGAGTTGACAAGAGCTATTGCAGAAAGAGTCCCAATACCTGTTATTGCTTCTGGGGGGGCAGGCTGCATTAATCATATTGAAGAAGCTTTTACACAAGGCAAAGCTTCTGCAGCATTGCTTGCATCATTGCTGCATGATGGGGTATTAACTGTGAATGGAATAAAGAATGATTTGCTAAATAGAGGATTGTCTATTAGGCCAATAGAGATATATGAATAGTAAGTTGATCTAGTTGCTAATTATTGTGTTTTTTTTTGAGTAAGACTTTTTTAGAAGTATCAAAATATTTTATTTTGTAATTAGCTCAGAAATGATTGCTGGTATTTCAACGAAAGAGGATCTCGGATGAAGCATCCTGAACCGAACTCGGTAGAAAATCTTTTTAATTCAGTAGCTCCTAACTATGACTATTTGAATGATTTGCTTAGTTTTGGACTTCACCGGGTTTGGAAAAGACAGTTGCTGCTTTGGCTTGATCCAGGTCAAGGACAGTATTGGCTGGATTTGTGTTGTGGAACAGGTGATTTAGCAATTGATCTCGCTCGTTTGGTGCGACCAGGAGGTTCGGTTCTTGGTGTTGATTCTGCAGAGCAAACTTTGGTTTTGGCTAGATCGAGAGCTATGAAAGTCTCGTGGTTGCCAATCAATTGGATGAGGGGAGATGCTCTTGATACTGGCTTGCCTTCTAATGAGTTTGATGGCGCCGTAATGGCATATGGCCTTAGAAACCTTTCAGATCCGCTTGCTGGTTTAGTTGAACTTCGCCGACTGCTGAGGCCTGGTGCAAGGGCTGGAGTGCTTGATTTCAATCCTAAAGTTGATGGTTCATTAGGAGCCCGCTTCCAGCAGTTCTATTTGCGCAACTTTGTGGTGCCAGTAGCTGCCAACTCAGGACTTGAGAGTCAGTACGCTTATTTAGAGGAAAGTCTTAAGAGGTTCCCTGCAGGAGCTGTTCAGGTGAAATTAGCAATAGAGGCTGGCTTCTTGGAGGCGTATCATCGCCCTCTTGCCGTAGGCCAAATGGGGGCTTTATTACTAAAAGCCTGAAGAGGATGACTTTCTTTTATAAACAGCAAAGTTTTTAAGTTTTTTAAGCTCGTCTTAGGATTGATTTTATTGTAGAAATAATAGTTAGTTCTTGATAATTACAGGTTTTTTGGGAAAATAGCAGGCAATGATTAAGTATGCTTTACTTGTTTCCAGATAAATATTGCTATAAGTGAAAAGGCTATAAGTGGAAGAATGGTTCTTATGATTGCTATGAGAATAAACACACTAACCATGGCAGCTAAGTATTTAATCCACATAGTCGCCAAGAGGCTTTCTCCTTTCATGTCTTTACTTCTTGAGGGGATAATCTCAGGGGCAATAGCCAATTTGGCTTATGAGCTTTAATATAAAAAGTCTAGTACTATTATTAGGTTTTGGATCACTGGCTCTAGCGTGATGATTTGAAGTTGGGCTTCATTTGCGAATAATCATTAATAAGTAAAAAAGAATTGCTCTTATATTGGAGAAAAAATTCTCAATGAACTAAATTATTTATATAGAAGTAAGCTTTATCGTGAAAAGATTATTTGCCGAAGAGAAAAATTTTCCTTTAGTAGAAAAAATTATGCGAAATGAAGTTTAGTCGTCAAATTCAGGTTTTGGTTTTTTCTTAGTTTTGCCAGCAAGTAACTGGTATAGGGCTTCTAGAGAAGCATAGATTTCTTTCAGTTCAGATACTTCTGGCAACAGCCCATCTTCTTTCAGCATCTGATGCATATCTCTTAGCTCTTGTCTGATATAGCGCAAATGAGAGCAAACCTCTTCCCTCTTACTGGTTGACATTAATCAGGTATTGGAGTGAAAGAAATATTTACTTCATTTGAAACCCTAGGAAGCTGTATTGTCAACTAATTATGAGAATTATCAATGTAATTGACTTCTAGTTCTTGACTTTTTGGAGAATAGGCTGCGTTATGCCTCCTCCTAAGTCATCATCATCTTCATCTTCAAAGAAGGAAAAAGCTAGTAAGAGTAATGATAGAGGCAAGTAGACAAACAAAATAGCTAGCTGAGCTCCGCTTAATTCAGGCTGAAAGGCACTCCAAATGGACCAAATGGACCAAATGGACAGAAAAGCAAGGAATGAAATCAAGGGGGTTGAACGTGGCATGTCAAGCCTTGATAGGAATGTTTCCCATGATCTCATGAACTTTTTTGGAGTGGGTTCGAAATGTTCCAATTCATGTGTACGGATGAAACGAAAAAACACATTTTTGATACAACAGCCGTGGGTGCGATTACTTGATTAGTAGGCAAGTTGCTTTTATATAGAATTATTTTCACAGGCTTTTACTTTAGATGGGAACAATATGCAATTTTACTTATTTATTCTGAAAAAATAATCAGTTCTAAAATAAGAAATTGAATTTAAATTTCTTATTTTTATAATCTAGATAATAAAAATGCTCTGAGATATTTCTATCCCAGAGCATGAATAGTTTTAATTTGTCTTTAAAAAAGTCCTGGGATAATTTGACCTGTAAATGCATAAGCACCTATTGCAGCAATAACTCCAATCATTGCGAAGCGGCCATTTTGCAGCTCTGATTTTTCGTTCATTTTTTTAAGAAGTTTAGTAAGATTTGTTTAGAAAATAAAGGGAATAATAGTTCCCGTTAAGAGATAATTGTGGATCAGAGCGAAGAATCCCAGCATGGCTAGTCGTCCATTTGTTTGCTCTGCCTCATTCCAAAATCTTAGGGAGCTAAGATTTGAGATTGTCATTAGAATATTCCCGGTAATATCTGTCCAGTTGTTACGTAGGCTCCGATAGCAGCAATAAAGCCGATCATTGCCCAGCGACTATTTGCTAGCTCGGCTTCTTTTACATAACTTGTGTAGCTAGGGTCTTGATATGTATGCGGTTCATTCGCATACATATTTTGTCGACCACCATCTTCTGTTACTACGTAGGAAGAAGAAGTCATCTATATATCCTCAAACAATTCCTGGAATGATTTGGCCTGTTGTGAGATAGGCACCAACAGCAGCCATGAAACCAAGCATTGCAGCCCATCCATTGATGCGCTCGGCAATGATTTTTTCAGGCTCAACGGCATTACTCTTAGGCTGGTTTTTCATTTGAAGTTTGATAAGTGGATTTAAAAGAAGCAAGGCCAGGAACGAGCCAGCCTTGCTCACAAATCTTAACAGGAATTGTTACGTAGTGTGAATTGCTTTTCGCCTTAAGGAGTTTAATTATTTTAAATAAAGGGCAAAAGCATTCGTATAGTAGTGATTATTGGCTTTTGAATAAATAAATTCTTATTACCTTATTGTTTTATTTTTATATAAGTTAACTAGCTATTAATCAACTACTTGCCTAATATTGATGGCTGTTTATTTATGAACGCATATTACTTGCTTCGTAAAATGGCTTATTGAGGTCATTTTTTTTGAGTAAATTATCGTAATTAATGTGTCTGTATAGGGTCAATGTATGAGCTAAAAATTCTAATTGACTCCATCCTTTGGCAGTGATCGATTAAGCATTTGCTGGACGATTGGCTTCATCTAAATGTCATTGCTTGAACTCTTAAATGGGATAGTTACTCGCCTCTTTATATGTTTAGGGCTTGCCATATTGAGGAGAAGTGGGAGTTATGAATACTTGTGATTAGCGTATTTGCACTGGTTTTCTCGTACGAAAGAAGTACTGATATGACTAAAGTCGCAAGGCGAACCACGGTCATTTTCGACGAGTTGAGACTGGACCCGTTCATTACAGAAATCAAGCGGCTTACTGGTGTAACATTATGTGAAGAGTCTCCGTCGTTTTGAAAAAGAAGGTGATGGTTTTTAGGTTTGAGAGAGGTTTACAGGACCTTCCTTCTTCGGAGTGGGGTTGATTTTGGAATAGAAGTGATCGATAAATGTTTTGGCAGGCATATGGCTATTTATGCTTATCTTTATTATTTAATTAAACTATAATTATCCTGAAATATCATTTGGTGGTTTTTAAAGCACAAGGCTCATATTTGTAGATTCATATTTTTTCAACTCATTTGTTATATGATCAAGCTATATCCTTGATTTATAATTGTTCTTCTTGTTTTTATGCATACACTAGATACTACTAAAAGGTGAATCTCTGAAAACTCGGTTTTAAATTGATGGCTCGGATGCTAACAACCAAAACTCGCAGGCGCGTCGAAGAGCTGATTAGTAGGCTGGCAACTGGTGAGCCTGTGAGCCTTAAAGAGCGTATTCAATTGAAGAAATATGCTTTGCACATACCTTTTGTAGCAGGGAAGGTTAATCAGGCTTTAAAAAATAGAGAGTCTTTGGATAAAGATGGATTGCTTTGAAATAATTATATTTTTATTTGAAATCAACCTACAAATATCCTAAAAAAATAGCAAGTCAGAATATTTATTGATATGACTGCTTTTTTAATGAAAAAAAATGCCCCACTAAAATAGTGAGGCATTTCATTTATTTCAAATTAGTTCTCTATTAAAAATTAATTTTAAATGAGATCCGTTTGAAACTCAGTCTTTAAGAGAAACAGTTGAGTTGTCTAGATTCCCGATAGCATTTGGAATTCGCTTGAAGTCGAATCCCATTGCACGAAGTGCATGCCAAAGATGACCTTGGATAAAGAAGAATCCTAGGTAATAGTGAACGTTTGTAAGCCATGCACGAGAGGTGTGGCCGCTAACAACTCCATCCATGTTTGCTGTGTCAATCCAGTAAGGAGAGATTCCAAACTTGATCGCTAGTGGCTCTCCGTACCATGCTTCTGGATAAACAGTGGTGTTTGTTGCACACCAGAAGGCTGCAATAATTGCCATCCAGCCGATTCCAGCAAGAGACCAGGAAAGGATTGCTTCAGCAGAAAGAACGTTTTTACCTTTGAATTCGGTGTATTCACCAATTTGTTTGGTTGCAATGTGGAATGCACCACCACCTATTTGGAAGAAGGCTAAGAAGGCATGACCTCCCATGACATCCTCAAGGCTGTCTATTGCAAAGAAGTCAAACTGGTGGTTCCAGATCTGAGTTAGGTCAAGGTTGTAGTTAACTTGGCGGACAGCTT
This sequence comes from uncultured Prochlorococcus sp., assembly GCA_902563335.1. Lineage (GTDB taxonomy): Bacteria > Cyanobacteriota > Cyanobacteriia > PCC-6307 > Cyanobiaceae > CACEWU01. The sequence continues at coordinate 14,484 of CACEWU010000015.1, read as the reverse complement.
CAAGTGCAGGGTCATAAATTCCGTGAACTCTTGCCCATTCAACAAACCAGATATTCGCAACACCAAAGAAGATCAAGTGGTGGCCAAGGATGAAAGTCTGGTTGTCAGGGTTATCCCATTCCAGTTTGTACCTTTTAGCTTGAGTATGCTCAGGCCTGTCAGGTGCAAAAAGCCCTGAACTGTTTTGGGTATCTTCGCTGAAGATTACTGAGTGCAATAGACCAGCTCCGGCATAGACCATGGAGCAGATCAGGTGGAAAACACCTATGAAGGCAACGCTTGCACCTGTCCAAACTCCGGCCTCGTCGAATCCGATGCCAATGGAAGCCAAATGAGGAATGCTAACCATGCCTTGATGTCCCATTGGGACTGAAGGGTCATAGCGAGCAAGTTCCCAAAGGGTATTGGCACCTGCGGTGAAGCAAATTAATCCTGTATGAGCAACGTGCGAGCCAATAAATCGGCTTGACTTGTCCGTCACCACAGAATTACCAACCCACCACCCGTAGGTGAGGTTTGGATTTCCATAGCTCTGCATAGTTAGAGAGGGTTAGGAGTTAGACGGCACGCACAATACACTGAAAATGGACCTTGCGCGCAAAGGATTTAGTATCCGAAAAGGTCCGCAGCACAAGGGGTTTTACCATCTGCTTGCTATAGGCTTTTTAAAAAGGGTTACTTGGGGCAAGTGTCAAAGCCTGCAATCACTGGCTTTTTGTTGATTTGGCTGACTCAAATTACGGGTAGTTTTTGCCTAGGCAGTTAGGTGGATTTTGTGGAATTACTAACCATGCTTTTGATACAGATGTCCATCAAAATAAAATGAGTTAAAAATTTTTATCAGTTCATTATTGTTAAATCACTAAATTAGCCAATAAATAATGCTGAGGAACTAGCTAAGATTTAGGAGAATTCATGAATGCATTGCCTTCTAATCTCTTAAGGTCTTTGAATAGGTGTAAAAAAAACCTTGCTAACTAGACTAATTAAAGCCTAATCTAATATTCTTAACTCAGTGACCAGTTTTTGTTCATCTAATTGGAGTCAAAGCAATGCCTTATGAACCAGGAAGTCCACAATGTCGTAGCTTGATAGCTGCTAAGGAGAATTTATTAAGTGCTATGAATTCATTGAATAAGATCGAAAATATAGATCATATTCTAGTTTCATTAAAGACGATGTATAAAGAGTTAGATCAGCTTCATGAAGGGAGAAAAGTGTTAGAGAATGAGACGTGACTTGCTTAAGCATTCTCTAGAGTATTTTGATTTGATGGGGTGTGTTTAGAAAATGAATTTAAATTTTGATCTGTTTAATATCTTTCTTGCGCTTTAGAGCTTTAGTTAAGAATGCTTCTAATTCTAATGGCACTTTATAATTGAATTTACTCTTCGGAATCACCTTACGATAAATTTCCATGGGAACCCAGAGGATTTGATTCTTGTTTATATGGTCTATGTTTAGTCTATTAATACTTCTTAGCTCGTAAATTTGTAATTAATAGGAAAATCAAAAGTTACAATACAGGTTGTCTAATTAAATAAAAGTGCCTTGATCAATAATGATCAAGGCACTGTCTTTCGCATTCCCTAACTATTTTGACTTGGTTTCTATAATCAGTTGGATTAAATAGTTACTATTTCTTGTTGTAAATTATACATGCTATTGGTTTTAATTTTAAGCTAATTCTGGTATTTCATGTTTTAATTCTTCGGCCCAATTTTGTAGCCTATCAGAGGTTAAATCTGATTCACTATCTTCATCAAGTGGCAAGCCACAGAAGCAATCTCCAATGACACTTTTTGACTCCTCATATGTATAACTATCTTTTCGAACATAGCCAACCATTTTGGCGCCAGATTTTTGAAAGAAAGAATGTAGCTCTTCCATCGCATCACAGAAATTCTCTGTGTAAGTAGATGAATCACCGAGCCCGAAAATAGCTACTTTTTTTTCACTAAGATTCATGCTCCCAATCTCTTCAAGCATATCGTCCCAGGCTGTCCCAGATCTTTCGCAATCTGCACCGGTGTTCCAAGTGGGTATCCCACAGATAATTCCATCTAGTGATAAGAATTCACTAAGGTCAGATAGGTCAGCAAGGTCTTTAGGGGGATTGGCTTTGTTTAGATAGCCATGTAACCTTTCAGCCACATCTTCCGTTTTGCCAGTAGTCGTAGCAAAATAAATTCCTACAGTCATTTAAAAATTAAGATTGCCTCTAATTAATAATGCATCTTCTCTTAAGTTAGAAGTTCTATTTTTACTTTTCTCTGTGTTAGTTGATACCTTTCGTGGCTAGGCATAGGTAATTAAAGATAAATAAATTGATCCATTAGGGAATATAAAAAAAATAAAAATGGTTGAATTGATTAAAATTTACTCGGTTTCAGGCAGGATTTATGCATTAGAAATTGTTTTTTAAGCCATTATGATTACTTGTCATATTTTAAGAGTTACCAATTAGTTAATCCTGCTGGAGGTGGTGCAATACCTTTTTTGGCCATGCTTCTTGCGCGCATTATGCTAACGATTAGAGGTAAACCAATTAAGAAATGAAAAATAGTAATTAAATAAATATCAATTGAGTATTGGTCCATTAGAGGAAAAGGTGGGAACTTACCTATTATGAATCGTAATTATGTTTTCTTGAGCGAGGTTTTCCTAATGAAAAGGTAATGTTAAATTGATTACATGAATATGATTCATATTTTTTTGGATGCAATGCTTTGGCCTTCTAAAAAAGGAAATAACAAACCAATGTGATGAATGATATAGAAGATATCTACATAACGAACATGCGCAATAAACCATATGAAGAGAACAGCAAAGTGGAGTGAATTTGTTAATAAGTTCATGTGGTCCTATGTATATGTCTACCTCGTGCAGACTTACGGAAACCCAAACGTTACCTACGACTGGTACGCGGGAAATTCTGGGGTGACAAACCGTTCAGGAAAATTCATCGCAGCACATGCAGCACATGCTGGCTTGATGATGTTCTGGGCAGGCTCATTCACCCTTTTTGAGTTGGCTCGCTATGACCCTTCAGTTCCAATGGGAACTCAGAATCTGATCTGCTTGCCACATTTAGCAAGCCTTGGGATTGGAGGTATTGAAGGCGGTGTGATTACTGACCTTTATGCATGCACCGTTATCGCAGTTCTCCACCTTATTTTTTCTGGTGTTTTAGGAGCAGGTGGACTCCTCCATTCCCTTAAATTTGAGGGTGATTTAGCAGAGGCAACTGGACGACCTAAAAAGTTTGATTTCACATGGGATGATCCCGATCGGTTGACTTTTATTCTTGGACATCATCTGATTTTCCTTGGATTAGGAGCAATTCAATTCGTTGAATGGGCTAAGTACCATGGAATTTGGGATAGCGCACAAGGCGTTGTTCGAACGGTTGAGCCCAATCTCAGTGCTGCACAGGTTTGGAATCATCAGGTTGATTTCTTATCTATTAGCAGCTTGGAAGATGTTATGGGCGGACATGGAATTTTGGCTTTTATTTTGATCAGTGGTGGAGCATTCCACATTGTTACCAAACAATTTGGTGAATACACTGAATTCAAAGGAAAAGGCTTGCTTTCTGCAGAATCCGTTCTTTCTTATTCTTTGGCAGGGGTTGGATACATGGCTTTTGTCGCTGCTTTTTGGTGCTCAAGCAACACAACTGTTTATCCAACAGAGTTCTACGGTGAAGTTTTAAAGATTAACTTTGAATTCTTCCCTTACTTTACGGATACAGCCTCTGGTCTGCCTACTGACATGCATACTGCGCGTGCTTGGCTAACAAATGCTCATTTCTTTTTGGGCTTTTTCTATATACAAGGTCATTTATGGCATGCCTTAAGAGGTATGGGATTTGACTTCAGGAGAGTTTCAAATGCCTTTGACAATATGGAGGACGCTAAAATCACTGTAAAATGATTAAGGATTAAGCCAAAGGCAATTTTAAATTTTCAATTTATTCAATGAATAAATTGAAAAAAATACCCCGCTTTTTGCGGGGTATTTTTTTGGTGTAAATTCTTTACAATTTTATAAATATAAAAAACCCCCTGAACAGGTAGCCCAAGGGATTATTGACTTGATGTTTAGAAAATAATTAATTTTTATTCTCTAAACTTTCTTGATCCTTCTAATCGTCTTTTGGAGTTGATGTTGTCTGTGATACTTGTGCAGCAGGCTTTAGATAAGGAGAGGAATTAGTACCTTGTCCATCGTTGTCTTGCTTGCCACCTATAGCAAATACAGCAAAGCCGATTACCCCAAGTATTCCAAAAATAGGAGCTGATAGATCAGTAATAATTCCTGGGGCACCTGTTGTTAATGAAGTGAAAAGCATTGATAAAAGGTGAATTTGTTTACTTGTAAATATTGAATCAGAAACTCCTGATTTGGAGAGATTTGGAATTGAATGAAAAACTTATGTAGTTTTTAATACAGTTAAATGTCGTTTTTAATACTCATTGACGAGTTTACATCCTTAAGTAGTAATTGATTTATGAATTTGCACCAAGATATGATTCTAGTTAATGCATAAGTTACATTTATGCATTAGTAAATGAGTTAGGTTTCTTGAGCCCATCGATGAGGTACGCGTCGATCCCGGTAAAGCGACAGAAAGCACCTGCAGATCCGGAACTCTGTGGGTGCTTTTTATTTTCTACTTAGAAAATCTAATTAAAAAGATCTAAGGGCAGTGATTAATGAGCATTGATCTTTGCTTTGATACTTAGCCGGATATACTTAAAGTCTCATAAATTGGAAGTATATTTTTTTGGTGTTGTGATATCTAATAAAAATCTTATTGCTTAAAACTTGACTCTCTGCTTGCCTTCTGTTTTGCCTACCCATTTAATCTCACGTGCCTTATTGATCTTGATAACAACATCTGAATTTATTGATTGGAGGCTCTCCTTCGGAATCGAATGTTGAATCATTCGAATAAATGAATCTAAGTCTTTTCCATTAAGAGCACTCCCCCTTTCTTGCATCATTTTGATTTCCTGTTGAACTTTCCAATCGGCAGCGCCATAAAAATCAATTGCCTTTAAATGCCATATTCGCTTAAATCTATTCCAAATCACTTGATATTTTGCAAGTGAATTTTGAATTACTTTTCTATACTCATATTCTCTATCTGTAAGGCTTGCAAAATTCTTACTCTTGTTTTCAAATAATTTGTTGCTTTCTTCATCTGTTGAGCATCCTAGGAACCAACCTTCTAGAACCAAGATTTTCGGCTGCGATTGATGCCATCCTGACCGGTCCCCAAGGCCATTTCTAAGTGCTTTGTCGAATTGAGGGGCTGATAAATGTCCATGTTGCATCCAGGTGTCTATACACTCTTCTAAAAGTTCAATAGAGTGGCTGCCAGGCAAGCCCCTTGGCACATTCCAAGGGTTTCCATACATTGCGATGTTCAATTCATCTGCAGTTAGATAAAAATCATCCATTGAGAGAACAGTAAGTGGCCAAGATAATTCAATTGCTGCTACTTCTAGCCATTTACCAAAACTTGTTTTTCCACATCCTGGAAGTCCAGAAATTCCAAAAATTAATGGCCTTTGGCTATTAATTAAATATCGCTCTATATCTGATAGAAATGGTAAACCCAACCCCCAAAACCAATCAGACTTAGTCTCAGGAAGCCAACTTGAAGAAGCAAGATTTATTGCGTTGCGCCCTTCCCAATGACTTAACCACTCAGAAGAGCTAGGCCACCCAAGATCAAATAAAAGATTTTCATATTCTCTTAATGGAAATTTAATTTCAGGATTGGATGGATCTGACCAAGGAGAAATAGAGATGTAATTATTCAGAGGATTTGGGGGGTAAATTTACACGAGTTAAGGAGCTTTAAACTTAGTCACGTAATCACTAGAACCCAATAGTAATGCCTATATTGCTTGATCTTAGCTTAACTTAATCATATAAAAGCATAATATAAATATTTAGATTGATATAAATCAGGAAATTCATGTATATCTATTCTAATTAATTTTATGCCTGAAGGTTTCAAATATAGACTCTAGACCTTTTTTAAGTTTTGCTAGGATTGTCTGCACTGATTTGAAGATTTATTTTTAGCGTTTGCTTTTGATAAGAAAATATATATGTTATAAGGGCGTAAATAAATATGATAAGTCCTGTTATTTCCATTGACTCTTCTAGTGTTGAGATAAGCCCATAGGAAATTCCATGTAGTTTTATATCTCCTGTCTTCACTAGCAGGTTGCCAACTATCTCGATTCCTATTGCTCCAGAAACATAAACAAAACCTGCTAGTAATGATAAATTCCTTACCCTTTTAGGCATACTTGCAAGCAATGGCTTGAAATAAATAAAACTGAATATTACAAGTATTCCGTATGGAATTACCCAGACAACACTTAATGCAGCTGGTAATAAATTTTTGAAATAGGAGATGGTAAATGCTTCATGAATTTGAAGTGCTTCGTCAGCAGCTAGGAAAACAAAAAGCCATTGTAATGCATTCCATTTTTTTAATAGTTTGTGTTTTTCGGGATTTATATTTTTGATAACTAGTTTAATAAATCCCCCACAAGTTAGAAAGAGAAATGAAGAGTATATAGTTGGGATGTTCATTTCTTTATCCATATTGAATAATAAAAACCACTCTTTTTTTAGTCCAAAACTATAAATTGCAAATTGAACAAATATATTGATTAATATTAGGCATAAGGCTGCCGCAGCCATATATTTGATTATGATGACTGGGTGCCACTTGAATTTGGACTTTGCCAAAATTTATTTACTCTAGTTGTTCTTAATATATCCTTTCTCGGTCCAAAATGATTCTTGAATAATTCCAGCTCTACCTACTCTAGGGTTTCTTGTGACCTTCCAGATATAAATCCTCACGATTTAGAGGTATCTTTAGAAGCCTTTGCTCCTAACCAGTTAACTGCGGAAGTTGGGACTGAAGATGGAGCTCTTGGGGGAATCCGTAAGAATCTTTAGAAAATATTGGAGATTAGGTTTGAAATTGAACATCTTTTTCTTAAGATCAATTTATATAAAAGGATGTTTTCTTGGTTATTAACAGCTAAAAATAGATATGTCTATTCTGTAGAATTTTTTAATGGCCCACCATTTCGAAACTCTCCAATTACATGCAGGTCAAGCTCCTGACCCATCTACTAATTCAAGAGCTGTCCCAATATATCAAACTAGTTCTTATGTATTTAATGATGCTGAACACGGAGCTAATTTATTTGCCCTAAAAGAATTCGGAAATATATATACCCGTTTAATGAATCCAACTACTGATGTATTTGAAAAGAGGATTGCTGCATTAGAGGGTGGTGTAGCGGCTTTGGCAACTGCTTCTGGCCAATCTGCTCAATTCATAGCAATTACTAATTGTATGCAGGCTGGGGATAATTTTATTTCCACCTCTTTTTTGTATGGAGGAACATATAATCAGTTTAAAGTACAATTTCCTCGTCTTGGAATTAATGTAAAGTTTGCTGATGGTGATGATATAGAAAGCTTTTCCTCTCAAATTGATTCAGATACAAAAGCAATTTATGTAGAGTCAATGGGTAACCCTCGCTTTAATATCCCTGATTTCAGGGCTCTTTCTGAACTTGCTAAAAAAAATAATATACCTTTGATTGTTGATAATACTTTAGGAGCTGCTGGTGCTTTGATGAGGCCGATAGAACATGGTGCTGATGTTGTTGTAGAAAGTGCCACAAAGTGGATTGGAGGTCATGGGACAAGCTTGGGCGGTGTAATTGTTGATGCAGGAACTTTTAATTGGGGTAATGGAAAATTTTCTTTAATGAGTGAACCTAGCGAGGCATACCATGGCCTTGTTCATTGGGATGCTTTTGGATTTGGAAGTGAAACTTGTTCTATGCTTGGGCTTCCTAAAGAACGAAATATTGCATTTGCACTAAGAGCACGAATAGAGGGGTTACGTGATTGGGGACCTGCGCTTAGTCCTTTTAATTCTTTTCTTCTTTTGCAAGGTCTAGAAACATTGAGTTTGAGAATAGAAAGACATACTTCAAATGCTATGGAATTAGCCTTATGGTTAGACAAACATCCTAAGGTAAATTCTGTTAGTTATCCAGGATTAACATCAGATCCATATCACAAAAGAGCTAAGACTTACCTTACAGGAAGAGGAATGGGCTGCATGCTTATGTTCTCTCTAAAGGGTGGATTTGATGAGGCGGTAAGTTTCATTAATAGTTTAAGCCTTGCTAGTCATTTGGCAAATGTTGGAGACGCTAAGACATTGGTTATTCATCCAGCTTCAACTACTCATCAACAGTTGGACTTGAAGGAACAGGAATCTGCGGGAGTTACAGAGACAATGGTTAGAGTTTCAGTTGGCCTTGAACATATTGATGACATAAAGGCTGACTTTGAACAAGCACTTGATTCTATAAATAAATAGAATCTAAACTAAACACACTAAGAATATAGTTAACTAATCTTTTTCTATTCAATTATTGTCTTCTATAGTTTAATACTCTTTATTCGTAATTATTCTTTTAATTTAAATAGTATATCTTGGGAAGAATCTATAGGTATTTTATTTTTACGCATCGTATATGCATAAAAATCATGACCAATTTCAACTTGTTAAATATAGGGTATTTAGACTAAAATTAAATCAATAATTCTTCATTTTGTATATTAAATGGAAATATTTTCTTTTCGATATCTAATCTATAAGCGTTTCCTTTTTTGTTTCATCTAAGTAATCTTTATATTCATTAGGGCTTTGGCTAGAAGAATTGTCTTCTTCTTCAGGTAAGTCGTTTATTGCTTCCTCTAAGTAATTGTTATTTTCATTAAGTTCTTCGACGGTTTGATTCTCGTTCTCGCTCTCGCTGTATTTGGTCGAATCATTGCTTTGGTCTTTATTTATAATTACCTCTTTCGAATTTTCTAATATGGATTCATTGATAACTGCTTCTTTATCAACTTTTGATGTACTAATAATATCAGATTTGTATTCTAGATCTAAGTCTTCGATTGATAAAGTTTGCCTATTTATAGTTGAGTCCTTATATAGTAAAATGAGCAGATCCTTTATGTTTATAAGAGCAGCCCTCTCATTTAAATAGATCTCATTTACTGTACTTTCAACCTCAACACTTAGAGGTCTTTTTGTGAATATTGCATAACTAGTCCAGAGAGTAAGAACTAATAAGAAGCTCAATAATATTGAGATAAATCTCCGGAGGGTAACAGCCACTATCTTAGGGAATGAAATTCCATATAATTACTACCTTATTTTATATAGTCGTATTTGCTTTAATTGAAATTGAAATTGAAATTGAAATTACTTGTCCTATAAATTCTAAGGCATGCTGTCTCAGTAGGTGGTTAGTTCAATCAGGCAAAGGAAATCGATTGGATTAGGAGGGAAATTTGTATCCATAGGCGAATCGCTTACACACTTCAATATGCCGATAAAATTATTGGCATATTATATAAGGGGACTAAGAGGGTTTGCATAGAAGAACCAATTTTGAAAGTCTTTATTTTTAGGAATGATTTCATCATTTATTCTAATTTTTGATCACATCTAAGAAAATTAATATTCAATAAATATAGAATGCCATTTATAAATTGATTCATTCAATTATAAAAATTAGAATTTAATTATTTTTAACTTGGATTTGGTTTCAGACTATATTTATTTTAATATAGAGGTAGTTAACAACACCGCCTCTAAAAACCTACGTGCTTAGGAAACTATGCTAGGGTATGAAGAATTTTGGATCTATAAATGATACTGGAATTTTACCCAGGGAAGCCTTCAGAAAATTACCTTAGGGCGATTAAAGACCCCGCTAATGTTAAATTCCTTGATCCACTTGGCTTACTTGAATCCCATGGCAATAGAAATAATTTCTGTCAAATAGATAGCACTAACTTTCCTGCAAATGATCAAGGAATTGGAAGGAGAATAATAATCAACTCACTACCATTAGTTCAAAATCGCTGTCAAACGATAGGAATGTTATATTCCCAGGTATATGAAAACTTTATTACTCAAACTCATTCTATTTGCATTGAACTCGGCGAACTTTCCACTTTAATTCCTAGATACTTTCAATCGGTTAATAATTATTCTCTTCCTCCTTACTATTTAGATCAATATAATATGCATTCTATTCTTAATGTGTACAAGCCAGACTTAATCATTGAACTAGGTGGAGGTGTAAGTACTGTAACCCTATCTTATTTTGCATCTAAAAACTCTGCTAAACATATTCTCCTTGAAGAATCACCTGAATGGGCTCAAAACACTTTTAATGGATTGAGAAACGCTTCACTACCTTTCCCAATGCACCTTACTCTTGCCACCACAGAAAAATCTATTGAGCAAAATCCTATTTCCAGAATAAATCCGATATATGAAAACAATCAGATGTACACTGACTATAATTATAATAATGCAGATCTTCTCTATCACTTAGAGAACAGTAACAGAGTTTTTGTATACATTGACTCAACCCCAGCATTAATATCATTTAGGGGGGCTGCATTTTTAATGGATGAAATTGTAGATAAAAGATTAAATAAATGTGTTGCTTTAATTGATGATCGTCCACAGGCAGCTCAAGCATTGAGTTATCACAAGGAATACAAATGTTTAGCAAATACTAATACTGAATTAAATATAGATGGCTTATCTAATCAGGGACTATTTCGTTCAATGAGTGGTGCTATTTTTTCAAAAGGTGTTGAACTACCATTGATACAAACTTTTTCTGTATAGTAAATTTAAATATGCCATATAATAAATTTAGAAAATACTTTGTATTTTGGAATGCTTATAAAGAGCATTGTTTAAACTTGTGAAAATATTTTCCTACAAAAGCATTCTGAGATCAGTAGAGGAAGGTAATTACAGTTTTGCTTTAAGTAATTGTCCAAGATGCTCATCTTCATATTTTAACCTGGGTAATATATTTTTTAAGAAAGGGTTGTACCTTTTAGCAATACAGTCCTATAAAAATGCAATTAAATATGAACCTGGCTATTCACAAGCGTATTATAATTTGGGTAATTCCTACTATATAATATGCAATATAAGTTATGCAATAAAATCTTATAGAAAAGCGATTGATTTAAATACATTCATATTTGATTGTTACCTCAATCTTTCAATCGCTTTACAAGCAAATGGTGATCTAGATAGCTCAATATCTTATGTGCAAAAAGCTATACTAATAAGACCAGAATATGTAGTTTCTTACTTTAATCTTGGTAACATTTATCAAGAAGCCGGAAGGATTAGATCAGCAATCAATTGCTATGAAAAGTCAATAAGTATAGATCCTGACTTTGTAGATGCTCATCAAAACCTTGCTATGTCATTACTCCTTGAAGGAAATTATAAAATAGGATGGATTGAGTATGAATGGAGACTGAGGAAGAAGAATAAAAGGTTTAATACTTGTGATCGAAATACAATAAATAATTTATTTAATTCTAGACCAATTCAAGGAGACAAGATATTAATAATTAGTGAGCAAGGTATAGGAGATAATCTTCAATTTATGCGTTATATTCCTTATCTTCGTGATAAAGGTGTGGAAGTTTCCTTTGCATCTCCTGGAAAACTACATGGATTGATTAAAACATCAGGGATCCATCCTGATCCAATTGCTTTAGAAGATGTAAACTCAATAAAGGATAGAAAATGGATGCATTTGCTATCTTTACCAAGATGGCTCGGTGTATCTCCCCACAACCCAATCATTTCTGATCGATATATAACAGCTCCTAGAGAACTTAGATTAAAATGGAAAAATATTCTTCGAGCAGAAAAGAGACCTCTGATTGCTATTAACTGGCAAGGAAATCCAACGGTAGAAATTGGTTTAATAAAAGGTCGCTCTCTGCCTTTAGCCACCTTTAACCTTCTTCTACAGGATTCTAGATTTAAATTCTTGTCTTTACAAAAAGGCTTTGGATCTGAACAGCTGAGTACCTGTGCGCATCTTGATAGCTTTGTACAATCACAAGAGCAAATAAATCAAACTTTAGACTTTGAGGAAACTTCAGCAATTATTGCCAACTGTGATCTAATAATTACGTCTGATACATCAATGGCTCATTTAGCGGGAGCTATGGGTAAGCCAACTTTCTTATTGCTTAAGAATGTTCCAGATTGGAGATGGGGCATTGGAGCAGATAAGACATTTTGGTATCCGAACATGCTACTTATACGGCAAACTACTCCTGGAAATTGGAATGAAATGATGTACCGTGTTTATCACAAGCTAAAAGACTATTTTTCCTTTAAAGATTAAGATCATGACCTTTGAAATTTTCAAATATATTATACTACTTATATATGAGGAATAAATATCCCAATATTCTACTTCGATTACTGAAATATTTTAACAGGAGACTGTCTCCCCGAATTTCTTTTATAGGAGTAGATAATATTCAGTTAAATTATTTGCATGCTTATAAATAAAAGCTATTATTCAGGATGAATTTTTCTTGTTCTTGGCTATAAAGATGTGCACCAATTTTCTAGATAATCACATGGCCAATATTACTGATATCATAAATAATAATCATCATTCATTAGAAAATGATGATGATCTGGCTCTAATTAAGGATTTTCTTAAATCAATTACCCTAAAATATTACGATGATTTTGTTTTTAGATGTGTTTTTGATCGCGTTTTTAGAAGTGGCCTCTATACTTATGAATACCCAAAGACTCATGTTGGAAAAGCAAGGATTTCTCAAGAGAAGAAACTATGTGATTTATTTTATCAATTAGCTAACCACCTTGCTAAAGGATATTGTCCAGTATACAAGAAAAAGAAACGTCCATATGAGATGTTATCATTAATGCTATTTAATCATTATAAGCCTTTTGAAGGTAAAGTTTTTGCTGATATTGGATCACACTCAAACCATGAGATTATATTTAAACTATTTGGAGCAAAAAGGCATATTCAAATAGAGTCCCCAGATTATATCAAGATACATGGCGAAATTTCAGATGTAGATAAGCATAAAGTAAAACGAAATGATTCTAATGTGGTTTATATTAGGTCTAGTATAGAAGAGTTAAAAGACGAAGATATCTTGTCATTAAATATTGATAGGTTCTTTTCACAATGCTGTTTTGAACACATTATGAATCTCGAACTCGCTTTAGAAAAAATATCAATTATGTCTAGTCCTAATGCTTATCTATATAGTACTTTTTATCCTATATACTCTTCTTATCAGCTAGGACAACATGGAACTGTTCCAAAAGAGATAATAGACAAGATTCCAGCTTTTCATAGCTATAACATTAATCAACAGAGAGATTTTATAAAAGAAGTTTACCCACAAATAAAAGAGCAAGAAATAATGGATAAACTTGGATCAATATATTTCAATCCATCAGAGTTGGTTAATAGATTTACCTATGAGGATTACAGGAAATATGTCCTTAAAAGTAATTTTAATATAGTAGTATTTGATGAAATAAACTTCGGTTCAAATTGGTCAGAACCTAAGATTTTAGAAGCTTACAGAAATCAAGAGAATACATTTACATCGTTCCCAGATATTTTAGGAATTAGATTAATTCTAAAAATTGATCAACTTTCAATTTATGATACTGTAATGTCTACAACAACAGCTAGCTCAGTTGAATTTTAGTAATCTACTAATTAAAATCTATTAATCTAGAAAAACAGTAAATCAATTGGCAAATTATATTAAACTAAAATCAATTTCCTGCGGGGATAAAACCTTTCCATGCCTTATCAATTTGCCCACACATATTGGAAAATTAAATATTGAAATTGGTAAATAGCGAAAACCTATGACTCATTATAGTTTTACTAAATGTATTTAAATCTGCTCCAATTAGCTCTTTTTGAAATTTGTATAGCTTTTATATTGCCCTTAAGATCTATTTATACAACCATATATTGACACTATGGATTTTGAAAGCTTACGATTCGTAATAAGCTTATTATTCCTAAGTGGCTTAACTGATCAGCTTAGCTAATTTTTCAGATGTTTGACCTCCAAGATGAAAAATTTAATAACAACCCTGACTATATAAAAGCTCACATTAAAGCTTTTATAGATAATTTAATTCAATCAGAATATTATAATTATCCAGTAATAAAATCCCTCACTTCTTATCTGCTTTCTCGTGAAATTATAACAAGAAATGAATTTTATAACTTAATTAGGGAGTCTTGGATTCAAACTAACAAGTATACTAGTTTTGCTTGGGCTTCCTCACATCCGAATGTTCAGCAAAAAATACCTACATATTCCACGCATATAGATATTGACAATATTTTTAAGAGAGAATCATTACAGTGTTTGCATGGTTTAAAAGACAATGGATATTATATTTTTAATACTCGAATAGATGAAATCTTATTAGATAGTCTTTTAAATGAAATTGCCCGAGAAGAATTAACAGAGCAAGATTTA
>CACEWU010000014.1 GCA_902563335.1 uncultured Prochlorococcus sp. | reverse complement strand
CATTCCTTCATCCTGAGAACTCCAAAAATCCTCTTTTGAGTTCAAACCTGCTTTCTCGTCGGAACTCCAAAGATCATCTGAGGTAAATTCTTCCATGCTGCTTCCTTGGCGATAATGGCACTGGATCTTTAAATTTGGAGTGATTACTGAAAGTCAATAGCAATAAATTGCCATTGAGGCTAAAAAACCTCAAATCAAAATCCAAATTTATAGAGACATTATTATTCATAAAATTAAAGGATCTGGGCTTCAGTAGCTACTTTTTCCACAGACATTAACTTCTTAATCGCAGATTGAAAGTTGTTCATAAGCTGCATCTCGACTCATCTGCTGATCTAACGAGAATAAAGCGGCCTTAATTGCTTCCAGTTCTCGCTCTAGACGCTCTCGTCTGTAATGCAAAACACCCAGTCTCTTTTTCATCTCTTGCCTACGCCTGTTGCGATACTCATTTCTTGATGAATAACTCAATGGATCATTGATGGTTTTTCCTAACTTTTTGTTTTGAGAGACGCTATTTGTCATTAGGGGAATCCAACAGTTTTTGTTTAACGGAGGCCCAATCGCCAATGACCCCCTAAAGCCTGAGACCCATACCCCTAGAAAAAACCTGCTTAGGCTCTTACTCATGTGTAACCAAGAAAGCCTTCTCCTGTAAATCCGTGTTTACGCTCCAGTGTTTACGCTCGAGTGTTTACGCTCGAGTGTTTATTCCTACGATTGAGCACATAGCAACAAAGGTTGTTGACAAGGCAACTACTAATCAAAGAAAAAAACATTCGTTCTAAACTTCCAGAGTTTTAAAAAGCTAACCATGAATACCGATCAACTGATCGTAATTAATCTTGCTGCCATCCTTGTTGGAACAACCTTCAATACAAACCAAAAAGTCATTAAATGGGGCGGTGTAGTAATAGCTGCAGCCTCTGTAACCTGCACGATCCTCAACTGTGGCAGCTGAACTGATATAACCTCTAACCCTAGGTCCTAAAGCCAAAAAGCTCTTACAAACGTCTCTATATTCAATTTTCAATTATTTGGATGCAAAAAGTAAAAGAGAACTTATATACCCCTACACCAGATATAGAAAGATTAAGTACCTACAAAATAACAAGAGCACTATAGAAAGGGGGGGGGTTGTAATTCTTTGGTTTTTCTCTTAGAAAGTGTTTTCCCCATCACCCAGGCCCATAGCGTAGCTAGGGTCTTTTTTTTTTGAAAATTCAAGCTGCTAACTAAACCTCTAAGCATCTCAAGCAAACTACCACTTGCTTTATTGCCAAGGTATTACCATTGGCAATAAAGATAACAAAACAGATATTTGAACAATTGAATAAAAAACACCTAGCGCCAACGAATACGCTCTGGATTTTTCTTTTCAATTAATTTTAGTAGAAAAATTATAATAGCAATACTTATAGGGCCAAGTATTGCTACTACCCCTATAAAGATCTTAATAGATGGATCTAGTACTGAAAAATAAATCAATGACATTAACTATTACCAAAAAGAAGTTTCTTACGAGATAATCTTGGTTTAGTTAGTAATGCTTCCTCAAGCTCAATTCGTCTACGCAAAAGTTTACTTTCATTTTTGTAAATACTGATACCAATCAGAGACACCCCTAATCCAAGAATTAGAGGAATTGAACTACAAATAAAACCTGTTGAAATAATTTGAGTTTTCATTGCTTTCTATTGACCTAAATCATTTCCAAAGAAAAACAAGTCAAAAAATCCATGCGATTATATTCAGCATAACTTTAACGAAGGCAGAGGTTGAACTAAATGATCAAAAAATTCAATTAAATTAATATTAACTGTAATTAGATGTCGACAAATCACCGTCCATTCTTTTATATTGAACTCCCTCATGCTTAAGGAAGGTAACACTCCATACTCCACTACATAATTCATTAAGACTACAAAAGAATTTACTAGTATCACCCGATTCAATCCATTCTGATTTGAGAGTAGGGAGATGTTCTTGCATAACTTCCATTTGAATTTGAATTAACAAAAGACTCCAGTCCCCTGCAGCCCTACGCAAAGCAGCTAACTCAGTACGTTGAAAAACCCTAATTAAAAGATCCCTTATAAGGGTCTCACCAAAATCACCTGGGCACAAATCAGAATCAAGAGAAGCCTTAAGAGATTTTCCCGCTAAGGGCATCGATCTTTTTCCTTTTTGTTCAAATAAAGCAATAGCTATCAAATATGGATATAGAGCCATATTCAATATTCTCCAAATAACAACCATATGATCCCATCATATAGCATAAATTGCAGTAAAGTTAACAGAATATTTTAAAAGAGAAATCCAAGATTATGTAAATTGATGATGCAATTAGTAATCATATGAATCATTGATTTTCTTCGGCAGATTTTCGATATTAGCTAGCAAAGAAGTGAAAAGTGTGAAAGTTGTTTGTAACATTTTGAGTAGCGACTCATAAAAGCTCCACGTGCTCATTTGAGAGAAATATTGACAAGGAAAATTTAAAGGACATAACTGAAATTTTTTCCAACTTCATCTTTATGGAGCTCTGATTTTTTCATGATGAAACCTCATCTATAAATCCAATCTCTGGAGATTCGCCAAATTGATCAGCCAACTTTTTCCAGCCATCTAAAATCATATGACCACATAACTCAAGAGCCTCATCCAAAGGCAACTTTCTTCTACTCTTCATTTGCGAAGGGATGCCATCATTACGTGTCTTCCATTTATCAACTAAAACAATTGGATACCTCTTCCAAGATTTAGGATCACGATGAAATTGATAACACCATTCGCCCTCTGGGCTAATCAGCCAACCGTTAAGCTCTTGGGCCGACAAATCCATGATGGATCCGTGATAAGTACATACGTACTAGCAGAGCTATTTTATTTTGTCAACGGGGCTCAAGTATCCTAATTAAAAACAGCCAGATATTAACTGATTAAATTTTTAAACTCACGAAGATGCTTATCATCAAAAGATTGGTTCTGTTTACTTTGAACCTCAAGTTAATTTCATTATAAGCTCATATTGGGCCAATTAAAACCATGAGTCGACTTCTAGCCGCTTGCCTGACTATTTTGGTAATAACCTTCAATAGCTCACTAGTATTGGCCGATACAGAAATCAATGAACTACCAGAGTGCATTATCTTGACTCATTGTGTGAGAGAAAACTGGGAAGTTACTAACGTTACAGAATCATTCTTGAAGACAGTAACAGCTGTAGGTAGTACCCCAAGAACAAAGATTATCGAGCAAACAGACTCTTACCTGCATGCAGAAGCAATAACTAAGTGGAGAAGATATACAGACGACCTATTAATAAAAGCTTTGCCAGAGAAAAGTATAATTCAAGTCAGGTCAGAATCAAGAGTTGGAGTTGGAGATAATGGTGTAAATCAAAAACGAGTTGATGACTTAAAATATCGTCTAATCACAAATCAAATCAATTAGATTGAATCATCTGATTAAGATTTAGAGGTTTACAATAAGACCTTATTTTTTAGGCAACATGAACAAATATAAAGTAATATTAGGAATAAATATAATAAATAATTTAATAGCTATGGCAGGCAAAAAAAAATAGCAGCCAAGCTTCTTATGGAACTGGCACTAGACAAAAGTCTTTTATTTAATGAGAATAATACCTCAACAGAAACTTATGAAATAACTAACAACAGAAATCTTCTTACGATATTATAAAAAACTAATGCTAAAAGTAAAGACTAGTCTTAAAGTAGAAAATACCTCTGAGCCAAGGGTAGAGATTCCGCAGGCTCACAAGTGAGTAACTCTCCATCGGCAAATACTTCATATGTTTGAGGATCTACTTTTATAATAGGCAAAGTATCATTGAGTTTCATATTTGCCTTTGAAATCCCACGAGTATTTTTAACTCCAATACAATTACGTCTCAAGTCAAGTTTCTTAGGGACTCCAGCCTCTATGGCAGATTTACTTAGAAATGTTATACATCTAGGAGCTATAGCTTTCCCAAAAGCCCCAAACATTGCTCTCCCATGAACAGGTTGAGGGGTAGGAATTGATGCATTCGCATCACCCATCTGCGCCCAAACAATGCTACCTGCTTTTAAAACTAATTCTGGTTTAACACCAAAAAAGGCTGGTTTCCAAAGAACTAAGTCGGCTAGCTTTCCTAATTCTACGGACCCAATATAATCGCTTAATCCATGAGCGATTGCAGGATTAATAGTTACTTTAGCTATATAACGTTTTAAGCGATTATTATCATTCCTGGTTGAATCTTCCTGAAGTACTCCTCTCTGAACTTTCATTTTATGAGCAGTTTGAAAAGTACGAGTTATTACTTCTCCCACTCTCCCCATAGCCTGTGAATCACTAGCAATAATAGAGAAAGCTCCTATGTCATGCAGGATATCTTCAGCCGCAATAGTTTCACGTCTTATCCTTGATTCAGCAAAGGCGACATCCTCAGGAATCTTTGGGTCTAAATGATGACAAACCATAAGCATATCTAAATGCTCTTCAAGAGTATTCCGGGTATAAGGCCTCGTTGGATTTGTACTACTTGGCAATACATTTAACTCTCCACATATTTTTATAATGTCTGGAGCATGTCCACCACCTGCCCCTTCTGTATGGAATGTATGAATTGTTCGGCCATTAATGGCCTCAATTGTATCCTCAACAAAACCTGCCTCATTAAGGGTGTCTGTATGAATACAAACCTGAACGTCCATTTCATCTGCAACTTGCAAGCAACAATCAATAGAAGAAGGAGTTGTCCCCCAGTCCTCATGAAGTTTTAAACCACAAGCCCCAGCAAGCACTTGTTCCTCTATAGAGGAACAAGTGCTTGCATTGCCTTTGCCAAAAAAACCGAGATTTACTGGTAGACCTTCAGCAGCTTGAAGCATGCATGAAATGTGAAACGCTCCAGGAGTACAAGTAGTGGCATTTGTTCCAGTAGCAGGACCAGTTCCACCACCAAGCATTGTTGTCACTCCGCTGGACAGTGCTGTCTCTATTTGCTGTGGACAAATAAAATGAATATGACTATCAATACCACCCGCGGTCAAAATATGACCTTCTCCAGCTATTGCCTCAGTACTAGGACCAATAACAATTGAAACCCCTTCCTGAATATCTGGATTACCAGCCTTTCCAATCCCAACTATATTTCCATCTTTAATGCCTACATCAGCCTTCACAATCCCCCACCAATCCAATATCAATGCATTGGTAATTACAGTGTCTACCACTTGATTATCTCTAATTTGTTGGGATTGTCCCATCCCATCTCTAATTACCTTTCCTCCTCCAAACTTCACCTCGTCACCGTAAATGGTGTGATCTTGTTCAACCTCAAGAATCAAATCTGTATCAGCTAATCGAACCCGATCACCTTTAGTGGGTCCATAAGTCTCTGAATATGCTCGGCGAGAAATTTTGTACGGCATGATGAATTCAATCCAAAGGTCCATTAACTAGTGCGTTAAAACCAAACACACGACGCAATCCCGAAAAAGGTACAAGTGTTACTTCTCGACTATCACCTGGTTCAAATCGAATCGCAGTACCAGCTGGTATATCAAGTCTTTTCCCCAAAGCTGCCTCTCGGTCAAAATTAAGAGCTTTGTTGGATTCATAAAAATGAAAGTGAGATCCAACTTGAACAGGTCGATCTCCCTGATTAGAAACAACTAGCGTTGTTATGGGTCTCCCAACGTTTAGTTCAATTTCTCCTGGTTCAGGAATTAACTCGCCAGGAATTAAAGTTGACATTTTTTTAAATTAGCGGATGGGATCATGAAGAGTGACAAGTTTGCTGCCATCTGGAAAAACTGCCTCTATCTGAACATCATCAATCATCTCTGGGACTCCTTCCATAACCTGTTCACGTTCTAACCAAGTAGTCCCTGCAGCCATTAGCTCTGCCACTGTTTTTCCATCCCGAGCCCCCTCAATAACCTGAAAACTAAGCCAGGCGACAGCCTCTGGATAGTTAAGCCTCAATCCACGGTTTAACCTCCGTTCAGCAAGAAGAGCTGCTGTTACAACAAGTAGTTTGTCTTTTTCTTGAGGACTTAAATTCATTAATTCAACTATCCATTCTCATTTTGGCTAATGGTTCAATTTCTAACCATTCAAGGTGGAGATAAATTAAGAAAATGGATACTCCTGCATAGGCCAAACCCTAAGAGCTTCTGGTTTACTCAAACCTCGAAGTTTTCTAACTTGTGCCCAGATACGAAAAAACCAAAATCTTGCTGCTTGAGTTGAAGAGCCCCGATAACGAGCTGAAATACCTTGACTGATCGAACTACAACTCATTAAACCTTCTAAACCTGCTCTTTTTGCTCTACATGAGATTAAAAGATTATCTATAGCGTTCTGAGAAACTGATTTAGGGGCAGCCCAAACTAATGAACCCATAACAGGTTGATTTGCCATCCCATGCTCAGAGGAAAGAGCCTCTCCACTTAACTCCAATCGATCGACAAACTCCCAAGACTTGCCTTCTGGAAGTATTCGACATATCTCCATGCTGGACCGCCAACATCCCAAACCAAGTGTTTCATTTGAAGTTGTTCTACCTAATCGAACAACTTCAGCACTTAAAAAACTAGAAGAAGCGCAAAGTTCAACATACATCTCTTGTTCAAAAAGGCCATTAGCAAAAATAATTACCTCCTGGGGCATCCATTCGCAATCAGAGTCTTCTTTAATTTCAAAGTGACATTTTTGTCTTGCCCATTGTCCATTGGGGTAAATCTTTGAACGACCAATACTTCCATATACCTTTTGTGCCGCGACGTTTGTAAGAAGAGAACGACTTCCCTCGTCAGCTAATACCTTCATAGTTAGGTGATCACCACCAACCAAACCACCAGCAGTGTGCAAAATTGGCAACTCACATCGTCCATCCGCTCTACTAGAAGCTCTGATTAATTTCAATGGAGCCTGATAACTTCCCTGATGAATTGTGTAAGTATTCAAATTTTGACTATTGGCTCTATTGACAAAACGCAAATCACAACTCCCATGCCAGGCTCTTCCTTCTTTATTCATGTCAACATGTGGGGACTGTGGAACTAAATGAATATTTAGCAAAAAGAACCTTATTTTTAATCTTGTTTAGTCAGAGTTAAACATCTTAAAATTGTACGATCATCCAATTCTTCTAACCCACCGAATCTCAAAAATTGCGAATGATGACTGTTTACACCTTCCACTAACTGCCGAAGAGCGAACCAAATTGAGAGGGCTTAGAAAAACGGACTGTGGACAGGAAGTCCTGCTTCAGCTACCCAGAGAAGGTCCTTTGATCCCAGGAGAGGTACTTATAGGCTCGGAAGAGTGCCCGAAAATTCAAGTAAAAGTGAAAGCAGCAGAGGAAGAATTAATTCAAGTTAAAGCTAAATCGTATTTAGATTTATGTAAAGCAGCATATCACCTTGGTAATCGCCATGTTGATGTTGAATTGCAAGAGAATGAACTTTATTTATTAAAAGACCTTGTTCTCCAAGACTTATTGGAGAAAAGAAATCTTAAGATAGAAATAGTCAGAAAATCATTTCATCCAGAACCAGGAGCCTACTCAGAAAATCATAAGGATTAACCCCATATGACCTCACCTAGTATTCTGCAACTTGTTAGTCCTGCACTACCTGTTGGTGCATACAGTTATTCAGAAGGACTTGAATTTTTAGCTCAAGCAAAAAATCTGTCTAATGAATCTCAAATTTATAAATGGATAGAAGGAGAACTACTTAGAGGACAATTAAGAATTGAAGCTGCTGCCCTCTCCCCAGTAATGGATCACTTGGACAGCTGGAGATTAAACCAAAAAACAACAACAAAAGAAATTATATATCAATGGAATTCTTGGTTACTAGCTTTGAGAGATTCAGCTGAAGTGCGTTTTCAACAGAAACAGATGGGACAATCATTATTGCAATTACTTGCAGACCTTAATTATCCTTTACCTACTAAAAAGAAAGATTTAGCTTGGACAATTGCTTGGGCATGGGGTGGATTGTCTTGGTCTATTCCTAAAATGGAAGTCATCCAAGGTTATTTATATGGATGGGTTGCTAATCAACTAAGTGCCTCTTTAAGGCTATTACCTTTGGGTGCAAACAAAATTCAAGCAGTGCAATTTGAATTACTACCTTTAATTGCATCTCAAACCGAGATATTGATAAATCAGGACCCTAAAAGTATTTGGACAGGAGATATTGGTGCCACAATTGCTCAGCAATCTCATACTGAACTGTATTCAAAATTATTCCGAAGTTGATGACAAGCAAATTGCGGGTAGGTGTTGCAGGACCAGTTGGGTCTGGAAAAACTGCATTGGTTGATGCTCTTTGCAAAAATCTAAAGAAGCAACTTGAGCTAGCCGTAGTCACCAATGACATCTATACACAAGAAGATGCAAAATTTCTAACTAATTCAGGAGCCTTAGATCCAGCAAGAATAAAAGGTGTGGAAACTGGTGGGTGTCCTCATACTGCTATTCGTGAAGACTGCTCAATTAATCGTGCAGCAGTTGAAGAACTTGAAGAAAGCTTCCCCAATCTTGACTTAGTTTTTGTTGAAAGTGGTGGCGACAACCTAGCTGCAAGCTTTAGCCCTGAGTTAGTGGACATATGCATATACGTAATTGATGTAGCAGCAGGAGACAAAATCCCAAGGAAAGGAGGCCCTGGAATAACTCGATCAGATTTACTTGTAATAAACAAAATTGATCTTGCTGAAATGGTTGGGGCCGACCTTGAAGTTATGGATAGGGATACAACTCGTATGAGGAGTGGTCGTCCCTGGTGCTTTACAAACCTCCAAACAAAAGAAGGTCTAGACCAAGTAATTCAGTTTTTGTTACGACAGATACCAAATTAAAACAAGGTTAAGAGCGGCTTTAAAAAAAGTTTGATTTGATACAAAACCGTTCACCTGAAAATACTTATGGTTTCCATCTTGAACAGCCTTTGAGTTTCCTCTCCTTTAGACCATGTCTATTACTAAGCGCCTTTTCGTCGGCTTAAGCACAATTGCTCTTGGAGCATCAATTACTGCATGTGGAGGGAGTGATCAATCAACAAGCTGTGTTGACTGCGATGATCAAGTCACAGTTGGAATTCTGCATTCCTTAAGTGGAACCATGGCTATTTCTGAGTCCACTTTGGTGGATACTGAGAAAATGGCCATTGAAGAAATAAATGCTGCCGGTGGTGTCGAAGTAGGTGGTAAAAAATACGAAATCAAATATATAGTTGAAGATGGTGCATCTGACTGGCCAACTTTTGCAGAGAAGTCAAAAAAACTAATCGATCAAGACAAAGTTCCTGTAGTTTTCGGTGGTTGGACATCAGCTAGCCGGAAAGCAATGCTTCCGGTTTATGAGTCAAAGGATGCTTTCCTTTATTACCCAATTCAATATGAGGCTCAAGAGTGTTCTAATAACATTTTCTATACAGGAGCTACACCAAACCAACAATCAGAACCAGCTACAGAATTCATGTTTAAGCGCTCACCAGCAGCAGGTAAGCCTTTCTTTTTAGTCGGATCTGATTATGTCTTCCCTAGAACTTCAAACACCATCACTATTGAGCAGGTCAAATCACTAGGTGGAGAAGTTGTGGGAGAAGACTATCTACCTTTAGGAAATACTGAAGTTGCTCCAATTATTGCCAAAATCAAAAAAGCATTACCTAATGGTGGTGTCATAATTAATACCCTTAATGGTGACCAAAATGTTGCTTTCTTTAAGCAGATTCAAGATGTAGGTATCACACCTGATAATGGCTACTACGTAATGAGCTACTCAATTGCTGAAGAAGAGATCAGCACTATAGGCCCAGAGTTTCTAGCCGGACATTACGGAGCCTGGAACTATATGATGTCAATTAACACTCCTGCTTCTAAGAAATTTGCTCGCAACTTCAAAAAGAGGTGGGGAAGCGACAGAGTAGTTGCTGATCCCCAAGAATCCGCCTACAACATGGTTTACTTATGGAAAGCGGCTGTAGAAAAAGCAGGAACATTCGACGACAATGAAGTTCGAAAGGCACTTATAGGCGTAAAGTTCGATGCACCTCAAGGGCCTGTTGAAGTAATGCCAAATCACCACCTCTCACAAACGGTGCGTATTGGTCAAATAACCTCTGGTGGACAATTCAAAATCCTTGAATCAACCAATGGTCCAGTTCTACCTCAGGCCTGGAACCAATTTGAACCAAGTTCAAAAGGTTATGCATGTGATTGGACCGATAGCAAGAAAGGTGAGAGATATCCCCTTTGATTTGAACTTCTCATAGCATCACAAATAATGGAGAGGCCATTGTTTGGCTTCTCCAAACATTTTTAGATTATTATTTCCTTCATAGACAGTGCAACTAATCCTTGAAAGTCTATTCAACGGTCTAGCTATTGGCTCTGTATTACTTATTGCTGCACTGGGACTAGCAATCGTTTTTGGATTAATGGGAGTAATCAATCTTGCTCATGGAGAGCTAATGATGCTTGGGGCTTATTCGACATATGTAACTCAATTAATTTTCAAATTAACTCCTCTAAAACAATTTTACAATTCATATGTAATTGTCTCACTAGTAGTTGCTTTTGTTGTTACTGCAGTTGTAGGAATTGTTTTAGAACGCTCAATAATTAAACGACTTTATGGACGACCACTAGAAACATTACTTGCGACTTGGGGAGTGAGCCTAATACTCCAACAGTTTGTCAGAAGTGTTCCATTGGCCTATGCAAGTGGACTTATTTGCACAATATTAATTGGTTTAATCTTTCATATAATTCTTCCCAAAAATAGCCTCACATATAGTCAAGCTAGAATAGCAAAAGTAAGTAGCTGGGTATTCTCGATACTTCTTGGATTGCTTTCTGCCAATTGGTTGTCATCATCTATAAGCAAATTAGGTAGAGCAAGCGCCCGAAATGTAGATGTAACAGCCCCATCATGGATGCGGGGTGGGTTTGATTTATGGAACATTACCTTCCCAGTAACAAGGATTGTAATCATTGTCATTACAATAATTGCAGTATTTAGTGTTACTTGGTTCTTAAAGCAAAGTGTATGGGGAATGCGAATACGCGCTGTCACACAAAATCGCTCTATGAGTGAATGTCTTGGAATCTCAACTGAAACAGTTGACGTCCTCACATTTGGAATTGGATCAGGACTTGCTGGTATAGCCGGAGTTGCTGTTTCTCTACTTGGATCAGTTGGTCCAAATGTGGGAGGGAACTACATAGTCGGCTGCTTCATGGTTGTGGTCCTAGGAGGAGTAGGGAATTTGTTAGGAACAATAATTGCCTCATTTTCAATTGGAATTATGACGGATTTAATCGGTGCCGGCCGTTTACTTACAATCTGGCCAGATATGCCTGCTCCATTAGCAACCACAGTCGATTTCTTTGCAACAACAAGCATGGCAAGAGTATTGATTTTTGCTTTAATAGTAGCCTTCCTTCAATTTAGACCTTCGGGTTTATTTCCACAGAAAGGTCGAATGGTGGAGGGATAACTAATGAAAAATTCATTCACAAATAAGCGCTTATTTTCATTTTTGGTATGGGCTGCAATTATTGCAGCAATAATTGCAGCCCCATCTATTCTCCCTGTCTTTCGTCTTAATCTACTAGGTAGATATTTATCTCTAGCGATCGTTGCACTTGGTGTTGATTTAATTTGGGGATATACCGGACTTCTAAGTCTCGGACAAGGTATTTTCTTCGCCTTAGGAGGTTATTGCGCTGCTATGTTCCTGCAGCTTAATAGTGCAACTAATTTCCCAAACCAAATACCTGAATTCTTTGGACTCTATGGAGTTCAACAATTACCTTTCTTTTGGGAGCCTTTCAGATCCTCTTTATTTACACTCTTAGCAATTTGGATAGTACCTGCTTCAGTAGCAGCAATACTTGGATTCTTAGTCTTCCGAAACCGAATCAAAGGAGTTTATTTCTCCATTCTCACTCAAGCAGCTCTTTTAGTTTTCTTTAATTTCTTTAACGGACAACAAAAGTTAATTAACGGTACTAATGGCTTAAAGACAGATGTGACATTGCTTTTTGGACAAATGGTTGGATCTGATTCAATGCAAAGATATTTCTTTTGGATTACAGCAGTACTAGTAATACTTGCATGGTTTTTCGCGCGGTGGATAGTCCGTGATCGTTTTGGAAATATATTAATAGCAATTCGAGATGATGAAGCTCGAGTTCGCTTTACTGGATATAACCCTACATTATTTAAGACTATTGTATTTGCTATTGCTGGAGGTCTCGCAGGAATTTCAGGCGCATTATATACAATTCAATCAGGAATAGTATCCCCTCAGTTTATGACCGTGCCCTTTTCAATTGAAATGGTAATCTGGGTAGCAGTTGGTGGGCGCGGAACATTATTAGGGGCAATTCTTGGCGCAGTAATTATTAATTACGCAAAAAGTCTTGTTAGTGAGGCCCTTCCAGCAAGCTGGATGTTTATTCAAGGAGGATTATTCATTCTTGTAGTGACCGCTTTGCCAGAAGGTGTATTAGGTTGGATGCAAAGTGATGGCCCTAGAAATCTTCTTTCAAGACTGGGAGTTCGTCGCCCACTAAGTACTTACCCAGGTCTAGAAGAAAGAGGAAAAGATGAGGTTAAACTATGAGTTTGTCATTACTGGAATTAAATAACATATCAGTTAGTTTCGAGGGGTTTCTTGCTCTAAATAAACTGAATCTAACTCTTCAACAGGGAGAGCTCAGAGCTGTTATTGGCCCTAATGGAGCAGGCAAAACAACTTTTTTGGATGTAATTACAGGCAAAGTCATACCAAACTCAGGAGAGGTGATATTCAAAGGTAACTCTATTCTTGGCATAAGGGAGCATAGAATTGCAAGATTGGGAATTGGCCGAAAGTTTCAAAGCCCAAGAGTTTTTGAGAAATTAACTGTCTATGAGAATCTTGCCCTTTCAGTAAGTAAGCCCAAAAGACCTTGGTCTACACTTTTTGGCAAATTAAATAAAATACAACGAGATCAAATCAATCATTTGATGAATATAGTTAATTTGCAATCTCGCTCAAATATATCAGCAGGACTACTTTCACATGGCCAAAAACAATGGTTAGAGATAGCAATGCTTGTTGGTCAAGATCCAGATCTTCTGCTCGTAGATGAACCAGTTGCAGGTCTAACCGATGAAGAGTCAGATTTAACTGCAGATCTACTTAAATCACTATCAGGAAATCACACAATATTAGTTATTGATCATGATATGGAATTCATACGCCGCCTAGAAAGTCCTGTTACTGTTTTACATCAAGGCCATGTTTTATGTGAAGGTTCAATGTCGGATATTCAAATTGACCCTCAAGTTATAGAGGTTTATTTAGGCCAGCAAGAGGAGGGCAGCAAATGAATCTTCTTGAAGTCCAAAACTTAAATACCTACTACGGTGAAAGTCATATCCTAAGAGGTGTTGATTTAACAGTTAACTCTGGAGAAATGGTATGCCTTATAGGGCGCAATGGTGTTGGGAAGACTACATTGCTTAAATCAATTATAGGTTTGCTTACACCTCGCGATGGAGAAATCATATTTGATGGAAGATCTATACAAAGGATATCTCCACATGAAAGAGCAAGGTCAGGAATTGCCTATGTCCCACAAGGGAGAGAAATAATTCCTTACCTCACAGTGGAAGAGAACCTTCTACTAGGAATGGAAGCGCTACCAGGAGGGCTAAACAAAAACAAAAAAATAGGTAGTTTTATTTACGACCTATTTCCAATTCTTAAACAATTTTTAGCTCGTAAAGGAGGAGATCTAAGTGGAGGTCAACAACAACAACTAGCAATTGCTAGGGCACTACTTGGAAAACCAAAATTACTTTTACTAGATGAACCAACAGAAGGAATTCAACCCAACATAGTTCAAGACATTGAATCAGCCGTCAGACAGATAATCGTCCAGACTGGTATTGGTGTATTACTTGTAGAACAGCACTTACACTTCGTTCGCAAATCTGATCGTTATTATGCGATGCAAAGAGGGGGTATTGTCTCAAGTGGTCAAACAAATCAACTAAGCAAGGCTGTCGTAGAGAAATTTCTAAGTGTTTAAGCTAATAGGGATGAGTAAGAAAGATGCATACAATCGTATCTCATTTGATTTTATAGACTTTCAAAACCGATAAAGGTAATAGAGCAAAAGAGGAAAACAGGCTTAACAAAAGTAGTTAGTAGTAGTATCCAGTAAATGAGGATATAGAGATAAATATTTTCATACAACAGGTGATAGTGGGTCAACCATTACAAAGTTAGATAGAGGCTAGAAAAAGGACTGTCCTTAAAAATTCTAAAAATACCGGTTTATAAGCTATAAAGGCTATGCATTAAAATTTACTATGCAGTCCCAAGGTAGAGTATCTCAAACAAATTATCAAGAACGTATAAGACAAAATGCAATAACAAAATGGGAATCACTTTCTGATTCCCAAAAAAGCTATGCCAAAAAAGCATGGGGAATAATTACATACAAGTGGCGTTGGCAAATTGCCATGAATATTCCCTATCTTTTAATCTTTACACTGGATCGAACTGTACCTGCCATTCACAGATTTGACATAAAGTTGTTGACATCAGTCTCATCTAATCTACATCTTAAAGAGATACTAGCTTCATGGAACAACCTTATTTAAGATAAATTATAACCTCGAATTTCAATTAACTTAATCAGAAAGAATAAAATAAATTGATCAACCAAATCTGATCAAAATATTTTCATATAAACTCATATATAAATGTTTATCAACAAAGAGAGTATTAAGCAATATAATATCATATATTAATTAAGATTATATTTAATAGAATTAAATAATGGAAAAACATCAGAAGATTGATTACTTTAATAAAAACCTGAATGAAATTTTTCATGTTGATAGTCAATCGCAACTATTTTTCTTGAGTGAATGTATAACAGACAAAAGAACGGTAGAGTTACTTAAAAAATGGCCGGACGAGATTAAATTATCCATTATAGATAAATATTTCGAGAGTGTATAGGCTGCAAGGTATACGGATAATTGATTTTAATAAATTCTACATCGAAGTATAGTAGATTAAATCTAATGTAGGGTTCGAATTAACTAATAAGTTGAATTATCCAAATATAACTAATCCATAATATTAATTTCTAAGCAAAGTCAGGATAAATATAATGAACCAATGGATATTAAGAATCCTTAATCTTCCTTACAGCATAAGTAGTTGCTAATCCAAAACATATAAGTGGAAAAAAGGATCTAGCAGAAGAAACAGCTGCAAATGTAATTAAACCAAGCCCTCCAAATATAGCCAACCTTGAGATCCTATGGAACGAGTTCCTAGCTTCTACATTAATGGGTGGGAGGATTTCAGGATCAATAGTTTCAGGGTGGTTGTAATCAGGTAAAGACATACTTAAAGCTAAGAAGAATTTAGGGATGGATTAAATTAGATTGGTTTATAATTTACAACAAAGCGCAACTTCTTAAATTCCTTGTATCCTTTTGTGCAATACCAATACTTAAGGCGAGTTTTTGAATATCTATTCCATTATATTTTAATTTAGCTATAGTTCTACCAAGACTATCTAAAGAAATCCTCTCTATTTGTAATACGTTGCCAGCAATCATTTTATTTAAGAACATTTTAGCAACATTAGAGTTTGAATCTTCAACAGTTGTACCATTTTGCTCAATAGGTTTTATACAAGCTAATCTTAGTTTTTCCCCTCCACTAGTTAAGCAAGTATTTATACTGGTACATTCTTTTATTTGAACAGTCATCTCAGCCTTTGCTGGGCACACAAGCAATAGCAGAGCAATTAATTGTCTCAATTTCTTGCTAGATTCAAATCAAGTTAATCCTATAAAAAATTATATCTATTACAGCATTAGTTCATCTATTGTAGTATACGGATACATATCCGATGCTGGAAGTAAATATAATTAGTTTATTTTATTCTAACTAACTTTTCTAGATCAATACATAATGTGATCATTGATTGGTATTCAAATGCAAACGAGTGAGCTAAAATAATGATTCGATCAACAAAAGATTTCAATGGCATTATCCAAAAGTGAAAAGAAGGAACAAGTAACCACTCATCTAAAAAAACTTAGAAAAGACTTGCGTGTAATGCACGCAGGCGTTACTGAAGAGCAAACACTTCCCGATCCAGTTGAAGTCCGTACTGTAATGACGCAAATGGAGGCTCTTCTTGAGATCCTCGAACCAAAATCAGCACGTAAGTCAAAGAATTAAATTTCTTCTTTAATTTCCCTCAATTAGTTGATTGATATCATATATATACTCAAGATTAATGAAATTATAATTAATAAGACAAAGAATAGATTACATAAACTAAATTAAGCTAGTGATAACTTCCTATGTAATAATTTAACTTCAGAATAACTCTATTTAGAGAGTAATAATAAACTTATAAAAATTACTATACATTCATGTTCTGATTGGTGCACGAAGAGTTGTCAATACCCTATTCCAATTCTGAGGCCATTTCCATCTAACTACTATTCCTATATAAATTAAATAGGCAATACCCTCTACAGGATGTTTTACAGAGATCAGAAAAGAACCAAAATTGCTCATGATAATGAAAAACACTCATTCTTATTAAAGGTACTTTCCTCTAAATTGCATCTTATTGAAGCAATATAATAATTTCCCTACGTTCCTCAGTATCTAGTCAAATCTCGGAAGGCAAAACCCAACAAGTAAATCAACCCTCCAAAGGCCAAGAATCCGGTAAGTGGATTTAAATAATTCACTTAGTCTAGATATTTCAATAAGTCTTCTCGGCTACATTGATCGGGGATAAACACGTCATTCATCGTCAAGGAATTTTTCTGCAATTCAGATACAGCGTCTTCTGCGATACCGCTTAAAAGCTCATCAAGAGATACCTCCATTTCTTCTGCCATCTGCGCAAGAAGATGAGCTGAGTCCGAGCTGACGCTTATAAAAGCAGGAAAAAGAACCCGCTCTGAATGATCATGGAACTTCATAAAGACAATCTTAAGATCTTGAGCCCAGAAGCCGCTCATCCCTTAACAAAAGTATTATCTTTTGAGTTGCCACGAGATTTCAGCGGATAACCTGTAGGAAAAAGATTCAAAGCAGCTATATCAAAAGAGCTCTAAATCATCAAGAAGAACCTGAATAGAATGTTTGACTATCAGGTTATTGACAAACTAAAGCTATCAACATGAAGAGAATTTGAATCAGGCAAAATCAGATATTTAGCTCTTTTTAGTTGATAAGCGATATCAACTAATGTATGCCACCTTCACTGTGATTTATACCTAGGTAGTATTGCTTGAGTGGTTTATTTACTGTAACTAATTCTTTCCAAATCAAAAAGCCGTAGTAGATAGCATGTCTTACTCGACGTAACCAACCATGCAGAATTACTTAATCGTAACCATCTATTTCTCTGCAATTTGCCAAGAACCAATATTGGCATAGACAAATATAAAGGAAAATATATGCAGAAACATAACTAGAACACTTAAAAAAAAAAAACACTTGTCTTTTAAACTCCCATCCAAAATGCACAATCCTTTGTACATAAGTAATCAAGGTGGCACAATAAATTGCTTCAAAGGTGATACTGGCTGGTTATTTAGAGTGTGTTCCAATCATCTCTCAATTTATTGCAATGATTTGGTCTCTGCAAAAGCACAACTTGATAGATTAGAGCGAAGAAGAACAACTGCAGGAAATATAATTCAAGCTGTCACAAAGAAAAGTTCAAATACACTTCAAAAACTTATTGAAGCAGCAGCGGCACC
Organism: uncultured Prochlorococcus sp.; assembly: GCA_902563335.1. Classification (GTDB taxonomy): domain Bacteria; phylum Cyanobacteriota; class Cyanobacteriia; order PCC-6307; family Cyanobiaceae; genus CACEWU01. The sequence goes on along the minus strand of CACEWU010000014.1, from coordinate 8,016 downwards.
TTATATTATAAAAAAAGAGACTTATAACAAATTCTAATCAATCTAATTACATTTTATACTGATTCAATTTTTAGCTTATCCTGACAGCAATTGATCTAGAGAAATTGGATTAAAACCAAAGGCAGAATAGTTAAATCTATCTGTTTATGATGTCTTATGCATATAAAATAATGAGAACCACTCTTTCATTAATGGCTTCTAGCAAGTTTCTCTATCCAACTGTCCTTATCTCTACTCTTATTTGTGGTTGCTCCTTATTAAATGAACCAGAGAAAATCAATCTCCCCATTTTTAATCCACAAAAAATTAAAAAGGAGGTTACGATACAAAAGCAATTATCAATATCATGCAATAAAGAGGATATTAATGATTATTTAAGCAAAGGCTGGAAAATAGTTAAGTCAGAGGAAGTTGAGGTTACCTGCAGCTGGAAAGCAAAGAGATCCAAGCCTGGCTGTGATATGAATAATGACAAAGGCTGCAAAATTACAGTGCCTAATAAAATAGGTAAGCTGATAAATTACACTCTAGAGAAAAAGTCAACTGCTAAAGAATGATTAGCTTTATTGAGAAAGTAAATTTAGCCTCTATAGTTAATTATGAATAATAAAAAGATTATTAGATTTAAATCGGAAATGGTTAGGAAACCTCATAAGATTTTTGATTAAGCAAAAAAGTATTAATCATCAAGAAAATACCTTCCCGATGAAATCAGACCTTCAACAACCAAATCAAGATCTTGCTCACTGTGGCAACAGAAACTATCTCCATCTTGAATGCTTTCATCTAGAAAGTCGTCAAATGCATCATTTCTGGAGGTAGTAGTCATAACGTTTCCAGGCTTTATCTATCTGAACAGATCTATCGATATTGTCAACAGCTGGGGACATGAAGCCTTTGTATATAATTTCTACCAAAAGGATTTAGGTATACCAGGGCTATGTCAAAAAAAATCATGAGCCCTCCGCTGGCAACTGAACAGTAATTCCACTTGGCCTGTTTTTGATTCCTTCTAATGCCACTGCGCAAGCATCTGCTAAACGAACATTTCCTTTTGCCTTCCAATTTGCCATAGCAGATTCAAGCTTTAGCCTTCGATCTTGTTCCATAGTTCCCTATGCACTCCTACTGCTTTTTATAACTATGGAAAGTTCTACTCCACAAAGGTTACGGAAATCATACCCATAGGGATACATCTTAAGAAAACATAAAAGAGCCTTGAGGCGATCTCACGGCTCAGTCGCAATGCCAAATCAAGCGTCAGAGCTCTGGAAGGAACAGACAAGCCGCAAAAATACTCAATCAAAAGAATAAGCATAATAATCGATGCGAAATAAGTTTTTATTAGCTACAAATAATTAGATGCTTTAAAGGTATGGAATCTTTTCTTCCTATTGCCCTTGGAGGAACACTCTGTGTGCTTGCCCTTGTTGGGATCCGCGAGCTTCTTAAAGAGATTTCTCTTGTATCAGCCAAAAACTGAGCCTATCGACCTGCCTCAACCAACACTGGCAGGATTTTTATGCAATTTTTGCCTTACTGAAAAAGTTGGTTCAGCTCAGCTAATTATTGTTAATAATTGAATTAACAAAATAATTATCACCTTTTTTTCGAATAAACCTTTTATAAAGTCAGAAAATTAATTAATTACAAAAGGATCTTAACAATTAATTCTGACAGCAAAGTGATTAATACTTTTAATAGCTATTTAATATCAAACTATTATTAGCCTACAGACTATTCAACTATATAGGAAATACACAATCAAAATAAATAATTAGCTATAGATTTTTTTTTAAAAAGACTACCTTTACTAGGCTAATGCTTGTATTTGTTTATATTAATCTTCGTCTATAGAGATTAAATAATTAGGAATATGCAAGATATTTAACGAATAACAAATGAAAATAAAAATCTATAATGAAGGCATCATTATAGATTTTATCCAGGAAATAGTTATTTTAGGTATATTGACTGGATTTATTCAATTGGTACTGCATACCCAAATTTATATCTATATCAATTATAAAAGTCCGATTCTTTCGAATATCCAAAACATGTAGTCTCTCAGCCAAAGTCAGCTTTTTCAGACAAATCAAGTTTGGGGCTTGTTTTAATGAGCTCCTCATTAGCAAGTGGACCCATGTAGGGTCTCTAATCCTCTTTTGTAGAAGGGTTTGATGTGGTCTTCAGCAAAAAAAGATGAACAGCTATTTTGCGGTTGAATCAAATACCATTGATAATGGTATTGACCCACCAATAAATAGAGCCTTGTCTGTCAGCAACAGCATCGAAGTTATCGATGGGCCAGAAGCCCTCGACGCTGTCCCTGAATCAATCGAACGGGCCATCGTAGATGGCATTGATCTCAATGGAGCACCTCTACCCAAAGAGATGGTCACGTTTTACAAAGAGGTAATGCAGAAAGAAGCAGACAGAATCTGCAGAGTTCGAGTAGCCATGAGAAAAAAAATCATAGCGACAGGAGCCAAGCATTATGACCAGGAGACACTCAACCAACGACTACTTGATGCAGGTTGGGAGGGTTTAAAGGCTGCTGAAATAGCCTATTTCTTCAGCTAAGTATCTCCACTATCAGAATAAAGGGCCAACACCTATTATTATTAGGTCCCTAGGAAACAGATGAAGAGGATGAATCAACAAATTCAATATCTAAATTCAAAAATAAACTATAGACTCATATCACAAGTTTCAACTCTAAATAACTAGACTATGTCAACAAAGAAATCCTATCAGAATAGAAATAATGATAATATTCTACGTCACTTTATTTTGATTGGTATTTTCTTATTTGATGGAATCAAACAACTAATAGAATTTTTGATAACTGCCTCAAATAATAACAATGACCTTTCAAATAAAACTAAAGAGAATATTCACAGTGCTATTAACATAAGCAGAACTAATACAAAGAATATTTTATTAAACAGGGATAGGAAGGAGCTCCAGGGACTACTCAAGGAGATTGATATATTATCAGACTATAATAAGGATGAACTTACAGAGTTAATTCTTATACATCCTAAAGCTCTATCAAAACTAATAATTCAAGATAGGCGCGCATATTTAAATAAAATGACAGTTGCAGAACTACGGCCATTATTGAAAGGAGTTAACAATTTATCAAAACTAAAAAAGCATGAAATTATTGAGCTAATATTATTTAACAACAACATTTGGTCTGAGCAAGAACTCTTTATAAAATCTAACGACGAAGAGATCAATATCATAGAAAAATATCTTAGAATTTTAACCTCCAAAAGCATTTCTGCAAAAGGTGAATCCCCAAAGCAATAGCAAAAGAATACCTCACAAGTTTTTATTTCGAACATTGGCGATATTTGCAAGCACCTTTGCTGTATATGAATTTCTTCTCAATGACTGGTCAAGGGCTATTGGGTTTGGCACTTCATGGTTCATATTTCTCATTGCAGAAAAAAGAGTACTAGATTCTATTCAGGATAAAGATTAGTCAAACAATTTATAATCATGTGAACTAATAACTAATCCCTATAGAGAACTAATATGGTAACTTTATACTAGGCAACAATATTTATATTATAAGTTTCCATAACTGAGAAAAAATTTCTCAGTTCTACCCTTTAGTTCTAACAAAGAAATAAAAACAAGAGTGAACTGAGAATTAAGTTTTCTTTTAACGCAGGAAATAAGCAATCATCATCTAAAGTCCATCTACATTAAATATTAGGTATTAATATAATATCTATCAGATTCAATTAACTAAATACATTCCAAATTCTATAGGTAAGGACACCAATAAACCTAGTTGTTTATACTTACAGTAATATTACTTAGGTACTTTACTTAATGTAATCTAACCACCCAAAAGTAATCTATTCATAGTAGATAGTGTTATACGGTGTATTGAAAATCATGCCATATACAAAAGAAGGCCTCGAAGCTGGGGAAGAAAAGGATGCACTTGACTCCTATTTTGAGTGCATTACAGCTTGCTCATGGATAGGAGGAGAGGATGTTGAATGTGTCACCCGTTGCGTAGAGGTTCATCTAAAAGACGAAGAATAGAAACAGATCGAACGAACATATCCTAAGTCCAAAGTTATTTTATTTTGCGTAGACATATTATTTTTAAGGGCTTATTAGATAATCATTCAAATAGTAGCTAAATTGGATCTTTTTTTTGATCGTATTAAATACCCATCAATACACAAATTATCTTATCTTAGTAAGTACGTATACTTGCCTTATAGACGTTGATAGAGCTAATCTTATTAGGTATTTGATTTGCCTTACATAGTTGCAAGATAAGATGGATCTTATAGAAAATTCACTTACAAACCGTCAACTATTAACTCTACAAACAACTATCGCGACAATAGAAGGAAAACCATGGTCCATTAATCATCCCGTTTTCATACATGACCGTTCTTGGCTCAAGCTTGAAGAGCTTAAAGTCAAGGATCTAAATGCTCGACTACCGCCAGACTGCTCGCAAGAGGCACCTGAGCTTAAAAAATACCGTATGCTAATTAAGAATGGCGAAGATGAACTAATAGCTGTTCAAGCTTGTTGGAAAGAATTTGGCATCGAGGATTTCCATAGAGCTTTACGAAAATACTGGAAGCAACAGGATAAAGGAAATAATGGCTGGACATTTAACAAATACCTTGGACTTATAAAGGATTACAGAGATTTAATTAGTGGATCCAAGATATCAATACCCTTAATTATTCTTGCAAGAAAAGACTCAAATGAAGAGCATAAGTTAAATTGGATAAGTACTTAAAAAAACTCAACTAATAGCTTAGAAATTACTTTCTCAATTGAAACTCTATTTCTTTATTTGAATTACGTTAATTTAGATTGAATTAGATGAATGATCTGATGGATCGAAAATCAGCAAATCATCTATTTCTTGAACTCCTCTCATCTCAGGATGTTGGTTGAAACTTCTTTTATATTTCTCAGAAATAACTTTTGAAGGTCCCTTATATCCAGCCGATTCGCTAATAATAAACCAACTCAAAACAACAAGAGATATAGCCATCCCAACTAAAATCACCAAAAGAATTGAGATCGTCATAGAATTGGCCTCATGCCTTGGCAAGAAAATTAAATCGTTGTTCTATTATAAAAACCATATAAAAATCAATTCACCATGACAGTAGTAAACAATAAAAAAGAAACGATATTAAATGTGTTAGGCGAACCTCTACATATTTGCAGCTGCAAACCAATGACAGGTTGGTATAGAGATGGTTTCTGTAAAACTGACACATCAGATATTGGTCAACATACAGTTTGTTGCGTTATGACCGAATCCTTCCTCACATATAGCAAAGCCCAAGGGAATGATCTAACAACACCGTCCCCCGAGTATGGATTTGAAGGGCTAAAGGCTGGTGACCATTGGTGTTTATGTGCTCCTCGATGGAAACAAGCTTATGAAGATGGAATGGCTCCCTTGGTTTGCTTAGAATCAACTGAAATTGGCGCTCTACAAATTATAGGAATTGAATTACTCCTAAAACATGCCTACAATGATGCTAAATAATTAAATTTATTTAACTCTTTATCTTTTTACTAATACCTTGAGAGATTCCACTATTTCCTAATAGTAATAACCAGCTTCATAATTAAAATGATGCAAAATTCTACTGGTTTTGGTGGTAATGGAATGTAAAAAAGGTACAAGCTAGTACAAAAACTCTTAATAGGTTATCTCTGCAAATTAGCTAAACAAAATAAATCATGAGTGTAATCGCACGAGCAATATTAAAAAAGCTTATTTAATTAATTTATACCATAGCACCCCAATAATTCAGAACTAATAATAGAGATATATACTTTACAATAGAAGTCCTGCATTGCTTTTGCATCCTTACTGCAATGGCAATAATAAAACCTTATAGCTATATGCATAGCTTTCAATTTCAAATAAATAATATATGGGAAGTAAACTTTCTATAAAATAAAAAAACTTTTTCTTATATTTGATTGATTTACGGATGCATCAATTGAGAGGTCTTATTTAGGACCTTTTAATTTAAATCCTTTGTCTAGAAGCTTTTGATAGGTTAATCTAGCCTGGTAAGAAAGAAACTGTTCAAAAACCTCATCATTTTTATTTATATTAAACCAATTTCCGTCATTCTTATTCTTTGAAAATTTAACAAATTCATTCCCATTGACAAGAATCCACTCATCTTGATGAGATTGCTTCTGTTCAGGACCAAAATCCCAAGGACAGTTTGCTGGATATTTTTCCTGTACCAAAACAAGTAATGAATATGTTTATGTACTTGTTTTAACGCATATGTCCACCCCTAAAACACTAAGCCAAGAAATCACCACATCCAATGGCAATGGATGAAGAACAATTTTTTTTACTTGTAAGCCACCTTCGTCCGAATATCCACCCGAATGAGAACTAGATACACAAAAAAGAGACGAAGAGAAAAAGGGTAAAGAAATGGATAGGCATAAATACTCATGATAATTTATTCGAGCCCTGGCTTGAGCTTCTTTATTCAATTGTTTTTTTTTAGATAGAGAGTAACTAGGAGGGATATGAAAGCGATATGCATTAAAGGATCTTGGTCTGATTTTATCTCAAGCTCCAAACCATTGAGATGGTCTAAATGAATATTTCAAGTCAGTTGGAAGTTTTTAGCGGCTTCAAAAAAGAGATGGAACGGCTTAATTAAAGCTATCCATTCCTTTGCCAACTTACCTCTTCGGCTTTAAAGAAGCATTAAAAACCATAGTTCTAGAAGAACACTATGAGCTCCAATGCTAAAAGCTCTGCCAATACTGATCGTTCATTTAAATGGCAGGAATGCTCCTCTCATGAGAACTAATAGAAATACCTGGAGAGGTGATAAACCACTATCTATAGTGTCCCTTGATAGATCTTCTTGGTAGGGATTCTACAAAAAGTCTCAACAGTGATAGTGAAGCAGTTAATGAAACTAAGGGGGTGGCAATGAATTGTGAATTGAGAGCGATCCTGTGGCAAAGGGTTTTCAGGGAACGGATGAGGATTCGAATGTCTAGAAGAAGTCAACCGAACAAGAGAAACTAGAAAGAGCTCCCTACGAATACATCCCTTGTTTTCTTTCTCCAGACATTAAATACTTGTCATTGTTATTATTTTTTACTATGGTGTATAAGTATCTTCAAATTATTGGCCATGCTAACTGGTAAGGATTTACTAGCCAAGGTAAAAGAACTTGGCGATGTAAGTAAATCAGACTTGGTTAAGTCCTGTGGTTATGTATCCAAAAAGAAAGACGGTAGCGATCGTCTTAACTTCACCGCTTTCTACGAAGCATTGCTTGAAGCTAAAGGAGTAAACCTTGCGTCTGATGCAACAGCCGGCATTGGTAAAGGTGGTAGAAAGCTTAGCTATGTAGCAACTGTTCAAGGCAACGGCAATCTTTTGATTGGCAAGGCTTACACAGCCTTGCTAGATCTCAAGCCTGGTGACAACTTTGAAATCAAGATGGGTCGTAAAGGGTTTCGTCTTGTTCCAGAAGGAGAAGATTAAAAAATCCATTCTTATTTACTAAGCAGTCAGAGATTATTGCGTATATAAGCCGATGATCGGCTGATAAGTCAGGAAGCTAAATAGCTTCCTGACTTATTTTTTTTTCTAAGGCATCAAGAATTCAACCATCCTTCAAAAATTTGTAAGTAAATCAGACTTGGTTAAGTCCCGTGGTTATGTATCCAAAAAGAAAGACGGTAGCGATCGTCTTAACTTCACCGCTTTCTACGAAGCATTGCTTGAAGCTAAAGGAGTAAACCTTGCGTCTGATGCAACAGCCGGCATTGGTAAAGGTGGTAGAAAGCTTAGCTATGTAGCAACTGTTCAAGGCAACGGCAATTTTTGATTGGCAAGGCTTACACAGCCTTGCTAGATCTCAAGCCTGGTGACAACTTTGAAATCAAGATGGGTCGTAAAGGGTTTCGTCTTGTTCCAGAAGGAGAAGATTAAAAAATCCATTCTTA
>CACEWU010000013.1 GCA_902563335.1 uncultured Prochlorococcus sp. | reverse complement strand
ATTGGAGCTGGTGGGATTACAGAAGCGGAGCATGGAATCGGGATAAAGGCTGGCGCATTGATCACATCTACCTTTGTGAAGAGCTGATTAAGCAAGCAAGGAGTTGCTCAATACACAAAAAAGTTAGAGGGAACCAACAACCTAGTGATCATGCTCCTGTCGTAGTTGATATCGGTTGGCCACCAACAGAGGAGGAATTGAGTGAATCCTTCTTCTTTTGAGGAATGCAAGCCCTAGTTAGCCTGCATTCAAAATTATGCTTTCTAAATTGGTAGATAATTTTAAATCTCCTAAAAGCGCAGAGATAGAAGAAGCCAATTTAGTGAGGATATGAATGTTCAAAAAATGATTTCATAACAAGACTGTAATCAGACCGTCACAGTCGTAAAGACCAAGATTGACCAAAGCCCCCCCCAAGCTCTGCTGCTGTAAATGCCTTGGTTCCCAGTCCTGGTAAGAATAGTGAGCTAACACCTGAACGCAATTTCAACTCTAAAAACCTTCTCAAAATCAAGACAGGTATCTAAATGTACAAAGAAAGTTGAGACGAATTTGACACTTTTAGGCCAAGATGGCCAATTGTTTGTATAGCCCATTGGCATCGGTCCCCGTGACAAACGCCTTAAACACCAGCCATTCGCAAGCCATCTTCAGTGCTGCACAAGGACTGATGCCTGGTGGTGTTAGTTCACCCGTTAGGGCATTCAAATCGGTTGGAGGCCAGCCGATAGTCTTTGACCGAGTCAAAGGTCCATATGCCTGGGACATAGATGGCAATCGATTTATCGATTACATCGGTAGCTGGGGGCCAGCCATATGTGGCCATGCGCATCCAGAAGTAATTGAAGCCCTACATGAAGCACTAGAGAAAGGAACAAGCTTTGGCGCCCCTTGTGAGCTAGAGAATCAATTAGCCGAGATGGTTATCGAGGCTGTGCCTAGTGTTGAAATGATTCGCTTTGTAAATAGCGGCACAGAAGCATGTATGGCGGTACTTCGTCTCATGAGGGCTTTTACAGGCCGAGACAAAGTCATCAAATTCGAAGGGTGCTATCACGGCCACGCCGACATGTTTCTTGTAAAAGCAGGTTCAGGTGTAGCCACTCTTGGACTACCTGACTCCCCAGGAGTGCCTAGAAGCACTACTGCAAATACACTCACTGCTCCATATAACGATCTAGAAGCAGTAAAAGAACTCTTTGCAGAGAATCCTGACGCAATATCAGGTGTAATTCTTGAGCCTGTTGTTGGTAATGCTGGATTTATTACACCTGAGCCAGGTTTTCTAGAAGGCCTTAGAGAGCTCACTAAAGAAAATGGCGCACTATTGGTATTCGATGAAGTCATGACTGGCTTCAGGATCAGTTATGGAGGCGCTCAAGCTCGCTTCGGTGTAACGCCTGATTTAACAACTATGGGGAAAGTAATTGGCGGGGGTCTCCCTGTAGGGGCTTATGGCGGCAGGGCCGAAATCATGTCAATGGTTGCACCAGCAGGCCCTATGTACCAAGCAGGCACATTAAGTGGAAATCCACTTGCTATGACAGCAGGAATAAAAACTCTCGAGCTCCTTAAGCAAGAAGGAACCTATGAGCGGCTTGAAGTAACTACTAAACGATTAATTAATGGAATCATGGAAAGTGCACAAGGGGCAGGTTTTCCAATCACCGGTACGAGCATTGGTGCAATGTTTGGCTTTTACCTATGTAACGGTCCTGTTAGGAATTTCGAAGAAGCGAAATCTTCAGATACAGATCTTTTTGCAAAATTACACCGAGGAATGCTTGAAAGAGGCGTATATCTTGCTCCAAGTGCATTTGAGGCAGGGTTTACTTCATTAGCCCATACAGAAGACGACATAGATGCAACATTGAAGGCATTCCAAGATACTTTTGCGGTATTGAAATAAACACAAAAGGTAATTAAATTGACTCAGTAAATATATAAATAAATAATCATTACAAACAAATTATTAAAGTGAAAAAATATCTATTTTCTTCCTCCAACAATCACAGGAGGTCCACCCCCCTTATTACCAGGAAGAGCAGGAACAACTTGGGTCTGCCCATCCCACTTATCCAAGAAAAGCTTAAACAAAACTTGGTCATCAAGGCTTCTATTTAAAGTTTCATACCTTATTGCCTCCTGCTCAGCTATTTTGACCTCCGTTTGCGCTCTAAGCAACTGCTGCTCAGCTATCTGTTTTGCTTCAATTGAAGCTCTATATTCCTCACCAATTTCCAATCCGGTCAGATCAAGTCCCCGAACTTCAACATAATCAAATTTAGCGAGTTCATCTGCCACTGTTTTTTCTACAAGTATAGAGATATCACTCCACTTACTCGCAATAGTAACTAGCTCATATTGTGAAAAAACTGACTTAAGTGCTTTAAGCAAAGAAGGCTGAATTAATTTTTTATAAACCTCTAAATCTGTATATGCAATTGTACTAAAAACCCTTCCTGCCTCAGTTGGCCTAACAGCATATTTAATTGTTGCATCAGCTTTAATTACCTGTAAATCCTTGGTAAGAGTTTGAAAATTCTCAGGCTTAACTTGGGTGCGAACATCAAAGAAATATTCTCGTTGCAATACAGGAATCTTAAAATTCAACCCCGGACGTCTAGATCCACCACTTACCTTGCCAAGAGTGGTTACAACTGCCACTTTCCCTGCAGGAACAACAAAAAAAGCTTGAGCAAGGAGCACCAACCCGGTAAAAGAAAGAACCAAAAGCAGAGTTGCTGCTCCTCCTGCTCCATTAGGAGTGACATTGCGAAATGGCGTCGTCATGGAAAAATTTGGTTTTCCAAATGCTATTAACTTCTAGCTCATATCGTGATAATGCGCAGGTTATCTGGACATAAAAGGCAGAATGGAGATACGAACCTTAAAAGCTAAAAGTTGAGTTGAAAGGTCAAGAATTTATGTGTCTCATAATCTTTTAGGAAAAAAGAAAGACAAACATTTCTAACTTCTCTCAAGTTAAGAATATTTCATAGAACTATAGCTTTTGCAAAGATGCTCCATAAGGAATCTTGAGTAAATATCTATATGCTCTATATTTTGCTCTTTGCGATTGCTAGGACTTGTGTATATAGTTCTTCATCTATCTCCCTAATATCATATTCAGAAGGCATCACCCCATGTCTGTTTTCATGAAGGACCATCCAACAACAACGTTCTAGATTAGTTAAAGAAAATTTAGCCAACTTCAACGCTCGAGAAGCCAGCATTTCTATTTCTTTATGGGAATTAAAGTCCATGGTTTATCTATAATTCTCAAATTGCAACGGGATATCCAGCTCTTCTTCTTTGTCACGGAAAAATACTATTGCGGCTTGAAGCTCATCCTTGCTCTTACCATTAACCCGAAGACTATCTCCCTGTATTGAAACATTAATCTTCTTAAATTTATCTCGAATAGATTTACTTAACTTCTTAGCCACTTCCTGACTTAATCCCTTTCTAAATAATATTCTTTGCCTAATGCGATTTCCTCCAGAAGACTCTGGGGGTTGAAAATCAAATATTTTTAATGATAGTTTTCGCTTAGTTGCTTTCTGTCGCAAAATATCCTCAACTGCCTGCAAGGTCATATCTGAAGCAGTAGTAATAACTAAAGACGTCTCCTCAAGTTGAATATCTGTATTGGAATCCTTTAAATCATAGCGCTGTGAAACATCTCTTTTTAACTGGTCAATAGCATTCACAAGCTCCTGCCGGTCAAAATCTGAAACCACATCAAAGGAATGATTCTCGGCCATAAGGTCAAACTCGCAAAATAGAAACCTCTATTGGCATTATGATAAAACAAAGCAGATATATATGCTCCACAGCATTGTTTCCTATAATTAATTACACAAGTATAAGGATTTACTCCAACATATATCTTTTTATTTCAAGACGCTTATAGCTTTACTAATTATTTCTAAAACCATCAGTCAAAGAAAAGCAAGCTCACAACCTTTCCCATCTCCTCTGCACCACGACAACTATTTAAGAGAGTCTCGCTGTCATGAAAAGCAAAGCAAATTAATTGATCACAACGATTAATAATCTCCTGATTACAAAGACTACTGGCCATCGGCAATGGAAGATCATCATTATCAGTCTTCTCTATTAGATGCATCACTTGGTCAAGTTGATCCCTTATTTCAGGGAGCTGTTTCTCAAGACTCTGAGGCAACAAAACTGTCAGCAGAGACGAATCAACCTCAAGCACAGCTCTAATTACAGCCGTATTCACGCCTTGTGAACCAGAGGTAATAATTGAATGTCCTTCCTGAGCTAAAGAACGAGCAATTAGCTCGACCAAATGCATTGACACCGCTGGCAAATGCCTACTTCCTAGGAAAGCGATTCGTCTTTTACCTTTGTCTTGTAGAAGAGCAAGCTCTTGCGCAAGAGTATCTACTCGTCCCGTTGCGGGGAGATCCAGGGAAGGACTCAAGGAAATCCCCATAAAGATCAACTGAAATTAGCAGCGTCCATTCACTCTGCAGGGCAATTCAAGAGAGTCAAACAAACGATCCAAATCACAATGCTCCTGAACCAATCGAAATGCATATGTAGCTTTAACAGCTTCATGCAATCGAACATGGCCAAAAGCCTGTTCAATAACTTCAACGGTAGAAAGAGTGTCACGGTCAACCTTTAGAAGAGGAACCTCAAGCTCCTCTGCCCTATTAATTAGCTGAGGGAGTGGTTCCCCCGCCCCTGTAAGGATCAAGCATTGGGTAGACGCTTCAAGAGCTGCTAACTGAATATCCGTTCGATCTGCGCCTGTTACTACAGCCATATTGCGCCGCCTTCTGAAAAACTCCATCGCAGAATTTACGTTCATTGCCCCAATACTTAATGTCTCAACTAAAAGCTCAAGTCGTTCTAAACAACAGAGAACCCTTGCATCTAAACGCCTAACCAATTCTCCAACCGTGACGCTTCGAAGTAAGGGAGACCTAGGCATAACTCCAAATACAACCATTCCAAGTGCCTCTAAAGCAGGCACTACATCGTTTTCCAGAGCCTTGACGTCATCTGGAGTTACAGCATTCAAAACAATTCCAAGAAGTCGATCTCCAAGCTGCTCCCTAGCAGCTAATAACGCATCGACGCTACAACTGTCCTGCCATAAATGAACAAGCACAACTTGAGCATCTACCCCTCTTGCAACTTGTCCAAGACTTAATCCATAAAGCAATCCTTCATGCAAACTACCTGCTGCTTCAAGAATTGTTAGCCCTTCAAATGGTGCCAACAATTTCTGTCTTAAAACCTCAAGGCCTTCGCCTGCATCCAACTGACCATAAAAAAGACGTTCATCTGCAGTAGAAGATGCCAAAAGATGTAATGAAGGGATCAGCTGTTCCTCAGACAATTCAAGTGTTTCCCCTATGAATCGAACATCATCATCAATTAATGGAGTTGGAACAACAGAGACCGAAGGGTCTACATCAAAACTAGTCGCCAAGGGTTTGCCAAAGCGAATCTTTTGCTTTGCTGCGATCAAGTAGCGAGAAATCCCAAGCACTAATGCGGATTTGCCACTAAAAGGCTCACAAGATCCGACCATTAAGGTCGTGCCCATTAGAGGACTCCTTTTTCATCTAGGTAAGTAATTTAGGCGTTTACCTCAATTCCTCAACTACTTGCATCAAAACCTTCTTGCGATGATCTACAACTAAGCAGGGAAAAGCTCCAAAGCTAAAAATAGTTGTTAGCTCTATGAGAGTTGTTCTATCTATTGCTCTAAGTACTTCTTAAAAGAATGTCCCAAGCAAAAAAAATGGGAAATGACAATCAATCCCGTAAGGACTGGGCCAATTGCCGAATAGGCATTACTGGTGCAAGTGGCAGTCTGGGCTTAGCTTTAACAAAGAGACTTCGAGCAAAAGGTGCGTTTGTAATCGGTTTGACTCATAAACCAACTACAAGTGCAAAGTCACTACCAGACCAACCCAATGAATGGATTCAATGGAATTGTGGTTGTGAAGATAATCTAGATGTCACTTTGGAAGGTCTAGATATACTTATTATCAATCATGGAATCAATCATAAAGGGGTACAAAGTTCTAAAGCTCTAAATGAGGCCCTTGAAGTAAATACATTGAGCAGTTGGCGTCTAATACAGCGATTTGAAGATATTGTTGCAAATACAAAAGAGCAATCTAGGTTGAGAGAGATTTGGATCAACACATCTGAGGCGGAAATCCAACCAGCCTTAAGTCCAGCTTATGAAATAAGCAAAAGATTGCTTGGCCAACTGGTAAGCATTAGATGGTCTAATTTACCTGATGTGGAAAGAAATTCACTCACCATTCGGAAACTTATATTGGGTCCATTCAGATCAGACCTCAATCCTTTAGGGATCATGTCTGCGGGGTTTGTTGCAGGGCAAGTAATCAAACAAGTCGAGCTAAATCTCTCACTGATAATTGTTAGTCCCAACCCTATCACATATATATTAATGCCAATTATAGAGATCTTAAGGGCAATTTATTATCGATTAGTACGAAATTATTGATTTGATATGTTTAAATTAATAATTAATTTAGTTGACTAAAACTCTCGATCAGTCAATATTTCGCATCCTTCAGAAGTTACAAGAATTGTATGCTCCCATTGTGCTGAAAGACTTCCATCTCTTGTTACAACAGTCCATCTATCTCGAAGGGTTCGACACCCCTTATTACCAGCATTAAGAATGGGCTCAACCGCAAGAGTCATTCCTGAGCGAAGAGTGACGTTTGGCAACTCATCAGTTCGAAAATTGAATACAGAAGGTTCTTCATGAAGATTGCGGCCTACTCCATGACCGGTGTAGTCCTCAACAACACTGAATCCATTAGCTTTCACATGATCTTCTATCGCACCAGCAATATCCAAAAGAGTATTTTTGGCTTTGACCTGTCCAAGTCCAGCCATTAAGGATTCCTGCGCAACACGACTTAATTCTTGACCTAGCTGGGATACATCTCCAACACAAATAGTTATGCAACTATCACCGTGATATCCATCGTAATAAGCCCCCGTATCAACTTTTAGCAAATCTCCTTCCTTAATAACTCTTTTAGAGTTTGGGATGCCATGTACAACTTCGTTATTGATACTCGCGCAAATGCTTGCAGGGAATCCGTGATACCCCTTGAAACTTGGAACAGCGCCCATTTCCCGAATCCTGCGTTCAGCAAATGCATCTAGGTCACCAGTGGTTTGTCCAGGCTCAACCATCGAATTGATCTCTCGCAAAACAGTTGCCACGATTCGGCTAGCTTTTCTCATTATTTCAATCTCTCTTGCAGATTTAATTTCCACTCCCCTTCTTTGCTTAATAACAGGGCCTACCGCATGAGTGCTTCCTTGCGAGTTTGATTTCATGAGATCTGCGAAAAGTTTCATATCACCAAGAAAAACAAAAGGTGGTTAGAGCTTTGCAAAAGCCCCAAGCGAAAAATTCAGGCTTGGTTTAGCTAACTTCAAGTTATCAATTAAAAAGTAGGTTCCCGCAAAAATTAGCTTGTTTAAGCATGCCCACAAGCGTCAATTATGGCTACTGCTCTAGCTAATTCTTCCACAACCAAATATGTGTTCCTTCTGAAGTCAGCTATCAACTCGCAAGGATGAGTGATTAATGAGCAGTTACAATTGAAGTATGACGAATTGAACTGGAACTGGGATGGCAGCTGATACGAAAAACACCTCCCTTAAAGAGGACCCTATTGAGGAGAGTGCTGATGAGGCTAGTGAAAACGAGGCCCAGCTCTCCCAATCTGACACCACTAGTGCCAGTGCAGAAAAAGAGACTCTGTCTAGTTCAATAAAAATTAGCCCTCAAGCCCTAATAAGTGAATTTGAGGCCGCTCAACAAAAAACTGATCTACCTGAAATTTATATCGGAGATACTGTCCGAGTAGGAGTAAGAATTAGCGAAGGCAATAAAGAAAGAGTTCAGCCCTATGAGGGTGTTGTAATTTCAAAACGTCATGGTGGTCTAAATGAGACAATTACAGTTCGAAGAATCTTCCAGGGCATTGGCGTAGAGAGGGTATTCATGCTTCATAGCCCTCAAGTTTCCTCGATAAAGGTTGAGCGCCGCGGTAAAGTAAGAAGAGCGAAGCTTTTCTATCTGCGGGAACGGGTGGGCAAGGCCACCCGCGTGAAGCAGCGCTTCGACCGTTGAGGTTTCGACCTCGTTCAATCCAAATGCCGTCGTACCAATGATGGTCCAGGGTCTTGCCCATGCGCCGTTAGTTCAGTTGGTAGAACGCAGGTCTCCAAAACCTGATGTCGGGGGTTCGAGTCCTCCACGGCGCGTCTTAATGACCTTCCTGCAGTTTCCTCGTTTTATTAATGGAGTTGGATCTTCAACCTGGTGATGTCGTGAAGGTACTCGAGTCGGCCGCTCTCGGTTGGGTTCGAGCTCGCGTCATACGAGTCAAATCTGGTGGTCGCGTGGTCGTCCAAAGCGATCAGGGGCGAGAGTTCACTGCTCGTGGTAATCAAGTTCGACTTATTGAGCCTGCTGGATTTCGCCCTTAGATTCACAAAGCTGCCAGTTTCGAAAACACTCCAGTTTTTGAGATTCCAAGAATCCCTTCATCTTGAACACGGCAGAAAATTTCTAATATCTTGGAAAATGTTGAAATCTACTAAAAACAGTTCGCCAAGTGGATAACGAAACCCATAAAATCCGAACAAATCCAGCTTTACCAATGCTTTATAACAAACACTAACGCGGTCAATCTTTTCTAAGGTGGTCCACATAACTCTTCCAAAATTTCCAGGAGCTAAACAAACCAGTTGACGTGAGGCATCTCGTAGTTAGATACTTCTCTCGTCTAAGTGACTAAGGTCTACTACTATCCTGAAAGCCCACAAAATAGGCCTGAAAAGACTGGGACCGTAGTTCAACTGGTTAGAGCACCGCCCTGTCACGGCGGAAGTTGCGGGTTCGAACCCCGTCGGTCCCGTTTCCAATAGCGAGAACACTTTTGACAGTGCGAGTACGGCTTGCCCCTAGTCCTACTGGCAAGCTTCATATAGGAACAGCAAGAACCGCTTTATTTAATTGGCTATTTGCGTGCCAAAAAGGTGGAAAGTTCCTTATACGAATAGAAGATACTGATAAAGAAAGATCCAAGACAGAGTTCACTGAGAATATCCTGGAAGGTCTGCATTGGTTGGGACTGAATTGGGATGAAGAACCAGTCATCCAAAGCAAGCGAATAGAAGACCATCGCAAAGCAATAAGAAGCTTGCTTGATCGTGGACTGGCCTATCGCTGTTACGCAACCGAAGCCGAACTGGAATTAATGAGAGAGAACCAAAAAAAACATGGCATGGCCCCTCGTTATGACAATCGCCATCGAGATCTCACAGCCAAGCAACAATTGACATTCAAAGAAGAGGGAAGAACTTCAGTAGTGCGTTTCCGAATAAATGATGAAACGACAGTCAACTGGAACGATCTTGTTAGAGGTCCAATGCGTTGGGAAGGTGTAGACCTTGGTGGAGATATGGTCATTTCCAGGAGAGCACCTGCTGAGGAGATAGGAGATCCTCTTTACAACCTGGTTGTAGTACTTGATGACTCCAATATGGAGATCACCCATGTCATTAGAGGAGAAGATCATATAGCCAATACTGCAAAACAAATTCTCCTCTACAAAGCCCTTGATCTTCCTATTCCAAAATTCGCACACACACCCTTAATTCTTAACCCTGAAGGCAAAAAACTATCAAAGAGAGATGGGGTTACTTCCATCAGTGAATTTAAAGATATGGGTTATATCTCAGAAGCTATGGCAAACTACATGACTCTTCTTGGATGGTCAGTTCCATCAGGAATGGAAGAAAGATTTACGCTTCAGGAAGCTGGAAAAGTTTTCAATCTTGATCGAGTTAATAAAGCAGGTGCAAAGTTTGATTGGGATAAATTAAATTGGTTAAACTCACAAGTTATTCACCATTTACCCTCAGAAACTCTGCTTCAAAGGTTAGAGCCACTTTGGATTAATCAAGGCTGGAGCACAGCAAATAAAGAATGGTGCATTGATCTCATCAAACTAATCGGCCCATCAATGACATTGCTAAATGATGGGGTTGATCAAGCAAAACCATTCTTCAATACACCTCTTCTCGAAGAAGATGGAAGAAAACAATTAGAACTTGATGGATCAATCAAGGCAATTGAGAGTTTGTTAAATCAACTTGAGAAGACACCTTGGGACGGAAAACAAAGCGATTCAGCGAAAGAAATTCTTACTATCACTTCAAAATCTGCTGATATTAAAAAAGGCCTATTAATGAAAAGTCTTAGAGTTGCACTACTTGGTCGAATGAATGGGCCAGATTTAATTACTAGTTGGGGACTACTGGCTCGCATCGGACAAGACAGACTCCGCTTGAGGAGATGTCTCTGATTGAATGTTCTTCTGAACCTGATCAGTGGCTAACAAGCCTAATATTTTTGCAAGAGGCTGAGCTGTGAGACCTTGAAGGCCTACTGTCATAAGTATTGTCAGAAAAACAAGCCCCTGGAGTCTTCCAGCGCCCAAGACACCAGCCTGCTCAAGCCTGATGGAAAAAAGAGAAGCCACAGCAGCAGTAACGATTCCTCTAGGAGCAAGCCACCCCAAAAACATTCGCTGTCGTATATCAAGAGGCAATCCAATTGTTGCCAGGCTTACAGCAACTGGCCGCACAACCAACATCAAAACGAGTACGCAAGTTATCCCCCCCCAACCAAGAGGACTTAACTCTCCCCAAGAGACATCGGCTGCAAGTAATGGGAACAACATTGTGATAGCCAACTGAGCCAGCTCTCTAATGAGTTGATCTAGTTGATTTGCTTCGGTAGCAGGTCTTCGACCAACCACAAAACCCGCCGCAACCGAAGCGGGCAATCCCGACTCAGGCAAAAGCCATTCAGAAACTCCATATAACAAAAAAAGAACACCTAAAGTCATTTGAAGCCGAAGGCCTACAGAAGGATCAGGTTTTACACGCTTTAACCCTTCTGAAAGAATCCAACCAGCACCTAGGCCCATAATTACCCCGCCTCCCAACCTCGCTAACAATCCAAAAGCCAGTTCTCTCCAACCATGTAGATCTCCGACTAATAACTCCAATAACAGCAAAGCCAAAACAGCACCCACAGGCTCTAAAACCAACCCCTCTGCTTCAAGAACATCCCCTAATGGAGGAGCCAAGCGAATTTGCTGTACCAGTGGTGTTACCACTGTGGGACCAGTAGCTAAAACTATTGCGCTGTATACCGAAGCTACAGACCATCCCAACCCTGCCAACCAATGAGCAGCTAAGAGACCTGCTGCAAGAGAGACAACAAGCCTTATTAGAGATATACGTAATACTGTTGCTTTAATTGTGTCGCCTGGAAGCCTAAGGTTTAATCCACCATCAAAAAGAACAAGACTTACCAAAAGTCCAACTACTGTTTCCAATCCTTGACCTAAGTCCAACGGCTCAACCAAGCCAAGACCCGATCGACCAATAAGCAGGCCAGAAAGGAGCAATAAAACCACTCCAGGCAACCCAGTCAAGGCCGCTAAAAGCCTTGCACCCGCTCCAACAAAAACGGTAATCCCCCAGAGCAGTCCTAACCGCTCAGGTGTCATAGAGATTTGCGCCCTGAATTTGACTCACCATCTCGAAAAATGATCCTGGAAAAACTACAAAAGACTTTTCTTCAATCTCAAAGAAAGTCATTACAAAAAATCCCCTAACTTAGCAGGCATTGAAGTTTCCCTTATATAACTCCTGGCGCATAAAAATGGTAGTGGGATGAAACTCTTCGGGAAGTAAAAAAATACATTCCAAATTAAAAACTCAACCAGTGAATTTCTATAGCCAAAGCTTAAAAGTAAACTTTCTCTTAACCAAATCATCAAAGGAAGTCTTCTGAATTAGCCACCAAGAGGTTTCAACACCTCATTACTAGATGTATACAATGGATGTCGGGGATGGCCCCTAGAGGTCAAACCAAGAACTAAAGGGCCAAAAGCTTTTGGAAAATTGTGAGCGCGACAGATAAAAAAAGGCTTCAATAAGCTCATAACCTCAACATCTCTCTGAAATAAAACTCCTCTAGCTCCCCAACCAAGCCAAAGGTCCCAATTGGGATTTTTCGACCAAATACGTACATAAAACAATATCTCTTTTTCATTTTCACTCCCGATAGGATCACCACATCTCGAAAGTATGCATGGAGAAGAGCTGATTCTTGCAAATAAATTTACAACCACTATTTTTCCATAACCCCAACCTCGAGAGAAGGATAATAGTCGATTCAAAGTCGCATCTGCCTTATAGGCATTTGCTTTAGATGGATTCAAGCCTATATAGACAAGAGTCTTTTTAGCTGAAGAGAATCTTCGAGTTAGCGACCATCGATATAATCTACATTTACTAAAAGAAGCTGTTCCAATCACGAAAACCCTCTTAATTTAGCTGAAAAAATAATTTTGTATTTAGGAATAATTAAATAAGTTTAATCAATTGCCTATTAAGAACCTTGCTAAAATAAGGATACTTATTCCTACTGCCAATCCAAACATAGCCATCCGACCATTCCATATCTCAGCCTGAGGAGTAAAACCTCTACGCCATGAGTTTAGTTCTCCACTGCTCACAGGCTCGCCAGTTTGATCAAATTCAGAATCCATATGCTGGGAAATGAATTAGGTATTCATCAGTAGACACTTATTAGAAAGGCGGTGGTGACTGATACAGAGAACTTGCCTCATCTAAGCGCCATCTTGGAGATATGCCCAGTTCTAGCGAACTAGCACTGCTACCTAACTCTAGGCGGATTAAAGCTGCCGCGCCGATCATTGCAGCATTATCGGTACAAAAAGCCCTGGGAGCGATATGAACAGCAACGCCCTCAACCTCACCTCGACTCTTCATCATTCTTCGCAGGCGCTGATTGGCCGCTACACCTCCAACCATTACCAAATTCTTTAAACCGTAGTCCCTAGCGCAGAGCAAACTCCTCTCAACCAAAACTTCAGCTACAACATTTTCAAAGCTTGCAGCCAAGTCCTCAATTGGAATTTTTTCATTAGATGCCTTAATTGACTCAACTTTTCTAAGCATTGCTGTTTTTAAGCCACTAAAGGAGAAGTCATACGAGTAAAAACCACCGTTTGGCTTTGAAACCCTTCCTTTAGGCAGGGTGAATCTATAAGCATCACCTTTCTCAGCCATTTTCTCAATCGCTGGCCCCCCTGGATATGGAAGGTCTAACAAACGCGCAACTTTGTCAAAAGCCTCACCAGCAGCATCATCATGACTGTGACCGAGTCGTCTGAATTGACAATGCTCTTCAACATGGATCAACTCAGTATGCCCCCCGCTTACTAATAAAACTAAATAAGGGGGCCTAGGAGCATTCCTCGCCAACAACACAGAGGCCAGATGTCCTTCTAAATGATGCACACCCAAAAACGGCACTTTATTTAACGCTGCAAGTGTTCTTCCCGTTACAGACCCAACCATAAGAGCACCAGCCAAGCCTGGAGCAACAGTTGCCGCCACAGCATCAATAGCTTGTATTTTCTGTCCAGACTCTTTCAATGCATCTCTGACCAAAGAGGGAAGAGCTTCTAGGTGTCTCCTGGAAGCTATTTCTGGAACAACCCCGCCCCACTGGGCATGCTCACTTACCTGAGAAGCCACAAGACTCGCCAAAATTTCGATTTTTCCACGATTAAGTCGCATCACTGCAACAGCTGACTCGTCACAACTTGTTTCGAGGGAAACAACTGTTAGTCTTCTTTGGTTGTATCTCATCTAACTTTGAGGTGTGACATCCTGTTCATTTCTGGTCAGGTTTAAAAAGGAATCGAAACTAATGCGTCGTCTCTTCGCCATTCTGCTATCGGCTTTCCTTCTTGTCGGCTTTGCTCCTTTAGCTAACGCTGGAGCTGAATTTAATCCGGACAGAGAAAGTACTTCGTTTGCAGCGTCCGGTCTTACCTCATGCGCTGACAATGCCCGTTTTCAAGAGCGTGCTCGCTCTGCCAGCACACCACAGGACATAGCTCGATTTGAGCGTTATGGAGAAGCACTCTGTGGTGATGACGGTCTCCCCCACCTCATCATTAGCCCAACAATTGAGCCTTTCGGAGCTGCTGCAATGCGTGGCCAAGAAGGCAACATACTCATTCCAGCCCACATTTTTGTCTATGTAGCTGGAATTATTGGATGGGCCGGTAGGGAGTACCTAAAAGGTGCAAAAGCATCTAAGGATGCTGCTGATAAAGAGATTTTCTTCGACCCAGACCTTTTGAGAACGGCCTTATTCAAAGGTGCTCAATGGCCACTCGAGGCACACAAAGAAGGAGTTTCAGGCCAATTACGAGAGCCTGAGCACAACAAAGAGATCTCAGGTTCTATTCCTAAGTTCTTTGATTAATAAATTCACTCCTACCAAAACAACACCTAATTAAAAATGTCAAACACACCTCATAAAGGCACCTACTACGACAAGCACAAAATCTTCAGGTCAGTTCCTGTAGTAGCTGCAGGCTGGGTACTTTTTACAGCTGGTTATCTAATTGAATTTAACCGATTCCACCCAGACCTTCTTTTCCACCCAATGTCAGGCGGCTTTTAGGCTCCACAAAAAATACTTTCATCTATGCGCTTAATTAAGCCTCCATAGATGAACAGCCAATAAAAGAAAAAAGGCCCAAATTGGGCCTTTTTTCTTTTATTGGCTTAGATAATTTCCAAAAAACTAATGATCATTTAAAAACCCATTCTTTGTTCTATTTCTAAAACCGCATCCTCTAAATCATCATTAATTACTACTGCATCGAATTCATCTTGAGCTTGTAGCTCCTCTCTAGCACGAATCAAACGTTTTTGAATTGCATCTTCACTATCAGTTCCTCTCCCTCTAATACGTTCTTCAAGTTCAGAAAAGCTTGGAGGGGCCAAAAAAATATGAAAAGCTTCCGGCAAACTATCTCTAATCTGCCTAGCCCCCTCAAGTTCTATCTCAAGCAAAACTGGCCGGCCACTAGCTAATTGTTGTTGAACAGGTTGACTAGGAGTTCCATAACGATTACCAGCAAACTCTGCCCACTCAAGAAAACCCCCATCCTTCACTAATTGAACAAAACGCTCATGTGACAAGAAAAAATAATGTGTACCATCAATTTCCCCCTGCCTTGGTTTTCGAGTAGTTGCAGACACTGACAACCAAATCTCCTGATGACGTTGAAGAAGCCTTGTCACAAGAGCCCCCTTCCCCACTCCACTTGGCCCAGTAATAACCGTAAGCCTGCATTTAGACGAAGATGGAGCCATTCTCAAAATCAATCCTTCTCCAAAAGAGTAGGAAAGATCTCGTTAAGCAGTCCAAGAATCTTTAAATGAAAGCTGAGGACTTACAAGTGATGGACCTCACAACCCTAAGGGCTGTGCTAACTGACCTCCGTGAAAAGATCCTGCCAAGCCGTTTTGAAAAAGCCCAGCAACCTGAATCAAAAAACCTTCAAATTGGATTACGAACCTTAAATGGAATGATATGGCTTGAATTTAGCTGGGATGCAGAAGTTCCAAGATTGGTTCAAATACCCCCACCTACAAAAACAGGAAGTGAAAGCACCCTCGCCAAACAATTCCAATATTGCCTAGGGCAAATGGCATTAGTGGAATTAAAACAAGAAGGTTTTGAACGTGTTATTGAATTTGGCCTAGCAAAACGTCCTGGGGAGCCAGTTCAAAAGACAATGGTCCTAGAGTTAATGGGGCGTCACAGCAACTTATTGCTACTTGATGAAGAACGTCGAGTAATCACAATTGGTCGTCAAATTCGAACACACCAATCTCGTGTTAGGCCAATTGGGACTGGGGATGTTTACGTACCTCCTCCACCCCTACAAGGAATTCAACCAAGTTCCAAAGAGACACAATTAATTTGGAAACAAAGACTATGCTTAATTCCAACCAATCTCAAAACCGCTCTACAAAACACTTATCAAGGAATAAGTCCTGCAATAGCACTGCAAATTGCACATGATAAAAAAGACTTAGCCAACTCACTCCTCAATCTTAATGTTCTAGAAATTTCTA
Organism: uncultured Prochlorococcus sp.; assembly: GCA_902563335.1. GTDB lineage: Bacteria > Cyanobacteriota > Cyanobacteriia > PCC-6307 > Cyanobiaceae > CACEWU01. The sequence goes on along the minus strand of CACEWU010000013.1, from coordinate 10,862 downwards.
ACAATAGCTGGTGCGAAATTTATCAAAGATGGTGCCATTGGCTGCAAAGATTAGAGGAAGAAAAACTTAGCCTTTACTTTGATGGTCCAACTTCTTTTAGAGTTTGGAGGACAGATAAAGATAAGCATTCCTCAATAAAAGATATAAGTCTAACGCTTGGCAAATATTACACCGCTAAAATCAATCAGAAAAAACTCAGCAAGCTCTCAAAAGTCATACAGAAAAGACTTGACAAGTTAAAAAAAAATGAAGAGAAGTCAATAGAGGAAAATGAAAAATTGCTGCATCATTCATCAAAGGATTCTTTTTTTAAACAGCAGGCTGATGATATTTTATGCAAGCCTTACCCTGACAAATCTTCTATTGAAGAAGCTCAAAAACTATACAAAAAATCTCAAAAACTTCGACGTTCTAAATCAATCTTAAAAGAAAGAGTTGACTATCATAAAAAGAGACTAGATTCCATTATTGATTCGGAATGCTTTCTAGAAGAGATAATCACAAATAGATGGGAATCAGTACTAGAGAAAATAAAGCTAATAGATGAATTAATTCAAGAGGCAGAAGAATTGCTTACTTCAGCAATTAAAAAACCTCCCCGAAAAAAACGTTCCCATAAGGAATCATCACAACTTCTTGAGGTGAAGACTCCTCACGGACTTGTCATACAAGTTGGCAGAAACCATCAACAAAACGAATTAATAAGTATGCGCAAAGCTCGCAATGGAGATCTATGGTTCCATGCGCAGGAATGTCCTGGCAGTCATGTCGTTCTAAAGTCTTCTGCAGCTATTGCTGAGGATGAAGACATCCAAATAGCTGCTGATATAGCAGCACTATTTAGCCGAGCAAAAGGGAACAAAAAAGTACCAGTTTTCATGGTTCCAACTGAAAAGCTGCAACGGATACCTGGAACCGCCTCAGGAGTCGTTCGACATCAAGGAGGGGAAATCTGCTGGGCAAATCCATCACGGGCGCTTAAGCATCTATTTCCTTAAAAGCTCTTAGCCTGAGTGCATGAAACCTAGGAATTATTCTGAACAGACCTGAGAACATCAACGATTCGGCTCTACCCCCACCTACTCCTATCAAAGTAGGCGGTCATAGCAATGGGAAAGAGCTTCCAAATGACCCAGAAATGCCCTTAGTGGATCACCTTGAGGAGTTGCGTCAAAGGGTGTTGCGAAGCCTCCTGGCAGTTGTCCTAGCGGCAGGGCTCTGCCTCTTACTAGTAAAGCCCCTTGTGAAGCTTTTAGAAGCACCTGCAGGGTCAATTCGGTTTCTTCAGCTTGCACCAGGAGAATTCCTATTCGTTTCCATAAAAGTTGCTGGTTATGCAGGTCTAACTTCAGCACTCCCTTTCATGATTTACCAGGGACTGGCATTTGTAATTCCAGGTTTAACTAAAAGTGAAAGACGTTTAATTGCTCCAGCAGTAGCAGGATCTGCACTCCTATTCCTCGCTGGGCTTGCTTTTGCATGGTGGGCTCTTATTCCAGCGGCTCTAAAATTCCTTGTAAATTATGGAGCAGATGTCGTTGAACCTCTTTGGTCAATTGAGAGGTACCTCGACTTCGTACTTGTGTTGATGCTTGCCACTGGCCTAGCTTTTCAAGTCCCAGTTCTTCAGCTCTTATTAGGCATTTTAGGTTTAGTGAATTGGAGGCAAATGCTGTCTGCCTGGCGAGCAGTGGTTATGACATCAGCATTGGCGGGAGCTGTCCTCACTCCTTCGACTGATCCCATAACCATGTTGTTGCTTTCATCAGCAATAACAATACTTTTTCTTCTAGGGGTAGGACTAGTCGCAATTAGCGAACAAGTCAAAGAACAAATTCCTCAATCCCCAACTCCGCCTTCAGCTCAAAGCTAATAGCTTTTCCAAGGCGCGGTTTTTTAGTTGTAGTGAGCAACCATTCCCTAACAGGCTCAGACAAACTTAATCTGTTTACGACATCTAAAACCTCACTCAATCGACCTCGATAATCCTCTTCATCCAGTGGGAAAGACTGCTGTTCCAAATAAGCCCACATCACCTGCAAATAAAGCCTGCTATTACGCGCTACCAACTGCAAGTCATAGGTAGCCTTCCAACGCATTCTCAAGCACGCAATAACTTCATCCACACTTAGCGGAACAGCAGAATCCCTAGGTAAAGCATCATTCACATATTCAAAGTAAAAGGACTTTGCGAAATCCCAGTCTAGGCAAAGTGATATGTCCCCCCTAGAGTCCATAATGGTCTGAATTCCGAGCTGGCTGAACATCTGTCATGACACAAATGTCCTCTATGGATGTGCCCTCAATGGGACGCAGGCAGTTCATGAACCTGCTCACTTTTGGTTCCTTAACAGGGGTTGCATTAGGAGCTCTTTATCCAGTGGTCAATTACTTCATTCCTCCTAAAGCAGGCGGAAGCGGTGGTGGGACTACCGCTAAAGATGAATTAGGTAATTCAGTTACTGCTAGTGGCTGGCTTAAAAATCACCCAACTGGAGACAGAAGCCTTGTACAAGGCCTAAAAGGAGATCCTACTTATCTCATTGTCGAAGGAGCTGATGCAATTGGCAGTTTTGGGATTAACGCGATTTGCACTCACCTTGGCTGTGTAGTCCCATGGAATAACGGTGCAAACAAATTCATATGCCCTTGCCATGGCAGTCAATATGACGCAAATGGCAAGGTAGTTAGAGGCCCGGCCCCACTATCACTTGCATTAGCAAACGTCTCTGTCGAAAACGACAACGTATTCGTCAGCCAATGGACCGAGACAGATTTCAGAACAGGCGAAAAACCTTGGTGGAAATGATCTTTCCTATCTAAATCCTTTTCCCTTTAATTTCCACTAGAACTATGCGTCGCATCATCCAATCACTTCTAGGTTCATTAATTATTTTCGCTTCAACTTTTTTAGCCCCTTCAGCAAGCTGGGCATACCCCTTCTGGGCACAACAAAACTACGACAATCCTCGAGAAGCAACAGGCAAAATAGTTTGCGCTAACTGCCACCTCGCAAAAATGACTACTCAAGTAGAAGTACCTCAATCAGTTGGAGCAGATAGTGTCTTTAAAGCTGTAGTGAAAATTCCCTATAAAGCAGACACAAAAGAAATAGGGGCAGATGGAAACAAAGTACCTCTTCAAGTTGGGGCATTAGTAATGCTTCCAGATGGATTTAAACTGGCACCTCAAGACAGATGGACTGAAGATATTAAAGAAGAAACACAAGGAGTTTATTTCACCCAATACAGTGAAGATAAAGAAAATATTATCCTTGTAGGTCCATTACTTGGCGATCAGAATAAAGAGATTGTTTTCCCAATTCTTTCTCCTGATCCTAAAAAAGATCCCAATATTAACTTTGGAAAATACTCAATTCACGTAGGAGGGAACAGAGGGAGAGGTCAGGTTTATCCTACTGGGGAAAAAAGTAATAATTCAGTTTTTACAGCATCAAATGGAGGTGAAGTTACATCAATCAAACAAGGTGAAGACGGCAGCAACGTAATAACAATTCAAACAAAAAGCGGAGTAGACACAACCGAGACAATTCCCATTGGGCCTACTTTAACAATAAAAGTGGGAGACAAAATTGAGCAAGGCGCTCTTCTTACTGATGATCCCAATGTTGGAGGGTTTGGTCAAATAGATTCTGAGGTTGTCCTTCAAAACCCAGCAAGAGTTTACGGTCTACTAGCATTCTTTGCTGCCGTTACACTCGCACAGATACTTCTTGTATTAAAGAAAAAGCAAGTAGAAAAAGTCCAGGCTGCAGAAGGAATTTAAAAGACTTTTATTTAATTAATTTAAAACCAAATGGGAGCTGATTTCGCAACCTTTATTTCTCCAGGGCCTGAGCTTAAGCTTGGGCCCTTTGAATTAAGATGGTATGGACTATTAATTGCATGCGCCGTTCTAATTGGCCTAAATCTCTCAAGTCATCTTGCAAAAAAAAAAGGTCTCCAAAATGGACTCATTAATGACTTAACTCCAATTTTAGTTCTCACTTCAATAGTTGGAGCTCGTATTTATTATGTTGCCTTTGAATGGAGAAATTACAGTGGGGAAAACTTTTGGAGTTCAATAAAGCTAATTGGCCTAACATTACCCATCCCAAGTGCATTAGAAATTTGGGGAGGGGGAATAGCTATTCATGGCGCAATACTTGCAGGGAGCTTAACGGTACTAATTTACTGTCGATTGAATAAACAACCATTCTGGGGAGTTGCCGATGTGCTGGTTCCATCCCTAATCCTTGGTCAAGCGATAGGCCGATGGGGCAACTTCTTTAACAATGAAGCATTTGGTACTCCCACCCAACTTCCCTGGAAATTATTTATTCCTTATATAAATAGGCCTCTAGAGTTTGTAGCCTATGAGTATTTCCATCCAACCTTTTTATATGAATCACTTTGGAATTTGAATATATTTCTACTATTAATATATCTATTTCAACTATCTGATAAAAAATTCATCAAACTACCAAATGGCACCTTGAGCTTTATATATCTTTTTACATACGGTCTTGGTAGATTTTGGATCGAAAGATTGCGCACTGATCCACTTTGCATAGCATCACTTCCGCCCTCGTGTGAGGGTGGAATTAGGATGGCACAACTAATGAGTATATTCTTTATGCTATTGGGTAGTTTTGGTTTTTGGTGGGTATATAAACAAAGACAATTAACCTCTTCTAACAAACGCAAAATCAAACCCTAATGAGTCTTATCTCTATAGTTGGAGCAGGTCCAGGTGCTCTTGACTTATTAACATTGCGCGCAGTTGATCGAATAAAAAAAGCAGAGGTTTTGCTCTGGACAGACTCATTAGTCTCTCCTGAAATAGCAAATCTTGCTCCCAAAGGCTGTGAACTAATCACAACAAGTTCTTTAACATTGGAAGAAATTATCTATCTACTTATAAATAGACATCAGAAAGGTAAAAAGGTGGTCCGCCTTCATGATGGAGATCCCTGCCTCTATGGAGCACTTTCAGAACAAGTCTGCCGCCTTGCAGAAGCAGGAATTGAAGTGGAAGTAATTCCAGGATTAAGCGCTTATCAAGCAACCGCAGCGGCATTGAATGCTGAATTAACAATTCCAGGAGTAGTACAAACGATCGTACTTAGCAGAGCCGCTGGACGGACTGGTTTACCTGAACATGAACGATTAGAGAAACTTGCAGCTCTAAAAGTTTCCCTTTGTCTATACCTAAGTGCACGACATGTAGGAGAAGTAGAGAAAACATTGCTTAGGTACTACCCTCCATCTACCCCTGTTGCTATTGGCTATCGAGTTAGCTGGCAAAACGAAGAATGGTTAAAAGTAGTACCTCTAAGTCAAATGGCCTATACATCTAAAGAACAAGGATTATTTCGAACAACTCTTTATATAATAAGTCCTACCCTCAATCTAACAACGGCCCGGTCAAAACTATATAGCGCAAGTCATGCTCATTTATTTCGTAAAAAAAATCAAAACTAGTGAAAGCAACGTCAAATAGAAGCTTAAATGTAATATATATTTTTTGAATCATAAAATATTATTTACAATCAATCAAGATCAGTATATTTTAACCAAGAAGCTAATACTTAGCGAGTCTACAAAAATGCCCAATTCAGATATTAGTAGCTAATTCTCTTAAAAGCCCTAAAATAGTAATTCAGGCCTGCCTCCCAGTGACTTCGCAGTTCCAGAAAGATTCATTGAACTGTAAAGAAATTTCGGAACATGAGCCAACTGCGCTCAAGGGAGTTGGCCTTTTGCTTAAGCAAGCTAGAGAAACGAAAAGCTTATCAGCCAATGATGTCGCAGAAAGTCTTCGAATAGGGGAAGAGCAGCTTATTGCACTAGAAAATGGCGAAGAAGATCTACTTCCAGAGCCAGTATTCATCAAAGCAATGGTTAGACGAGTAGCAGAAAGGCTTAATCTAGATCCAATTCCACTTTTAGAAAAACTTCAGTCCAAAGTAATAAAATACAATGAATTTCCCAAAAAAAGAAACTACCGATTCAGCAGAATAAATAGAATTATCAACTATTTAGGAGTTAAAAATCTTAGAAGTTTATCTATAGTCAGCGTAGGAATAGTTGGCACTATTATCGCGATAAGATATATAATTAAACCTTCTATCTCATCCAAAGTAGAAACACCACTTGAAGCCAATTCCACACCTTTCATTTCAAAAATAAACTCAAATCTAATAAAAGAAGAAGAAATAAAAATTACTAGTATTAAATCAACTAAAATAATTTTAATCAATCACAAAGGTGAAGTATTGTTTAAAGGCGTCCTAAGGAAAACTTTAAGCTATCCACTTGGAATGGGATTAGATATTTATACTGATCGTCCTCACTTAATAAAGGTAACACGTCAAAATAAATCCACCTCAAGGCTGGGAAAAATAAATGATTCAAAATGGTTTAATTTGAAAAGCTAAATAGGCATAAAATATATTCTAATTATAAACCAGTCAAACTTAAACTAATACCTTTAATTTAACATTGCATGAATCTTTGATTATTTTAGAACAGTTCTCAAGACTCCATTTTTCAAGGCTAAGGTTCTGATTAGGATTTTCAGGAACAAGCTTACATAGCACCTCAGAATTACCTGATAAAACACTTATTGAAGCCACAGCGGGCTCTGGGCGACGATCAATTGAAGTTGCTAATCGCAAAATCAATGACATCTCAAAAACAAGTTTACGGTGTGTTTTATGTTCCAAGCTCTGCCATGCCTCATGACGTTTTTTAGGTAAACCCCGACGATGATAACGAGCAATTGCTGCAACCATTAAATGCTCAGATTGTGAATAACCCAACAGTTCTCCATGGCGAATCAAATACCAAGAATGCTTATGATAGGAACTTAGATTTATATGTTGCCCACAGGCATGAAGCATTGCTGCTGCCCAAAGCAAATCTCTACCATCACCTTCATCATGATGCAAAATACCTTGAGTATTGTCATAAAGGCTAAGAGCATAATTTGCTACATGCTCTGACCTAGAACGATTAACTCCAAACCGCTCGGCCTGATGCACAACTGTACGCTGCCTAATGCTGCTTTGAAAGCTAAACCGATCTTCTAAAAGGCCATGTCGAAGCATCCAATCAACTATTAATCCTTCTCTTAAAGCTCTTTCACTCAGGATTAACTCATCAACACCAACCATCTGCATTGTTGTCTGCAATATCAATGCCCCAGGGACAATAATTTCTGCGCGTCGATCATTGATAGGGGTAAGCTTTCGTCTTTCCTGAGGTGTCATTAATACCAACTTATCCACCAAATTATCTACCTGAGTTTTAGACAAGCGATATCCATGTAATTTCATTGATGGATTCAGAGATTCACTTGCTACTAATGCACCAATCGCCATTGCTGTGCCACTTGTTGCAATCATTGCGGGAAGCTCCCCTGACTTAATTCGACGACAAACCTTGTCAACAGCAGGTTCTAATGAACCCTCAATAAACGTTTGGAGAAACTCTCGTCTTTTTGAGGAAATCGGTTCGTCTTTAACAAAATCCCTTTGAAGCCTTACAGCTCCTACTCTTGTACTTGTTAGAGCCCTTGCATCCATTCGATCTGCAAGGATTAACTCGGTTGAACCGCCTCCAATATCTAGTAACAGATGAGGCCTATCGCCAAATGGCATCCCAGAAAGCACCCCCAAATAAATCAACCTTGCTTCTTCTGGGCCACTAACCAAATCAACATCTAGATGAAGAGCCTCTTTGATGTGACTTAAAAAATCACGCCCATTAGGTGCCTCTCGAACTGCACTTGTAGCTGCAATAACCAATTCCTCAACCTTATAGCTTGCAGCAAGTTCTTTAAAACGTTGTAGCGTCTCTAGAACTCTTCCCATCGCAACTTCAGTCAACGCTCCCGAATCAGGATCACGTTCACCTAGACGTGTGGTTGATTTCTCAGCGAGTTCAATGCTGAAAGTATGTATAACAGGATTGATACAAGCCACCAAAAGGTGCGTTGAATTAGTCCCTATATCAATAGCTCCAACGTAAATAGGTTTTGAATCAGGACTGGACCAAAAATTTGCACGCTTTAGTGCGATATGAGAAGAAAACGATGACTCGACACCTGTCATGAATAGATCTCAGGAGCCACAACTCGAATGGGAACACTCTGGCACTGACTACCTCTAAAAAGAATAAATGCCTAATCTTTAATAAATAGAGGTTTTCGTAAAAAAATGCATATCCCTCAACCTATATATCAATGGGCGAAACTACTTCGATGGGACAAACCTAGTGGAAGACTGATACTTCTAATTCCTGCAGGATGGTCACTTTGGTTAACTCCAAATTCACCTCCCCAACTCAGCTTGATTGCTCTAATTGCAATCGGGGGAATTGCTGTGAGTGGTGCTGGTTGCATAGCTAATGATCTTTGGGATAGACGCTTTGATCGCAAAGTTATTCGCACCATGAACCGGCCTTTAGCGACTGAATCCATTCAAGTCTCAACAGCTTGGATTTTGTTAGTTGTAATGCTCTTTTTTAGCTTTTTAGTAGTCCTAAACCTGCCAGTGCAAAGTCGGAATCTTTGCATAGGCCTTGCCTTTGCCGCTCTGCCACTAATTCTCCTTTATCCGTCTGCCAAAAGATGGTGTCCCTACCCTCAAGCCTTACTTGCAGTCTGTTGGGGTTTTTCTGTGTTGATTCCTTGGGGAGCAAATCAAGGAAATCTTAATGGAGGTTGGCCCCTCTTATGTTGCTGGGGAGCAACCTTGATGTGGACCTTTGGCTTTGACACTGTTTATGCAATGGCAGATAGCACTGACGACGCAAAACTAGGGCTAAATAGCAGTGTCCTTAGCCTGAAGAAAAATGTGCATCGCATCGTTTCACTTAGCTATCTAATGACATGCTTATTAATTGGAATTGGGGCTATAGCTGTTGAAGTTTCCTTTCTTTTCTGGCCAACATGGATTTTAAGCAGCATTGGTATGCAACGAGAACTCTTACTCATACGTAAATCGAATAAACAAAGAGTCAATTACGGAAAACATTTCAAGAATCAAGTCTGGCTTGGAGCACTTCTTCTTTTGGGTTTGATTCTTGGACGCTTAGGATGAGAAATTGAAGGATGTCTTACATTGATGCTCAAAACTTTGTAACTCCTCTTCAACCTGGAGATGAAGTCATAACACTTGCCATTAGCTCATCTCTTGAAAATGAAAAACAACTATTAGAAGGCATACAAATATTTGAAAGTTGGGGATTAATTTGCAGACAACAAAATATAACCAAACACAGATGGGGATATCTCGCCGGAGATGATAATTTTCGATATCAACAACTCCATCCCAACAATTCAGCAAAGCTATTGGCATTCGCCAAAGGAGGCTGGGGCGCTGCTCGCCTACTAGAACGTCCACAACCTTGGAGGGAAGGATGGCTATTGGGCTACTCAGATATCACATCAGTTCTATTAGCAAGACTTTCAGCAGGGTTTGATGGGTGCGTTCATGGGCCTCTCGTTACTTCACTTGCAGATGAACCATTGTGGAGTCAGGAAAGATTAAAATCACTTCTTTTTGGGCAATCAATTCCAGCTATTCAAGGCGAACCATGGAAAGGAGGAGTTGCACAAGGATCATTAGTAGTAGCAAATCTTACTGTGGGTTCGCACTTAATTGGTTGCAAGCATTTCCCAAATCTTCAAGATTCAATTTTGGTTCTGGAAGACGTTGGAGAAGCCCCTTATCGAATTGATCGAATGCTTACTCAATGGCGATTGGCAGGATTATTACAAGTAGTAGCTGGATTAGGTTTTGGAAGCTTTAAAAATTGCGAACCACAAAAAGATATTGAAGACAGTAGAACTTTTCAAGTTGAAGAGATACTTAAGGAGCGAACTAAAGATCTAGAAATCCCAATAATTGCAAACCTGCCAGTAGGCCATATTCAAGGGAATGCGGCCTTACCACTAGGGAGGCAAGCAATTCTCAATGGCAGCAAAGGTGAGCTCAGCCTTCTTCTCTGAGTCTCAAAACAGATTCAGCGATTGTCAAATCAAATGGAGTAGTCACTTTAATGTTGGAAGGAGAAGATTCCAACACTTTTACAGGCCAACCAATCCGCTCATATAGAGAAGCATCATCAGTAACAACCCAGCCATTAACGAGGGCTTGTTCATGTCCTTTTCTAAGCTGCGAAACAGAAAATCCTTGTGGAGTTTGAGCGGCCCAAAGTTCATCACGTTTTGGGGTAGCCGTAATCAAACCTCTTTCATCAACAAGTTTAATAGTATCCGTCACAGGAACGGCAGCAATCACAGCATCACCAGCAACCACTGCCTTTGCACATCTATTGAATAATTCAGGCTCAATCAAACATCGAGCACCATCGTGGATCAGTACATATTCCGCTCCTGAAGGCAAAGCTGCTAAACCCTTTTGAACAGAGTCTTGTCGTGTATCTCCTCCATCAATCCACTCAACAGGTTTCCCAACCCCCTTAACCAATTCCATAATTGATGTCCTATCAACAGGCTGACCAATAATCCCAATCCAATCAATCAATTCAGCAGAGATTGCTGCATCCAACGTCCAAGCCACTACTGACCGCCCAGCCAATGGCAACAGCAACTTGTTACAAGCTGCTCCCATTCTTCTGCCACTACCAGCGGCGGCAATCAAAAGATGCACAATCGACTCCTACACCCAATAAGGTTAGGCATCATCAATACAATCAGTGCAAAATGCATAAGACAACTCGTTAACAGGAAAGTTAAATCAGAATGTTTTCCTTATTTCCATATGCTTTTAAGCCAAGTAATTAAATCGTCTCACTAAAAGGTCAAACAATGGGTTGTTGAGTTAAAACACC
>CACEWU010000012.1 GCA_902563335.1 uncultured Prochlorococcus sp. | reverse complement strand
AAATAACGCTTGGAAGGTTATTGAAGCAGGAGCTAATGCGATTGTCAGCGGTTCAGGTGTTTTTAACCAACCAAGTTACAAGGATGCAATCAAAGGAATTCGAGAAAGTAAAAGACCTATTTAAATACCAAAAAAGCTAATACCAAAGATTAATGGTACATCTTTTACTAAGGTGAGTTATAAAATCAAAAAAACCATCCATAACTATGTAGCCCAACACCAAGAAGGTTTACCCCTATATAACAAACTAATATAACAAGTAAACCTGTCATTGCAACAAAGGCTGGTTTCCTACCCTTCCATCCACGAGTAAGCCTTGTGTGGAGATATGCTGCATATACCAACCAACAAATAAGAGCCCATGTCTCCTTAGGGTCCCAACTCCACCAACTTCCCCATGCCTCATTAGCCCAAACTGCGCCACTTATGAGGCCAACAGTCAACAATAAGAATCCCACACTAATTGTTCTGTAGCTAAGGCTATCTAACTGCTCAAGCCTTGAGAAGTTAATAGAATTCAAACTAATACCACTTTCAATTTGAATATCAGGCTTGTTTAAACTCAAATTACGATATCCACCAGTACCTACAGAACTACTTCTTATCTCCAGTGTTTTCCCTCTATCAATAAACAAAACAAATATTGACAATAAAGAACCAACTAACAATGCTGCGTAACTACACATAATTACTGAAACATGCATTACTAACCAACTGGACCTCAAGGCTGGAACTAATGGAGAAGCTTCTTGGAGTCGATCAGGTAAGGCAAAATTAGCAAAAGCAACTGAGATTAAAGCTAAAGGAGTCGCAGCGGCAGAAACAATAGGTGAAGGCCAATTTCGCTCAACAACTAATTGAGTAATTGTGCACGCCCAGGCTAAGAAGCAAAGAGATTCATATAGATTGCTGATTGGGAAATGGCCAGATTGCAGCCATCTTAAAAGCAACTGAGTGGTAAGACAAAGGTTGGAAAAGGCGACTAAAAATTTTACTATTGAAGAGCTTTTAATTTCATTTAAAGACCAAAATGAAAAAGGTAAGGCAACCAACAATATAAAAAACGAGGAGAGTCCTAGTATCAATACAGGATCACTTATTTCAATTGGAAGCGGATTAAAATTCATAATAAGGACCTATAAAAAGAACTCATCAAATAAATACAATAATTAAATTCAACGACTTGCATTTCTTAGTAATAGTCCGCCAGTGAACATGGATATAAATACTGGAGACCAAGCAGCAACAATAGGGAATAGAGTTCCCTTAACTCCAAGAGAACTAAAACTAAAGCTGAGCACATAATACAAAAGAATTAAAACGACGCTAATTCCAAAACCTTGGCTAGTACTTGTGCGAGTATTTGGTTTAGCGCCAAGGCTGCTTCCAATTAAACCAAAAACAAGACAAGCCATTGGCAGCGTAAATTTCTCCTGAATACGAACTTTCATGCGTCGAGCTTCCTTGAGGTTACCCGCCTCTTCATATAATTTCTGAGCTCTTACTGCTTCCAATACAGTCATATCATTTGCATCCTTCGGAAGCTTTGCAATCCTCGTTGGCCCAGTTCCTAAAGGGTAAAGGTAACGATTGAACTCAACGGTAGTAGTACTACCATCTTCTGAAAGTGTAAGGATCTTTCCATCAAGAAATTCCCATTTAGTTTCTTTTTGATTCCAAATTGCCTTCTTTGCTACAAGCATCTGAGTAAAATTTAGCCTAGAAAAATCAAGGACCGTAACTTCATTCATTGCATTTTTGCGAAATCTCTTGGCATAAAACAATTGAGTCAATCCCTTATCTTCATCCTCTGGATTTGGTCCACTAATCCTGCCAAAACGTGAAAATATAATGTTATTACCCTTTTCTGTAGAGATTGCTCTACCTAAAGCACTCTGCAAAGTAATATCAGCACTACGATTAGAAGTTGGGACAATAATATCATTAAATAAAAATGTAAGTACTGTCATTAGCAAGGCCAAGATAAGTGCAGGTGCAATCATTCTACTTGTTGTTACACCAACACTTCTGAGAGCTTTTAATTCACTATTAGCGGATAATCTACTGTAAGAAAGTAAAGTAGCCATTAGAATGGCCATTGGAAATGAAACAACAAGAAAACCAGGTAGTCTGAGAATTAAAACTTTTAACGCACTATAAAAAGGAAGTCCTGACTCTACGATTTTGCGGACAAGCTCAAACATAACCCCTACAGAAAGGGATACAACTGTGAATGCTGCTATTGCAAACAATAATGGTCCAATCATCTCAACTAAAAGCCATCTATCTAAAAGAGGGATAAGCTTCCATTTTCTTTTTATCCATTTCAGCATAGATTCTCTTAACGAGAATAATTGCTCTAAAAAATTAGAAACATGAGTCATCAGAGTTTAAATCCCTCTCCTAGATAATGAAGCCTAACTAGAGGGTTTTTGGAAACATCTTTCGAAGCTCCATATGCTAGAATCATTCCATCATTTAGGATGTAAGAACGGTCAGTAATTGCCAAAGTTTCTCGTACATTATGGTCTGTAATTAGTATTCCAACTCCTTTCATTTTTAATTTATGAATCAAGCCTTGTAGATCTGATACAGCCATTGGATCAATTCCTGCAAATGGTTCATCAAGTAATAAATATCTTGGACCTTTTGGTCCAACTGACAAAGCTCTAGCTATTTCACATCGACGACGCTCTCCTCCAGAAAGTTGATATCCATACCGATCAATAAAATTACTTAAATGAAAATCATCAATCAGCTGTTCTCTCCGCACTCTGCGTAATGCTGAAGAAGAATTATTCTGAGACAATGCAATATCGAGATTCTGGCTAACTGTTAAATTACGAAATACACTTGGTTCTTGTGGTAGATAGCCAATCCCTAAACGAGCACGAATAGACATTGAGTAACTTGATATAGCTTTTCTATCCAATAAAACCTGACCAAAGTCAGGTCGAAGAAGACCAGTTACCAAATTAAAGGTTGTAGTTTTTCCTGCGCCATTAGGTCCTAAGAGCCCAACCACTTCACCAGGTTCCACTTCGACGGAAACATCTTTAACCAGAGGGCGCCCACTAAGAGTTAGGGCTACTTTTTCAAGCTTGAGACTCATTTTTCTAGGTGCCGTTGAAGAATAACTGGAACTTCGCAAGATTCAGGATCTCTATCTTTTTGAAGAAGTTTAAGTCGCGCCTCAACACATCGACATAAGTATTCAATATGCAAGCCAAGATCTGGTGTCCCAATACTTCGCAGCCTACCCAAAGCTTCTCCATAGAGAATAGTTGCTCCAACTTTGTTCCCTCTCTGTAAATGAAGCTGAGCTACCGCTACTTGCAAAAAGCCTTGAACTAACTTTCTTTCAGGTCCGTTTGTTTCATGCCATACTTCTTCAAAAACATCATGTGCTTGATACCACTCTGCAGAATTAAATAAATCCAATGCTTTAACAAAACGGGGATCTTCCAATAGCAATAAAGCCTTATCTTCATTCATAAAAACTAGCGTTTAACAATCCTCTTGACTGGTAACTTTCTTAGTCTTATTGATTCTGGAGTTACCTCAAGCATCTCTCCAGGACCTATATACTCTAATGCTCGCTCAAGGGTAATCTCTGTTGGAGATTGCAAAGTATCTAATTCCTCTGCGCCAGCTGAACGCATATTGGTCAATTGCTTACTTTTGCAAATGTTGATCTCAAGGTCTTGAGGGCGATTATTTTCACCAATAATCATTCCCTTATAAACCTTAGTTCCTGGAGAAATAAAAAATTGACCTCGATCTTCCGCATTTTTTAAGGCATAAAAAGTTGCAGTTCCCTCTTCAAAAGCTATCAACACTCCATTCCTACGAGCATCAAAATCACCAACAATTGGTCGATATTCAAAAAAGGAATGGCTCATGATTCCTTCTCCACGTGTAGCCCGAACAAATTCTCCACGAAAACCTATTAAACCTTTTGACGGAACAACAAATTCAAGCTGAGTTCTTCCATCACTACTTGATTCCATATTCTGCATCTCTCCTTTTCGTACCCCTAACTTCTCTATACATGAGCCAACTGCTACTTCAGGAACATCCATAACAAGTGTCTCTACAGGTTCACAAGTGGTTTCATCTATTGTTCTATAAATCACTTGAGGTTGTGAGACCTGAAACTCATATCCTTCACGTCGCATAGTTTCAATCAAGATTCCAAGATGCAATTCCCCTCTACCACTAACAGAGAAACGATCCGGCGAATCTGTATCTTCAACACGTAAAGCCACATTAGTAAGTAATTCTTTTTTAAGGCGATCTCGCAACTGACGGCTAGTGACAAACTTTCCTTCCTTACCAGCAAATGGAGAATCATTTACTACAAAAGTCATTTGAAGAGTAGGTTCATCAACTCTTATAAGAGGAAGCGCTTCGGGATCTTCTGGACATGCAATAGTTTCACCAATATTTACTTCATCAAATCCAGCAAGAGCAACAAGATCTCCAGCCAAAGCTTCTTTAATCTCAATTCTTTTCAATCCTTCAAAACCTAATAATTTACTAACTCTTCCTTTTTTAATGGCTCCATCCTCTTTTATTAGTGATGCTATTTGACCACTTTTAATAGTACCATTGTGGACTCTACCAATAACAATTCTGCCTATGAAATCCGAATAATCTAATGTTGTTACCTGTAATTGTAGTGGCTTAGTATGATCTCCAACAGGAGGTGGAACATGTCTAATAATGGCATCAAAAAGGGGCTTCATATTTTTACTATCAGTTTCCATATCACATTTTGCAAAACCTCCTAATCCGCTACCAAATAGATATGGAAAATCACATTGATCATCATCAGCTCCTAGTTCTAAGAAAAGATCAAGAACTTTATCAACTGCTGTTTCTGGAATAACTCTGGCTCTATCAATTTTGTTAACAAAGACTACCGGTCTTAAGCCTTGCTCAAGTGCTTTTTTAAGTACAAAACGTGTCTGTGGCATAGGCCCTTCATTAGCATCTACAATCAACAAACATCCATCAACCATACCAAGTACTCTTTCTACTTCCCCTCCAAAATCAGCATGCCCGGGAGTATCAACTATATTAATCTTTATTCCATTATAAGTTACTGCAGTATTTTTAGAAAGTATTGTTATTCCTCTTTCCCGCTCTAAATCATTCGAATCTAATACACAATTAGGTATAGCTTGATTATCTCTAAATATTCCTGACTGACTTAGGAGGGCATCGACTAAGGTTGTCTTTCCGTGGTCCACATGAGCGATGATTGCAATATTGCGGATAGCCTTTATTTGAGGACTCAGACTCATGGGGATTTGACTCTTAACTTAATTTTAAATGCCATATGAATTGGCATTTAAAAGGCAGGTTATATCAGCGTGAGATTAAATTGAAATTGGAAAGACAAGAAATCCTCACATAGAAAATTGAAATAGAGAGCCTAGAAGAGCTCTTCATAATAGTTTTTTACCAAAATCAAAGTTCATCTAAAAATCTGCGCGCATCTTCAAATTCCCTTAATGCATCTGCAGTGCCCTCAAATCTCCAATGCCATGGCTCGTAACTAACTCCCTGAAAGTTCCCCTTAGGGAAGGAAAGTACAAAATGATACTTAGCTGCATTCCTATCAAGCCATTCGAATGCCCTTGTTTCTTCGAATTCAGTTTTGAAGTCAGTATCTCTTCTTGTTGCGTCCCCTAGATCAATTGCATATCCAGTACTGTGTTCAGAATATCCAGGGGGAGCTGAAACCCTCGCCCGTTCTAATGCAGTTTGATTTCGACTCGACTTGATTTGAAAAAATATTTCCTCTTGAAGAGAATGAGAACGGTATCCACTTAACAAAATTAAATCGATGCCATCAGCCCTTGCAGCTGCAGTCATGGAAACAAGTGCTTTATGAGTGTCTTTATGGACATCCAGGCCCTCATAAACAGTTGTAAGGTCTTCTAACTGCGCCTCAGAATATGGGAAATGCCCCAGTAAACGACCATCAGAGGTTGGTGATTCAAGTCTGCTATCAAGTATTTGATTACTTGAAAAACGTGGGATAAGTGTTGGGTTGAAAAATAAAGCCCCTAGAAAACTCACTGAAATAAACAACAAAACTGCTAAAGCCCTTAAAAGCCTTCTATTAGGCCTACCAAGACCTTTAGACCTCCTGGCCAGGGGGATTTCATCTGTTGTCTCGCTTCGAGCTCTACGTGCTCGAGCCACGTATTTTCACCAAAGGGTTGTTTCGATCGTAACGGCCTAACGCATCAAGCTCCACGAGAATTCATCTGTCGATGTTAGTTTTCAAATAAGAAACACAAAATTAGGCCTTAGAGATGTTGCGTGTCGCAGTAATCGGTGGTGGTCCAAGTGGATCTTGTGCCGCAGAAATCCTTGCAAAAGCCGGTATAGAGACATGGATCTTTGAACGCAAGCTAGATAACGCAAAACCCTGTGGAGGAGCAATTCCTCTCTGTATGGTTGCCGAATTTGAACTCCCTGAATCGATCATCGATCGTAAGGTTCGAAACATGAGAATGATCTCACCATCAAATCGTGAGGTTGATATAAGCCTGGATAACGTTTATGGAACAGAGCAGAAGAGCGAATACATAGGAATGTGTCGAAGAGAGATTATGGATGCCTTTATGCGTGACCGAGCAGCTGAACTAGGTGCGAACCTAGTAAATGGTTTAGTCACTCAAATAGAAACCGGTTCTAACCGAGAAGGCCCCTACACCCTTACTTACTCCGATTATTCAAGTGGTGAATCCACTGGAGAGTCAAAGAGCTTGGAAGTAGATCTAATAATTGGAGCCGATGGTGCCAACAGCAGAGTTGCTAAAGCAATGGACGCAGGTGACTACAACGTCGCAATAGCATTTCAAGAGCGCATCAAACTTCCAGAAAAAGAGATGAAATACTACGAAAACCTTGCGGAAATGTATGTCGGTACAGATGTATCTCCGGACTTTTATGGTTGGGTATTCCCTAAATATGACCATGTAGCTGTAGGGACTGGAACAATGCAGAAGAATCAATCATTAATAAAAAGTTTGCAGGTTGGTGTTAGAGAAAGAGCCCAGAAAAGACTTGTAAATGGAGAGGTCATAAAAGTTGAAGCTCATCCAATTCCCGAGCATCCTCGACCAAGAAGAGTAGTTGGAAGAATGGCACTAGTTGGGGATGCCGCAGGGTATGTAACTAAGAGTTCAGGAGAAGGTATTTACTTTGCGGCTAAAAGTGGTCGCATGTGTGCCGAGCAAATAGTTAAATCTAGCCAGGGTGGAAAAATAATACCATCAGAAAAAGATCTCAAAGAATATTTAAAAAAATGGGACAGCGAATACGGAACTACTTATAAAGTTCTAGAAATTTTGCAAAATATTTTCTATTCAAATGACGCAGCTAGAGAAGCTTTTGTGGAAATGTGTGATGACAAAGATGTTCAAAGATTGACCTTTGATAGCTACCTGTATAAAAAAGTTGTCCCAATGAAGCCCTGGCAACAAATTAAGCTAACTATGCTTACATTAGGATCTTGGATAAGAGGAAGAGCTTTAACTCCTGACACATATAAACCAGTCCCCAGTGCAGTTCGAGATGATGAAGAAGTTAATGCAATGCTCGCAGTAAGTACAATCAAAGGTGGAATTAAAGTAGGCAATAAAAAAGCCATGCCTGAAGCTATGAGAGGAGGTTTAAAGCCACCTTCAACTGACAAAACACCAGCAGTTTTATCAACTAACGGATCAGAAAATTTAGAAGAAAAAAGTTAAATAAAACTCAGCTATTAGGCAAAATAGATTTATCAAGCAAGGTATTCTGAATTATCCCTGTATCTTACTAAAATCACATATAACTTTTGCTTGATTTCGTAATATCCCTAAAAGGTTAAGTCGATTCTTTCTAACCTTAGGATCATCAACCATAACCATTACACTCTCCTCACCATCAAAGAAAGCATCTAGTGCATCAGATCCAGCTATAAGCCCCTCTACAAGTTTGCTATAGCGATCAATTGAAGAACCACTTGCTATGGGATCAAGCAAAGCAAGTATTTTATGCATGCCAAATTCACTTGATTTCTCAAATAAATCAGGATTTACCACATTATGAGGTGAAAGAATATCGGCTTTTAAATCACCCTTATCTGCAAGCCGTGTAGCCCTGAGAACAACTTCCTGAACAGACAGAAGCTTTCCTGATATTCTCAGAGAAGAAATTAATTGTGCACGTGATTTAGAATCTAATGGGTCAGAGAGAATACGAACTATAGAATTTGTTTCTCCTGCAACTGCCTGAACAATATCAACTTCTATTCCGATCTCTTCGAGAAGAGTGATTATTCTTAGGCGTAAAAAACTGCATAAATCGTCTGCTAATTCTAAAGAATCGAAATTTAATTCCCCTAAAATGTTAGACCAATGAATAACAGCATTTTTAACCAAATGAAAAAGATCAAGATGCCATCCTTTTGCCCAGATAATTTGAATAATACCGTTACCTGCCCTTCTCAATGCATAAGGATCTGATGAGCCACTTGGCCTTTCGCCTTTTGAAAAAATACTCAATAATGTCTCAAATCTTTCTGCTAATGCCAGAATGGCTCCAGCATCAGACTCAGGACAATTATCCCCTGCCCCTCTAGGTAGGTATTGCTCTAAAACTGCTAAAGCGACTTGATTTGGTTCGCCTTCTGCTAATAAATACTTCCCACCCATTACTCCTTGTAACTCAGGAAATTCACCAACCATTTGACTAACAAGATCATGTTTACAAAAGTAAGCAGACCTGCGTGCATAATAATCAATTGGCTTCTGAATCTTTAATTGATCTATTAATGCTTCAACTAGCCATTCGATACGTTTGACTCTATCAAGCAAAGAACCTAATCCAACTGAGAAAGTTACTCGATCAAGCTTTGTCCTTCTATTATCACTATTTACAGTTAGATCTTCAGAAATAAAGAACTTTGCATCAGATAATCTTGCTCTCAAAACTCGTTCATTTCCTCTCCTAACTATTTCTTTTGAAGCACATAAGCTATTACATATACATAGAAATTTTGGGAGAAGAATGTTTCTTGCTTGAAGAGCTAGAGGGTTATTTTCTGCATCTAATTTATAAAGGGGAACATAACGTTGATGAACACGCATAACGGTACTCAAAACCTCAGCAGGCAAATCAAGAAACAAATCATCAATATCTCCCTCTATAAGTGACGGTGATTCAACCAGATCTGTAAGCTCGTCCAAAAGATTATCAGTCAAATCAGGATAAGCATTCAATGCAAGAGCAGCTTGATCAATTAAATCCTTGATTAATAAAAAGCGTGAACTGCGATCTACATGCACACCACCTTCTGATAAAAGACTAAAATATTCATTGGCACTAGATACTAGAATTTTATCTGCATATAAACGATGTCCTCTACTGGTATTACCAGAAACAATTAGTGGGTCAGTGTCATCTATTCGAATAGGTATTACCTCTTGATCTAACAAAGCAATTAACCAACGTACTGGCCGAGAAAAACGTCTTTCACTAGTTCCCCATCGCATAAAACGACGTCCTTGAAGGCCTGCTATCCAATTAGGTATTAATTCGCTCAGGAGTTGAATAGCAGGTTCTCCTTTTTTTATTGCATTTGCAAAAACAAAAGGTCCTTTAGAAGTTTCTCGAATTTCCAATTCCTCTACCTCAACTCCCAAACGGTTTGCGAAACCAAAAGCAGCTTTAGTTGGCGAACCATCAACAAAGGCTTTATTTGCTGGAGGCCCTTTATGAACCTCATCACAACTAGTTGCAACATCAGCTAAAGCATCTACAACCAAAGCAATTCGCCTTGGCGTGCTTGTGCAAACAAGCTTGCCGTGACTAAGTCTTCGTTGATTTAAGTCAGTGCGTACTAGCTCATCTAGTTGAATTGTGACAAAACGAGCAAAATCTGCAGGTAATTCCTCAGTCCCAATCTCAAGCAAAAATGTAGACACAATGAACTGAGGTAGAGAAGCTCACACTTTATTGAAATATCAGGCAGGAAACCATTAAATACTTAGCTACCGTGGAAAAGAAAAAAAATTATCCCGTGACTGAAGGAGAGAGAGAATTCAAGCAAGTGACTGACACGACCCTGTCACCTTGCATTGCCAATGGTGCTATTAAATCGAAATTCGAGCAATTCAAGGTAGATAGCAAATATTTACTGGAACCTCTTTCTTCAGAAATACAGAACAATAGTGACCATTTTACGAATGATGCTGTTCAACTGTTGAAATTTCACGGTAGCTACCAACAAGACAATCGTGAAAATCGCAAAAAAGGTCAAGCCAAAGATTGGCAAATGATGTTAAGGCTTCGCAGCCCAGGCGGTCGGATTCCTGCATCGCTCTTTTTAGCTTTAGATGACCTCTCAAATCGACTCGGGAACGGAACTTTGCGAGCTACTACCCGGCAAGCATTTCAAATGCACGGGATTCGAAAAGATGATCTTCACGAGGTTATTGGAACAATTGTTCGATCTATGGGTTCGACTCTTTCTGCATGTGGAGATATCTCACGAAATGTAATGGCGCCAGCAGCCCCTTATGAAAAGGGAGGGTATCCAGCAGCTCGACAACTAGCCAATGAAATTGCAGACTTACTAACTCCCTCAGCAGCAGAGCAGGCATATATAGACCTCTGGGTTGATGGTGATTTGAGCTACAGAATCAAGCCGTCTAACAAGGTTAAGTCAATTCGAAAAAAACAGTTAGAAGGAGCAGTCTTTAGTGGAGATCAAAAGGAGCCACTTTATGGCTCTAGCTACATGCCAAGAAAATTCAAATGTGCAGTAACTGTGCCTGGGGATAACTCCGTTGACCTCCTTACTAATGATATTGGACTAGTCGCATTTACGAATTCGAATGGTTTGTTAAAAGGCTGCAATGTCTATGTAGGAGGAGGTATGGGAAGGACACATAACAACGAACAAACTTTTGCACGTATTGCAGAACCACTTGGATATGCAGAGAAGCAAGATGTTTTACATTTAGTTCAATCTATTTTAGCTCTGCAAAGGGACTACGGCGATCGAAAAACTCGTAGACATGCACGCATGAAATACCTTATTCATGATCAGGGCCTTGCCTGGTTTAAAAGAGAATTAGAGAAGAAATACTTTAAAAAAATAATAAAGCCCCTACAGAAAGAACCATCAAATAAACTTTATGACTATTTAGGATGGCACAAACAATCCTCCGGCAAATGGTTTGTTGGTCTCCCTCTACTCTCCGGCAGGTTAGCAGGTAGCCTTAAAGAAGGACTTAGCCAACTAGTTGATAGATATAAGCTTGAAGTTCGATTAACACCAAACCAAGATTTATTACTATGCAATATTGGAGCTCACCAAAAAAGAAGCATCATTGATGATCTTATATCACTAGGTATCAACAATCCTAAACAACCAAAAAGGTTAGAACGTCACGCTATAGCTTGCCCAGCGTTACCACTATGCGGACTTGCCGTTACAGAAGCCGAACGAAGACTACCTACAGTACTAGATCGTGTCGAAAATCTACTATTAAAACTCGACATTGAAAAATCAATACTAATAAGAATGACTGGATGTCCCAACGGATGTGCACGACCTTATATGGCTGAATTAGCACTTGTAGGCAGTGGAATCAACGACTATCAATTATGGCTTGGAGGCACCCCAAACCTTCAATCACTAGCAAAACCATATTTGCACCGGATGCCGATAGATGAACTTGAGAAAACTCTTCTACCCTTGCTAATGAGTTGGAAAGCTATTGGCTGCAGATTAAGCTTTGGTGAACACATCCAAAGCTTGGGAGATCAGGAGGTTATCGATTTACTTACTAAGAATGATCAATCTGTCCATAGATAGCATTAGATAAACGATTGGTCCACGCCCATAGTTGATCACCATAACTAAAATGCCACCATTCGTTTGGATGCTGAACGAACCCTGCTTGTCCCATTACATCAGATAAAAGATTACGTCGTTCATGCCACAAATATTCCTGAGACGTAGGCCGAAGCAAAGCCTCTTGTCGGTAGTGATTAGGAAATGAAACAGGCCCAATGCAATCTATTTCACCGCCCATATCCAGGGGAAAACCTTTGATTGTAGCTATGGTTAAATCAATAGCACCACCAGTGCTATGGGGGGGGGGATTAACCTTGGAATAATCAGGCATGGCCCAAAATTGTTCAACCTGATCAACAACTTCTTTAACTGCTAAAAGGTCGCTCTTATCATCACGGACTAAGCCTCTAGTACTGCACTCCTTGTTAATTGAATAATCAACCATAAAAGCTTGAACTTGAATTGGACGCCATGCGTCGAAAATTGCTAATTGCAGCATCGGTTCTTTTTTTTGCAAGCTTTTTTGGGCTTGATGTAAAAGAGATATCAGACCAAACCTTAATTTCCAAGGACATTGACCTTCTCCATAAGGTGCGCCAAGAGATTGATATGGATGAGGTCTTAAGCAGTACAGAGAATCAGGTAAGAATTCAAGAGGCTCACCACAATCAGAAATAGGAAAATCAGTCCAAGGGCGGCGCATGAAAAAGATAGAAAAGGTTAAGTTTCCACAGAATCAGTCAGTTTTTCCACAAAGAAAGTAACGGAAATTACTTTAGACAAAATCAATTTTATACTTAAAATATACCCTAACAATCAGATAAAAGAATTCGTTCCACCACATCCGAAAAATTATCCAGGCTTAATTAATCTCTCAAATCGGCTGCTAAATATGGCTTTCCAATGGGATCTAAAGCTTCATCAATCAATATTGAATAAATACAAGAAAACTATAATAGAATGACAATTAGGACGCAGGAGATACGCTGTCCAGGATTGAGACTCATTATCGTCTCAATTATGTGGAAAAGATTTGTCAGGTTAATTCAAATTGGTATTTGAGCTTAGACGTTTCCACTGTTCTTTTAAAAGAGATCGCAAAAGAGGATGTTTATCTAGCGCAGAATCAAATTTTAAAATCAACTTTGCCTCTTCTCGTGCCTCCTCGAGGATAGTTGCATCATCAACCAAACTAGCCAATGCAAAGTCCGGAAGGCCAGACTGTCTAGTCCCTAGAACCTGCCCAGGTCCACGTAGGCGAAGATCAATTTCTGAAATTTCAAAACCGTCATTGGAACGGACAAGTACCTCAAGCCTCTGTCTTGCAAGTGGGTTATTAGTCTCATTTACAAGCAAACAATGAGATTTCTGCGCTCCTCTACCTACACGCCCTCGCAACTGATGTAATTGTGATAATCCAAATCGATCAGCGTGATCAATTAACATCACCGTCGCTTCAGGCACATCGACTCCAACCTCAACAACTGTCGTGGAGACAAGAACCTGACATTTTCCACTCTTAAAGTCTTGAATAGCACGTTGCTTATCCGAGCTATGCATTCGACCATGTAATAGGCCAACATTGAGTTCAGAGAAAACATCTTTAGATAACTGACTGTGTACCTCGACGGCAGATCTAAGATCCAATTTCTCTGATTCTTCAACCAAAGGTAAAATTATATAGGCTCTGTTCCCGAGAGAAACCTCATCATTTATGAGCTTATATGCCTTATACCGTTCGGAAGACATCAGAAGCGTAGTTTCGATTGCGCGACGACCTGGAGGCAGTTCATCTATTTGACTAACATCTAAATCACCATGTAAAGAAAGTGCCAATGTTCTTGGTATAGGAGTAGCCGTCATGGCAAGTAGATGTGGCTGTAAACCTTTATTTAATAATCGATTCCTCTGATGAACACCAAAACGATGTTGCTCATCAACTACCGCTAGACCTAATTGAGAAAATGAAACAGGATCTTCTATCAAAGCATGTGTACCAACAAGAATTTTTAATGAACCATTAGATAAATTCTTTAGAATTTCACTACGTCGAGACTTAGTAGTTGATCCAGTTAGCAACTCAACATTGACATGAAGTTGAGGTAACCATTTGCAAAAGTTACGATAATGCTGCTCAGCGAGAACCTCTGTTGGAGCCATTAGGGCACCTTGCAATCCAGCCTCAACTGCATGGAGCAAGGCGACTAAAGCAACAATGGTTTTCCCGCTGCCTACATCGCCCTGCAGTAAACGTGCCATTGGTTTTGAACTAAGTAGATCGGATTCGATATCGTGAACTACGCGCTCTTGCGCTCCTGTTAGTTCAAATGGCAATAACTCTAAAAATTTGCCTACCAAGCCATCACGACGAGTAGAAATATCTAACTGTGGCGCAGGACGAGATCTGACCTCAGCCCTCATTCTCAGTAATCCCAATTGCAAAAGAAGAAATTCATCAAAAACAAGACGTCTTCTTGCAGCCTTCAACACATCTTGATCAATTGGTCTATGTATTGAAATAATCGCCTCCGATTTAGAGAGTAGTGATCGTATGTCCCTTCTGTTTTGGGGTAGAGGATCTGGCCAAGTTGATGCAATAGGCAAAACATGTTGGATGAGATCTCGAAAACGTTCTGTATTAAGTCCCTCGGTAAGAGAATAAATAGGTAGAAGTCTTCCAATGCTTTTAGAACGAATCGAGGCATTGGGACTCTCCATAACCTCTATCAGAGGATCATTAATACTTTTACCGTATGGACCATCTTTGACTAACCCACTAACAGCAACTGTAGTTCCCTTGGAATAAAGACGAGACTGTACTCGTGATTGACCAGGACTAGTAAATCGGCGACCAGCAAAAAAACGGGTTACTTTTAAACGTCCAGTTTGATCTTGAAGATGCAACTCAAGAATTAACAAGTTTCTATTACGTGGACTTACAAAACAATTACATCGAATTACAGAAGCAACAATTGTAGTAGTTTCTCCAATCTGTAATTCTTTAATTAATTTTAGAGAGGAGTAATCCACATAATCTCGAGGGTAGTACTCCAATAAGTCCTTAATATTAAATATTCCAAGAACAGATAATCGATCAGCAATTTTAATTCCAACCCCTTTAACACTAGAAATGGAACTACTAAAAGTTATATCTTTAGAAGAAAGTGATGATGGAAGCTCAGAAACCTTAAGCCGAGGCCTTGATTGTGTACTCTTAGGCTCTATTTTCTTATTTAGTTTGTATAAGAATTGCCTTAAACTTACAACATTTCGTTGACGATTTGCATGTGAGCTGGTTGGGTACTGAATAAACAGTTCAGTTAATTCATCTAATCTACAAAGGAAATCTTTCGGTACTGGAAATTTTAAAAGTGATAAAAGTTCATGGGTTATGAACGAATTAAAAAAATCCTCTTTTCCATGAATATTGATAAAGCCTCGTTCAGCCTCAACTGTAAGAGCTTGCTGTATTACCCTTATCTTTTTCTTAAGTTCAACCTGGAGAACTACATCTCGCTGTTGCGAGCAGTTTTGTTCGAAGTTTTTTGAGTGTTCTTCCACCACTGTTCATGTGCCTCTTGAGCTATCGAGCGATTCTGCCAATGCCGATATTGTCTTACCATTTTGGACAATCTACGGCGATGTTGCTTGAGTAATCCACGTGAACGCCGTAACCTGGGGTCATCAAACTCAAATTCTGATGATCGCAGGAGAATAGAAGAGATCTCTATCCCATCCTCTATTACAGAGCCTTGAACAGGAACCTTTAATGTAAACAAGTTAGAGGCTGAAAACTCTGTTTCAACTTGCCCCCTTGCTGCAGCTTCTAGAAGACTTAAAGGCAAAAGAGTATTTATTATTCCAACTCGTAAAAGCTCAACATTTAGAGAGTACGAAAGATTAAGAAGTCGCCTCGATAAAGCAATTTCAATGGAATTCATCCAGCCATAAAGCGCTAAAGGATTATCAGGTAATAATCCTTTCTGAGCTTCTTTAGAATCATTCGAAATTGTTTGTGAGGAAGAGCGTTCATTATTTTTTATTGACTTCCTCTTCTCAGGAGCAATCAATTCTCCAGCCATTAAGAAAAGGGAGCGTAAAACGTCTAAATCTTTTTTTTTGTCTTCGTTGGAATTAGAACCAATTGTCGATTGATCATCATTGACTTGTTCTTCAAGAACTGAATCATCTAAAATTAAGTCATGGGTTTCGTTTTCTGATTCATAAAAATCTCTCTTTTTTTCATCTTCAGGAATTAACCAACCCTCAAGGTAATCTAAATTTTCAATAGGAGGCGATAAGCTTAAACTTATTGATCCTTCGGAAGGATTTGATTGAATATTTTCTTTATTGATTGCATTAATTAATTCATTCCTTAATTGTTGTTTTTTAATTTTATTTTCCTCTTCAACCTGAATGGCATATTCCATCAATTGTTCTACAGTTAATAAAGATTGACAATGGCTAACTAACTGATCAATTTTCAACTGAAATGCTTCCCTAGATTGTGGGGTGAAAGCATCTATATGATTGTTTTGCGTTATTAGTATAAAGATAACCTGCCTAACAGCTTTTAAAAGATAGGTTCTTGCATTTTCTAGGTACAAAGCATGGTCTCGATACAACAATGGAGCTATTGCATCACAATTAACTTTTAAAAGTCTCAGTTGCTCTATAGGATCAAGGTGCTTCAATCTATTTAAGCAATTGACAAAATTAATTAGAAGACATTGAAGCTACTTCAGTAGCAAAATCTGCTTTCTCGACATCAATACCTTCCCCAAGGGTATATCTAGTAAATCGACGCACTTGTACATTTTCTCCAATCTGTCCTGCAACTTGTTTAACAAGTTCTCCTACTGTCAAATTTCCATCCTTAATAAAAGGTTGTTCCATCAAAGCAAGCTCTTTTAATCGCTTGCCAATTCTGCCTTCAACGATTTTAGTCTTAATTTGATCAGGCTTACCCGATAGATCATCCCGTCCCATCTCAATAGCTGTTTCCTTTTCAACGACCTCTTGTGGAACTTGATCAGTACTGACATATTCAACATTTGGGCATGCCGCAACCTGCATAGCCACATCTCTTAAAAGGCCTTGAAATAAATCGCCTCTAGCTACAAAATCTGTTTCACAATTGAGCTCCAAAAGGACACCTACTCGTGAGCCTGTATGTATGTAACTACCTACAGCACCCTCAGCTGCAACCCGACCAGATTTCTTTTCAGCACTGGCTATACCCTTCTGCCTTAACCATTCAATCGCCTTATCAGAATCTCCCCCTGTCTCTCCAAGAGCCTTCTTACAATCCATCATCCCTGCGCCAGTCTTGTCGCGTAGTTCCTTTACGAGCTTGGCTGATACGTCCGCCATTTGAATGGAAATGTTGTTGAGAGTTTTGGTTTGCCAAAGTAAACGTTAATAAGCCTTCTCTGGCAAAAGGGATCTTAAGAGCGAGTACTCAATCTGATCTGTCGCTAGAGCTACGCTGTTCACTATTACCATGTCGACCTTCATTAATAGCATCAGCCAACCTTCCAAGCACTAATTGAACAGAACGAACAGCATCATCGTTGCAGGGAATAGGGACTTCACATAAGTCAGGGTCACAGTTCGTGTCAAGCATTGAAACCAATGGAATATCTAATTTTCTAGCCTCTAAAACCGCATTAGTTTCTCTGCGCTGATCTACAAGTACAACGACATCCGGCAGTCGACGCATTCCTTTTAAACCTCCTAGGTATTTTTGAAGTCTCTCCAGTTCTCTCCGCAAGACTGCAGCCTCCTTCTTCGGTCTCATTGCGATCGCACCACTGGATTCCATGCGCTCTAAATCCTTAAGACGATCAATCCGGGCTTTCATTGTTGTCCAGTTAGTCAACATTCCTCCAAGCCATCTCTGATTGACATATGAGGCTCCGCACCTTGTAGCTTCTAAAGCAACAACCTCAGAAGCTTGCTTTTTGGTTCCTACGAATAAAAATCTCTTACCACTTCGTGCAGCGGTTCTAGTCCATTTGTAAGCGCTGTTCATGCAAACAGCTGTTTTAACAAGATCAATTATGTGAACCCCGTTACGCGCGCTGTAGATGTAGCGCGACATCTTTGGATTCCATCTGCGTGTCTGATGCCCAAAATGTGCACCAGCTTCCATCATCTCGGAAAGAGTGACTACTGCCATGTTTTTTTTGAGGTTTCGGGTTCGCCTCCACCTGCCTGGGATCAAATCCAACCATGAGAAAAATCATGATTAGACATGACATCACCCGAAACGGACAGGTGTGCGTTGTGTAAGTTCTTCTCTAACTTATCAAATCGTGGATCAATTAAGTCCTAATAAATTGGCCTCCTCAAAAAGGGCCCTAACACCTATACGATTCAGAGGTAACCTTAAAAGCTCCATTGCATAACCTGAAAAGCCTCGTCGAATCAAAAATGAAAGTAAAGGTCTAAGAGATCTTTCATTTATAATTCCTCTAAGAGTTAAAAGCTCCCAAAGGAAATAGTGAAAATAAGTGAATTGGATAATCAAGCGAACTCTAAGAGTTGGATGTTTGCGATAAAAAAGTAAGCCCATTTTTGCTCTTTCGCGCTCCACTCTTATTAGATCCGGTATTTGCTCGAGCCTGAGAGAAGGATGCCAATGATATCCAACTGCCTTGGGACATTTAATCAATTTGACATTCAATTTTCTCAATCGTTCACCAAGCTCTAGATCCTCCCAACCATAAAGATCAAAACAATAATCAAATAGTCCTGATTTCTTTAACAGGGATTTGTCTATTGCTACATTACCAGTAGCAAAGTAAGCGAAGGAAATATCTCTAATTTTGTGACGTTCTAAAGTAGGGTGAGTAAAATTATTAGTATTAATTACAGCTCCGTAGGTAAAACATAGTTTGTTCCTATAAAGATTCCAATACTTACTTAATGCTCTAGCATGAGAGGACAAGAATGATCTAGTAACGACAAGATCACTGTCGATAAAAACAATGACATCCCCAAGAGAATTATCAACCCCCCTATTTCTTGCTCTAGCTGGTCCACCATGTTCTTGCTCTAGGAGACGAACATGTGGAAATCTTGTCGACTCTCTTTCAAACCAAGACAAAGTTCCATCGGTAGAGCCATCATCTACAACGACCACCTCATATCCTTCTAATTCTGAAACAAGATCTTGTTGCTCAAGAGCAACAAGGCACTTTTCCAGTATTGGCAAACGATTATAGGTAGGAATGACGACGCTTATATACATCCCCAATCCTCAGGAATAATTAAAATAATGAGATTATTAGAAATGTCAAAACTCATCCTATGTCTTGAATTAATAATTTCTAGTCAGCGGCACCACCATTGTTAGCTGTACCTGTGACCCCATTACCGGCACCCTCCCCACGACCATCATTACGGAGCTTGCGCTTCTTAAATTTTCTTGCGTAGGCGCGGTTACGCTCTTGTTTTTCCTTTTTTAGATTTCTTCGTTTAGCCATAAGTAAGTTCTCAGGGTTGTCGATCAGTACCCAACTTAGCCATAGGAGGGCACCAATTTGCCATCTTCCATCTGAAGAAGACGATCAGCCACATCAAGAATCCTTGGATCATGGGTAACCATCAGAACAGAAATTGATTGTTCTAGAGCTAGTCGTTTTAAAAGATCAACGATTTCTCTTCCTGTAACACTATCCAGTGCAGCAGTAGGTTCATCAGCTAATAAAAGTTTTGGCCTTGCTGCCAAAGCTCTTGCAATTGCCACACGTTGCTTCTGACCACCTGACAGATCATGAGGAAGCTTACTCATCTGATCATGAAGACCTACCGCCCTCAACCATTCTCTAGCCTGATCACGTCTAGCTGAATATGAAAAGCCAGCCAAAAGATCAGATCCCATTTGAACATTTTGTTCAGCTGTAAGACATCTAAGAAGATTGTGTCCTTGAAAAATCATGCCTATTTGACGACGCAGTTTTTGACGTGTCTTCCTACCAGAATTGAACAACTGTTTCCCAAGGACCTTCAAATCCCCTTCCTGAACATTTCTAAGTGCTCCTATAAGAGTAAGAAGAGTGGTTTTGCCACATCCTGAAGGACCTGTAAGTAAAACAACTTCACCAGAATCAATCTCCATTGAGATTGATTCAAGAACCATTCTCCGCATAGACCCCTTACCAAACCAATGACTAAGTCCATTTATTACAACAGAAGGATTTTGCCTGATTTGAATTGAATCCTTATGCGAAGGAAATCTAGAAACTAAACTCATATTAGTTAAAAAATCTCTGCAGGATCAGCATCTACCAAACGTCTCATAGCTACTAAGGCTGAACCCATACACATAAACAAAATCATAATAAAAACAAGAATTGCCCTTTCAGGATCCATATTAACTGGCAATTTTGTAAAGTTGCGTACAAGTGAATAAAGCCCTTGACCAGCTGCATAAGCTGGTAAATAGCCCATAACTGCAAGCAAAATACCCTCTCGTGCTACTACCCCAAAAAGGGTTTTCAATCTATAACCCATTGCCATCAAGGTTGCGTATTCAGGAAGATGATCACTTACATCGCTATAAAGGATTTGATAAACAATCACACATCCAACAACAAAACCCATTGCAGCTCCAAGACTGAAAATGAATCCAATAGAAGTACTTGTTCTCCAATAGTTTTTCTCAAATTCAACAAAATCATTTTTTGTTAAAACCTTTACGTCAGATGGGAGACTTGCTGAAAGAGATGCAGCCACAATCTCAGAATCAACTTCCGGATTCAATCTAACTAGACCTAATTCTATGCTTCCTGGTGGCGTACTTGGTAATAATTCAAGAAATGTCTCCCTACTGGTAAGAATATTTCCATCAGCTCCAAAAGAAGGCCCCAAACTCACCAAACCAGCAACTCTTACTCTCTTTCCTGCTAGTTCTGTCTCAATAATTCTGCCTTCTCTAAACCATAAGGGTATAGGACCAAACTCATTCCGTG
This sequence comes from uncultured Prochlorococcus sp., assembly GCA_902563335.1. Lineage (GTDB taxonomy): Bacteria > Cyanobacteriota > Cyanobacteriia > PCC-6307 > Cyanobiaceae > CACEWU01. Next base: position 8,413 of record CACEWU010000012.1, on the reverse strand, counting down.
AAAGTTCATCAAACAAAACACGTCCACGACTTTTTAGAGCCTGAGCTTTTCTTGACAGTTCTGGATCAATTAATAATGAATCGTTAGGTTCAAACCCTAAAGCTAGAATTGATCTAGTAGAAAGAGTTTGTGGGTTACGCCATAACAAAAAGTTCCAATTAACAGGAGTTATTCCTAAAACATCAGGATGCGCCATAGCTTGGATAAGTCTTCTTCTAGGGAATCCAGACATACTTATAGAGCTCATTGAACGAGGGCTCATCAGTACCAAATCAGCATCAAATAATTTATGAACAGTTACGCTTGCATCAAATAAACCATCCCGAAAACCTAACTGCATAAACATCAGTATTCCAGCAAAGCAAATCCCTGCGAGTGCTACAAATAAGCGCAAAGGTTGGCGACTAAGTAATAACCAAGCGAGAGGGATCTTTCGCCCTTGTAAAATAGTTAATTTCACGATGGTTGAAACCTTGCTATTACCTTCATTCCTGTAAGTTGACGGACCAAAGAAGCAGAAGCCTGGTCAAGTTTGACCCGGACCTCAATAACCCTTGCATCAGCGTCACCTGTAGGGTCAGTTGATAGGACATTTCTTTGACGAACCTGTGGACTTATTCGCTGTACAAAACCTCTAAGGGTACCTTCAAATCCACCATTTTCACTAATCAAAGAGACGGGTTGACCAATCATTACTCTGTTTATATCTGACTCATAAACTTCTATTAGCGCCTCCATATTTTGATTTGCTCCAACCTCCAAAACACCATCATTTCCAGGCCTTTCTCCTGGACGAGAATAAATACGGAGGATTACTCCATCAATAGGTGATCTCAATTCACTATCATTTAAATCAGCACTTAAACCGAGCTTTTCTGCAAAAGATTCCTCTCTTTGACCGCTGAGCCTAACCAATTCATCTTCCTTTTCTTCCAGTACAACAATCGCCGCAGCGCCTTGAACAGCAGCTTTTTTATATCGGGAAACTTCACGCTTTTGCATGCGGATTTTGATCTCAAGGGTCTTCAACCTTGCTTCAAGTACTGACAAGTCAGCAAGAATTTGCGGGCGATTATCAAAAACAGCAAGAACCTGTCCACTCTTAACAACATCTCCTTCAGCCACAAAAAGTTTGGCAACCCTAGGAGTACCACCAAAACCACTTACTGGAGCTGCGAGACGACGTATATCTCCTGCTGGTGACAACCTCCCTAACGCAGCCACTGCTTGTACGGGCCTAACAAATGTTTTTTGATCCGCTGGCGAAACAGACGGCTTTTCTCTTTCAGAAAAAGATGTAAAAACGAAAGTCCCAAATATCCCTATCCCTGGAGCTATTAGGAAGATTAAAAATTTTATTATGCGAGAGGTGGTGGTGTTTCGAACAGGAGCTTGTCTATATAGCGATCTGCCCACTGAGGATTGAAAGCTTTCGCTAGCACGCTTCTGGTTTTGTCGTTGCGTTTCTGTTGAAGGCAATATGAAAACTGAGCTTGATACCTTTCAATCGTAGATGCTGAATCTACAGATTCAGCATGAGTTGATTGCAAAACATCAACAAGAATCTTCAAATAATCGTCCACTAGGTTTAAAAAAAGAGCTTCCTCACTGAGACCAGAAGGGCGAATAAATTGAACGTAAGAAGAAAAAATATTTCCCCAAGCAGGTAGCTGTCTATTTTGTGCAAAATTGCGTACTGGTAAGTTCTCAAGTTTTCTTTGAAGCAATATTGGCAAATCCCTGCCTACTGGTGATAGATCAACGATTGCTGCTGAGATACCCAATGGACCCGCTACAACATCCGCCCCGAAAATAGGTATATCAAAAGTTGGTTCTGGAAAAAAAACACAGTGAAGGATTTGAAGTCCTGATCCTAAAATTGCAAGCTCTAGGTGAAGTTTTCTCAATCCCTTGCAACGATGCAGCTCATTACGTATGAACAACATTTCACCATCAATACTTCCACGAATAGATTGAAGTTGGGGATCCAAATCAATAGGAATTAATTCAGTTAACTCCATCCTTCGGGTTCGGATCTTATTTGCCATGGACTCCAGTAATGGGTGAAGTCCCTGACCATTATTGGAGTAGGAAATGTGCACGGTAGCAATAATGATCAGAATGAGACTTTGACATTCAACCCTGAAAAGCTCCGTAGAAGGACCAAAACTCGAGTATTGGCCCCTTAAAAATGGCACCCTCTGTGTCATGGCTGCAATGCCTGACGCACCACTGACCTGTTTGGACATTTGGTGCCGAGCAGGTAGTTCTAGTGAAAAGCCCGGTGAAGAAGGTCTTGCTCATTTTCTGGAACACATGGTATTCAAGGGAAGTGAGAACCTCTTAGAAGGTGAATTTGACCGACAAATAGAGGCCCTTGGTGGAAGCAGTAATGCTGCTACTGGTTTTGATGATGTGCACTATCACATTCTTGTACCTCCTAACGTAGCCTTACCTGGGTTGGAACTTCTCTTAAATCTTGTACTTAGTCCATCTATACACCATGATGCATTTTGCATAGAACGAGAAGTAGTCCTAGAAGAAATCGCCCAGTATAAAGACCAGCCTGATGAACAAGTCTTTCAAAAACTCCTAGAAAGTTGCTTAGCACCGCATGCATATGGAAGGCCAATTCTTGGTCTTGAAGAAAGCTTAAAAAAAAGCGAACCCAAAAATTTGAAAGATTTTCACCAACGTCTTTATAAACCTGAAAATATATGTCTTTCAATTGCGGGACAAATCCCTAAGGGAATAGAAAACTTTCTTTCTAATAGTTATCTGGCTGAACTCAAAAATATCACAGGTGTTAACTCTCCTGATTCAACCTCACAGACCCTTATTTTTAACAAAGGCCGTATGGAAATCCAAATCCCTAGGCTTGAGGCATCACGTTTACTAATGGCTTGGCAAATAGGTCCTGCCAAAAATCAATTACTAACTATGGGGGCTGACATTGCGACATCTTTACTAGCAGAAGGGAGAAGAAGTAGAATGGTTAGCAAATTAAGAGAAAATCTACAAATAGTTGAGTCAATCGACATGGACATAACTGTTCTAGAGCAGGGTGGATTAGTATTACTTGAAGCTTGCTGTCATGAATCCAATCTTGATTTAGTAGAAAAAGAGATCCATAAAGAACTATCTAAGAGCATGAAAACTAATTTCAACAAACATGAGTTAGATCGAGCTTGTCAACTAGTAAAAAATGGTCTGTATTTTAGTCTTGAAACTACCAGTCAAGTTGCTGGATTAGCTGGTAATCAAACACTCTGGAATCGCAATCAATCTCTTTTAAAACCTTTAAAGTACATAAATTACTGGACAGAGAGTCAATTAAAGCTAGACATTTTTGATCTTTTACAACCAGAAGAAGGTTTCACTCTTATAGCTAGACCAAAAGAAGTATAGATGAATAACCTAGAAATAATTATAGATCCAATAAATGTTCCTGGAATATTCATAGCCAAACTATGGATAAAAGATGGAAGCAGAGCAGATCCATTAGGTCAAAAAGGAGCCCATCAAATTCTTAGTTCCTTACTAAATAGAGGATGTGGCCCTTATAACACAATAAATCTTGCTGATTTAGTTGAAGGTTGTGGTGCAATTCTTAGATGTGACACATTTGAAGATGGAATATTAATCAGTCTGAAGTGTTCGGATTCAGATTCAGAGCATCTACTCCCATTACTGGGTTGGATGATTAATGATCCACATCTCGATGAAGAACAAATCTCATTGGAAAAAGAACTTACACTTCAAGCACTTCAAAGACAAAGAGAAAATCCATTTCATCTTGCATTTGATGGATGGCGAAATCTCGCTTACCAAGAAGGTCCTTATGGTCATGATCCACTTGGAACAAGCGAAGATCTGAGAAAATTAAAAAGAGAAAATCTTTTATATCTTGCTAATTTGCTTAAGAGAAGAGATATGATTCTTTCACTAGCAGGAACAGTTAATGAGAAAATAAAAAAACAAATAAATGAATTAGAATCCTTTAATTTTAAACAAAATGAATCAGTGCAAAATCCTAAGAAAGATATCGTATTTTCTTCAGTAAAACCCACTGAGAGACAATTAGATATTAGTCTTAATTATGAAACAACAGGCCAAGTAGTTTTAATGCTAGGGCAACCGACAATTTCACATGCTCACTATGATGACTTAGCACTTCAACTTCTTTGCTGTCATCTTGGTATAGGAATGTCAAGTCTTCTTTTTAGACGACTTCGAGAGGATAACGGAGTTGCATATGACGTAGGCATTCACCATCCAACTAGAGAAGAAGAAGCACCTTTCCTGCTTCATGCCTCTACAAGTGAGGATAAAGCTCTTATAACACTAGAGCTACTTCAGCAATCTTGGTGGGAGCTTGGAAATTCTCAACTATCAGATGAAGAATTCTCCCTTGCTATTGCTAAATTCAGAGGGCAAATAGCACTAGGTTCACAAACAGCTGCACAACGTGCCGAAAGAAAAGCGCAATTGCGTAGTCTTAATTTAAGTGATGATCATGACAAAAGTGTCGTAGATAAAATCAAATCTATTAGTCCACAAAATCTTCAAGAAGCTGCTCTTATGCACTTACAATCTCCTATCCTTAGTCTGTGTGGACCGAAAAAGAAGCTTAAAGAACTAGCCAAATGTTGGCCAATAAATAATTAAGAGATCATTTACTAATAACAATTATATTCTTATTAATTAATTCTTGACAGACGGTTTATTGGTATCAAAAAAACTCCACGTCGAAACTTAACTTCAGCAATCTCAAGAGCCCGAAGGCCAACAACCTCTCCAGTTTCATCAGCAGAAACAAGATCGGGAGGTCTAAGCATTGGCATTGGGTCAGCAGTTTTCAAGAAAGACATAGGTACTTTTAAAAAGACTTTGTCCCCAAGAGAAACTTCCATAAAGACTTTGCATTACTCCACTACTACAGCAGGATAGGGGCAGTTGTAATCCCCTTGTGAGGGCTTTAGTCACCTGGAGCGGTGCAATTGCCGGATTAATGATGATGCTTGTTGGAAGCATGGTCCCAACAGGCATATTGTTCCCAGGAATTAATTTATCTCCTCAGATTCAACATCTGCCAAGTACTTGGCAAGTCCCCGCACTTTTATTGTGTGCTCTTGTCTGCGGACCAAGATCAGGATTTATAGCATCCGTGGCCTATTTATCAGTTGGCCTCTTTCAACTTCCGGTATTTCATGGGGGGGGAGGGCTTGGATATTTACAAACACCTGCATTCGGCTATCTAGCAGGTTTTATGCCAGCAGCTTGGCTTAGTGGCCGATTAGCTAGACAGCCGGGGATGAACAATCTCCCACTACTAACCTTGTCTGCTCTAGCTGGCTTAGTGTTACTCCAAATCTGCGGCATTCTTTATCTGTTAATTGGCTCAGTCCTGACATATTGGCCAGCAGAGGAGCTATCAGGGATGCTTTTCAGCTATACCTTTGCCCCTTTACCCACACAATTAGCTATTTGCCCAGCCATTGGAATACTGGCTCTAGCACTTAGACGTCTACTCTTCATCGAATGAGAAAACGCATCCTAAATCAAAGGCCTCTGCTCACAATCACCCTTTTGACAGTCCTAATAGATCAGTTAGGTAAGTTCTTGGCAAAGAATCATTTATCTGAACAAATATCAAAGGAACTAATTCCACACATAATACAACTAAGGCTAGTAAGAAATACAGGTGCTGCATTTAGTTTATTCTCTGAATCTACAACGTTGTTAGGAATTATAAGCCTTTCAGTTTCCATAGGTTTAATTATATATATCTGGCAGAATTCTCCCATGCAGATATCACAAGGACTTGCAATATCTCTCCTGCTAGGAGGAAGTCTAGGTAACGGCATAGATAGATGGCGACTTGGTTATGTAATTGATTTTATTGAGTTTATTCCAATAAATTTCCCAATCTTTAATGTAGCAGATATTGCGATCAATCTTTCTGTTATCTTTTTCATTCTTGATCAGATGATTAAATACAATGCAAAAAACTAAATTCAAGAAAATATTTCTTCGTCATTCATTATGAAATCAAATTGCCATCTGAAGACTAGAATAGAAAAATGAAAAGACAAAGACTAATCCTATTTATCTGCGCAGCGCTTGCATGCTTACTAATAATTGGCGGGGTAATAGGAATGGTCCTTAGAATAATAAATGAGATTCGTTACGCACTTGAATATTTTTTACCTTATTGGCTGGTAACTCCCACACTATTAATTACGACTGTTCTTCTAATAGTTATCTTAATTCAATATGGTTGGCCTTGGTGGAAAGTTCATGTCAAGCAAAAAATTGACCTTAAAGATATTAATCAATCTAATCAATCTCCCCCTCGAAGTCGACTTCAAGCAGCCAAGCAAAGTCTTGAAAGTGTTGACAGGCTACTAGAAAGGCTTAATGAGAATGTAGCCAAAAAAGGTCTTAGACAAGAAAGAGAAAGAGTCGAAAAAGAACTAACAAGAGGTGATTTAGTTGTTGTCGTCTTTGGAACTGGCTCAAGTGGTAAAACCACTCTAATCCGTGCACTATTAAATGAAATTGTTGGAGAAGTAGGTGCCAAGATGGGGTCAACCACCAAAAGTAAGACATATCGTTTAAGGCTAAGAGGGTTAAATAGAGGTCTTCAATTAGTTGATACACCAGGAATTTTAGAAGCTGGAAAAGATGGCTCTTCTCGTGAAAAAGAAGCCAGGGCCATTGCTAGTAAATCTGACCTAATAATTGTCGTTGTTGACAGTGATCTTCGGTCAACTGAACTGCAAATCATCCAAAATCTTTCAAGTCTTGGCAAACGCATTTTACTTGTACTAAACAAATGTGACTTACGTGGAGATCTAGAAGAGCGTCGACTTATAGCCTTACTTAGAGGACATTGCAAAACTTTTATCGAAAAAGAAAATGTTATATCAACTAGCGCTGCTCCCCAATCGATTCCTCGTCCTGGCATGCGCCCATGGCAACCACCAGCAGAGGTAGAAAACCTTCTTAACCGTCTAGCAAAGGTTTTATATACTGATGGTGAAGAACTTCTTGCAGATAATATTCTTCTCCAATGTAGGAATCTTGGTGTAACAGGAAGAGAATTGCTGGATAAACAAAGGCAAAAAGAAGCCAGGAAAAGTATTGATCGTTACTGCTGGATAAGTAGTGGTGTTGTCATCGCCACACCTTTACCAGGAATAGATCTTTTAGGTACAGCAGCGGTAAATGCTCAAATGGTTATTGAAATCGCTCGCATCTATGGAGTTCAACTGACCAAATCACGAGCTCAAGAACTAGCGATTTCAGTAGGAAAAACATTGGCCAGCCTTGGACTTATTAAAGGTGGAGTTAGCTTAATAAGTACAGCGTTAAGCATTAATATCCCAACGTTACTTGTAGGGCGGGCCTTGCAGGGCGTTGCCGTTGCTTGGTTAACACGTGTTGCTGGAGCAAGCTTCATTACATATTTCAAGCAAGATCAAGACTGGGGAGATGGCGGAATTCAAGAGGTTGTGCAACATCATTATGATCTAAATCGAAGAGGAGCATCTCTTGAAAAATTCCTTGAAATTGCATTCAGAAAAGTAGTCGAGCCACTTCAACGAAATCCACGGCGCCTACCACCTCACCCAGGGCCTCGGGGGGAGGCGGAAGCATGGGGCCACGAGAATCAAGAACAGTAATAAGAATAAGGTAAATAATACCTATTAGAATTGAAAAAACACCAGTAATAATTGCTATGAAACGTCCTCGTGAATCTGAATTATTCATTCCAAATAGCTCATATAGACTCGTTCAGAGACTTGGCTAGTTGGTCTAAAAGTTTCAATTCAGTGTGAGGATTACCCATAACGACTTTGAGATAATGTCGACCATTATGAAAAGGTCTTGAAAGCATGATTCTCTGGGCCAATAGCTCTTTTCGAGTAGCTATAGACCACTTTGCAGCTTCATCAACATCGACACCGAGTGGTGTTATTGCGATCAAATGTAGGGGGCCACTTATAAATCGCAACTTAGTAGAGTCAATCTGTTTCTGAAAATAAGATCTACGATTGATTGATTCCTCTAGCAAGAACTGAATACCTTCCTCGCCAAGTTGACGCAATCCTAACCAAAGTTTTAACACCTCAGCAGGTCTACTTCCCTGGAGGCCCATTTCCCCACCATGTGCTTCTCCCCAGGCTGGCTCAATGTACGGCAAACCAGTTGAAAAAGCCGAAACAAGATCTTCTCTTTTCGCTACAAGTAGTAAAGAAGAAGTCTTCGTTATACCAAGCACCTTTTGAGGGTTAAGAGTAATTGAGTCAGCCAACGAGATTCCGTTTACAAGCGAAGCTGTACTTTTCGAAAGGCCAAACACTCCCCCAATAGCCCCATCAACATGAAGCCAAAGCCCCTCTTTTTT
>CACEWU010000011.1 GCA_902563335.1 uncultured Prochlorococcus sp. | reverse complement strand
TTGTCAACCCTTTAATTTCAAGAGAATGAATACCTTCACTATCATTACCGGCGTCATAGAGAAGAACGTGTACAATCATTGATAAAATAAGAACTTTTGATTAAAATAAAGATTAATTTTACATAATATTAATGGATTAGTAATCAGGATCTAATGATAATTCCTGAAGCCTTCCATACAAGGCATTCTCAGAATCACTTAACTCTGCCGGTATTACAACAACTATTTCAACAAGTTGATCACCTCTATTTCCATCTAATTCCATTCCCCTTCCCCTAAGTCGAAGTAATCTTCCACTTGATGATCCTGGGGGAACTTGCAGTGTTACTGGGCCTGCAAGAGTGGGAACATCAACAGCGCACCCTAAAACAGCATCTGGTGGAAACAGCTCTAATCGGAAAAGAACCCTTAATCCATCAATTCTTAATCCTTCTTCAGTTCTAACCCTTAATTGCAAGAAATGATCGTGCCCACCTAAAGCAATTCCAGGCAATCTCAATCTCCATCCATCACCTGCCATTGGAGGAGTTTGGACCTCAACAATTGTTCCGTTTTCTAATTCCAACTGAACTTGTGTTCCATTTAGTGCCTCTTGAGGAGTCAACTCAACCAGACTTTCAAGATCTTCATATATTTGAACCGGAGGAGGAGTTGGTTCTGAGGTTGTAGGCCAGTTAACGCTCTCATTGAAACTTGACTCTTCTTTCTCTGGTGAATCAGATGCAGGTTCAAGGCCTAGAATTATTTCCAGATAATGAGAAAAAGTAGGAAAGCCATCAGCGAAAGGATCTTCAAACTCTTTCTTAGAATCATTGGAATTCTCCCAAGCTGCTCTTTTTCTGGGATCGCTTAAAACTGCATATGCCTCATTTACTAACTTAAAACGTTCCTCTGCATTTACATCATTTCCATTTAAATCTGGATGCCATTTGCGAGCTTCTCTTCTAAAGGCTCTTTTTAACTGAGCAGAGTCGCTCCCTGGAGGAAGGCCTAAAAGAGCCCAATAATCTGGATTAGCGATAGATGTCATTGTCCCAAGGATCAAGATCTCCTTCGTCTATTCCTCGTCTACTTGGATTAGATCTATTTGAATTATCCCAAGGATCATCTTCCCAATAATCATCTGAAAAAAGTTCATCTTTTAGAGAACCAAAGGTGTTACGAATACCCTGTAGCGGATTTGCATCAGACTTACGTTCATATGCAAGTCGCCGATTAAGACCAAATAGAGCCTCCTGCAAAGCAGCTACTGATAGTTCTAACTCCTGTGGATCATCTAAATCAATTAAATCTTGAACATCCCGCATAGCCACCTCTACAGATCTCTGTTGTCGTTCTGCTCCATAAGGACCTAGTTCAAGAGCAGCGTCCCTTAATCTTCTCTCGGCCTGAGCAACAAGAGTAAGCGCACTATTTCGTCTATCTATCGATGCACGACGTTTCCGATCTTCTCCAGCTTTTGCTTCTGCCTCTGCCAATATCTTTTGAATTTCCTCTTCATTAAGGTTTGATCCACCTTTAATACTTACTGATTGCTTACGTCCGGTTGTTCGATCAATAGCACTAACCTCAAGAAGTCCATTGGCATCTATATCAAATGCAACTTGTACTTGTGGTACTCCCCTAGGTGCAGGAGGTATACCAGACAACCGGAATCGTCCTAATGACTTGTTATCTGATGCAAGTTGTCGCTCACCTTGCCATACATGTATTTCAACAGAAGACTGATTAGCTTCTGAAGTACTAAAAACATCAGATTGTCTAACAGGAATAGGAGTATTTCTTGGTATCAGGACTTTCATTAAGCCTCCAATTGTTTCTAAGCCTAAAGAAAGCGGAGTAACATCATTTAGTAATAAATCTCGCAACTCTCCTGTAAGAATTCCCGCCTGAACGGCAGCTCCAACAGCGACAACCTCATCTGGATTCACAGACTGACATGGTGGGTTTGGAACAAGAGTTCTAACCAATTGCTTAACCATAGGCATCCTTGTACTTCCCCCAACTAATACAACCTCATCAACTTCATCAGAAGACCAACCAGAGTCTTGGAGAACTGTCTGAACTGGAGTTAAAAGTTGATCTAAAAGATCTGTACAAAGTCCCTCAAATGTACTTCTTTCCAAATTTGTTTCGATATGCAATGGTCCTTCTTTTCCTGTTGCAATAAAGGGAAGTGAAATTGGTGTATTTGTAACGCCAGAAAGTTCCTGCTTTGCTTTTTCAGCTGCTTCAGTTAAGCGTTGCAAAGCCTGTCTATCTCTTCTTAAATCTATTCCATGCTCATTATCAAATGAGTTTGAAAGCCAATCAACAATTCTCTGATCAAAATCGTTTCCGCCAAGCTGTGTATCCCCTGATGTTGCTTTTACATCAAAAACTCCATTGGCAACTCTCATAAGTGAGACATCAAAAGTTCCTCCTCCTAGATCAAAAACAAGAACCCTTCTTGCTGAACTTCTATCAAAACCATAAGCAAGTGCAGCAGCCGTAGGCTCATTCAATATTCTTTCTACGCTTATACCTGCAAGACGAGCAGAATCTCTAGTTGCTTGCCTTTGAGCATCGTTGAAGTACGCAGGGACAGTTATTACAGCTGACTCAACCACCTCTCCCAAATAAGTCTCAGCATCATCAACCAATTTACGAATAATGCTTGCCACAAGCTCTTCGGGGGCATACTCCCTCTCGGTTGCAGGGCAAGTGATCCGAATATTCCCCTGATCATTTGCACGAAGGTCGTATGGAACAGAAAGACTATTTTCTTCAAGTTCATCCCAATCCATCCCAACAAATCTTTTCAAATTTGAGAAAGTGTTTCTGGGACTTAGAACTAGTTGTCTTCTTGCCAACTGACCAACAAGGAGCTCGGAATCTTTTGTGTAGCCAACAACAGAAGGAGTTGTACGAGCACCTTCAGCGTTAGCGATCACCAAAGGGCGACCAGCTTCCAAAACACCAACAACAGAGTTGGTAGTTCCGAGGTCAATCCCAACTATCCGACCCATGACTGCTCTTTCTGAATCTCTACCGTAACGGTCTCAACCTAATGGACCAAAAGTTTTTTGTAGTGATCCACACCGTTAAGAGTCTCTTAGTGAAAACTCACGATAAACAACATAATGTCTTATTAGAGTTCTGAATCATTTAGTGACTTCTGGAGCAGAGATCTCTTACAAGCAAAGGCGGCGTCCCTTAACGGAACGGTTATTGGATACAGGTTTTAAAAACCTTTCGGTAGCAATGGCATCGATGGTTGCAATAATTTTGTTTGGAATTCTAATAGTTGTCTTTTGGGGCTCAATAGAATCTATGGGACGTTATGGACTGAAATTCCTAATCACATCTGACTGGAATCCTGTTACCGACAATTACGGAGCTTTCACAGCAATCTATGGAACAATCATATCCTCTATTTCATCTCTTATTATTGCTGTTCCTCTTGGTGTAGGAACAGCAATATTCATAACAGAAAATATTATTCCAGAAAAAATAAGCAACTTGATTGGAATGATGGTTGAATTACTAGCAGCAATTCCATCTGTTGTATTAGGACTATGGGCAATATTCGTTATGGAACCATTTTTGAGGCCATTCCTAACTTTTTTATATAAAACTCTCAATTGGATTCCCTTCCTTAGTACTGAACCTGTTGGTCCCGCAATGGCTCCTGCAATTATAATTTTAGTAGTAATGATACTACCAATAATAACAGCAATATCAAGAGATTCATTAAACCAAGTTCCAATACAACTTCGAGAAGCTGCATATGGAATAGGTGCTACAAGATGGTCAACTATCCTTCATGTGATTGTTCCTGCTGCAATTTCAGGTATTGCCGGAGGTGTTTTACTTGCTTTAGGAAGAGCTATGGGTGAGACAATGGCAGTAACAATGATAATAGGAAATTCAAACAATTTTAACTGGTCAATTTTGGCCCCTGGAAACACAATTGCTGCAATGCTAGCCAATCAATTTGGCGAAGCAGATGGTAGTCAAGTTTCATCATTAATGTATGCAGCATTTATCCTTATGATTCTTACGTTAGGTGTAAATATATTTGCACAATGGATGGTCAGGAAATTAAGTCTTAAATACTAATTAAAAATCATGACACAAACTAAAACAACTTCACACATAACAAAATCTGATCTTGCATATGATCCAGGACTAAACAGAAACATATTTAATAATATCCTTACTTTTACAACAGCTATTTTTTCCTTTGTATCGGTGCTGCCACTAATATTAGTCCTAAGCTATGTTTTGATAAAAGGAGGTTCGCAAATAAATTTATCATTAATAACCCAACTACCAGAGCCTCCAGGTGATGACCTGGTGTCTGCTGGTGGTATTGGAAATGCAATTTTAGGAACTTTTATTGTAACAACAATTGCGTCTATAATAGCTATCCCAATGGGTGTAGGTGGAGGCATATACCTAGCTGAATACTCTAATGGGGGCTGGTTTTCAAGATTTATTAGATTTGGGACAAATGTTCTATCAGGTGTTCCCTCAATTATCGCAGGTGTGTGTGTGTACGGTGTGATTGTTTCAACGAAAATTATTTTTGGGGCAAATTTCAGTGGAATCGCTGGAGGCATTGCATTATCGATATTAATGCTACCAACAGTTATTAAAACAACAGACGAAGGATTGAAATTAGTTTCTGATGATTTAAGAAAAGGAGCATTAGGTGTTGGCGCTTCTAAATTTATAACTATTAGTAGAATAACTCTACCAACTGCCTTTACACCTATTGCTACAGGAATAGTTCTAGCAATAGCAAGGGCTGCAGGAGAAACTGCACCGCTTATTTTTACTGCTTTGTTTTCATTTTATTGGCCATCTGGTTCACAAGCATTATTCAATCCAATAGCATCTCTATCAGTGCTAATATACAACTTTGCTCTCGAACCATACGAAGCACAGAATCAGCTGGCCTGGGCTGCATCTTTTGTACTTGTGATGTTAATACTATTAACTAATCTGTTCTCTAGATGGCTTCGGAATTTTACTTCTATAAATAAAAGCTAACTTGTAGAATATCAATAAAGGGAAAATAACTTCACCAGCCCTCTACAAAAGAAAACTCATGAAAGGCTCATCTCAGACAAAGCAATCAGATAGAGAAATTACCATTTCCTTGCAAAATGTCACCATTAGCTATGGCAATTCAGAAGCAGTTAGGAATATATACTGTGATATTCCAAGAGGAAAAGTAACGGCTTTAATCGGGCCTTCAGGTTGTGGCAAGTCAACTATTTTAAGATCATTAAATAGAATGAACGATCTTATTCAAGGTTGTTCATTAACTGGGAGAGTGCTTTTCGAAGGTGCAGATATATACGACCCTAAAGTAGACCCTGTAGAAGTAAGAAGAAGGATCGGTATGGTATTCCAGCAACCAAATCCATTCCCAAAAAGTATATATGAAAATATTGCCTTTGGAGCAAGAATAAATGGTTATACAGGAAACCTTGATGAGCTAGTAGAAACTTCCCTTAAAAAAGCAGCTGTATGGGACGAATGCAAAGACAAGTTAAACGAAAGTGGTTGTTCTCTCTCTGGCGGACAACAACAAAGATTATGTATAGCGCGAACAATTGCAATTCAACCAGATGTAATCTTAATGGATGAGCCATGCTCAGCACTAGATCCAATATCTACTCTAAAGATCGAAGAGACAATGCATGAATTAAAAAAGAATTTTACTATTATAATAGTTACGCATAATATGCAACAAGCATTACGAGTAAGTGACATGACAGCCTTCTACAATGCCGAAAAACTAGAGACAGGTTCTGGGGGAAAAGTAGGATATTTAGTTGAATTTAATAAAACTGATAAAATCTTTAATTCTCCTACTCAAAAAGCTACTCAAGATTATATCTCAGGAAAGTTTGGCTAATCTAAATTATTATCTATCAGCATTTATATAATACAAACAAAAAACTTTTGCCTTCAGTGAGTAACGGAGAGGGAGGGATTCGAACCCTCGATAGAGTTGCCCCTATACAGCATTTCCAGTGCTGCGCCTTCGACCACTCGGCCACCTCTCCAGGATCTCTCAAGCTTCTTAAAGCTTGATGTAATTAGCATAGAACAAATATGTGCACTTCAGAAGAATTCACCAAAAGCTGGCAAAAAGAAGAATGTTCATTTATTCATAAAGTCATCAAAGGTTTGTTCAAGCTATGAACTCTTTCAAGGCATCAACAGAAGCTGGGTTGCAAAAGAATGATCTAGAAAACCTCTTATCCATTTCTAAGAGAGCTTCAAAAGTAAGTGGACAAATCCTAATGGAGCACTATGGAAGACTAAGCATGATCAAAAACAAAGGTCTTATAGGTGATCTTGTAACTAGCGCCGATCTAGCAAGTGAAGAGTGCGTCATTTCGGAATTACAGAAACATACCCCTGACATTGGAATCCTTGCAGAAGAAAGTGGTCAAAAAGGAAACACAAGTGACCTTAAATGGTGCGTAGATCCATTAGATGGAACAACCAACTTTGCTCATGGATATCCCTTCTTTGCGTGTTCAATAGGCCTGACTTGGAAAGGAACACCAATTCTAGGCACAATTGAAATACCATTTTTAAAAGAAAGCTACTGGGCAGCTCCTGAAATTGGTTCTTTTTGCAATGACCAAAAAATAAAAGTATCTTCCAGAAAAAAATTGATCGAATCACTTCTCGTAACAGGTTTTGCCTACGACAGGCAAACTAGAATTGATAACAATTACGCAGAGTTTTGCTGGTTAACGCACAGAACTCGTGGTGTTCGAAGAGGCGGTGCTGCGGCTGTAGACCTTGCCTTTATTGCTTCCGGACGACTTGATGCTTACTGGGAAAGAGGACTTGCGCAATGGGACCTTGCAGCAGGTGTTGCGATTGTCGAAATTGCAGGTGGGATTATTTCTGATTATCAAGGTAACAATTTCAATATCTCTACAGGGAAAGTCGTTGCAAGTTGCCCAGGAATTCAAGAAGAGCTTCTAAAAGAGCTAAATAAAGTAAAGCCTTTAAAAGGAAAGTTGTATGGTGCACCTGAAATAGACAAGATGGGATTCTAAAAGGACAAAGGCATATCAAAAATGACCTTGCAACCTGCAGCAGGAGCACGAGATTTAAACCCTCAACAAGTGGAGATAAACCACCTACTTACGAAGAACCTTGCAGATATCTATCGAATGTGGGGGTATGAAGAAGTTTCACCGCCAAGAGTTGAGCGCCTAGCAACCTTGATGGCAGGAGGAAGGATTGATAGCAACGAAATAGTGAAACTAGTAGCAGACGAGCCTCTTGGTTTAAGACCTGAGATGACAGCTTCAATAGCCCGAGCTGCATGTACCAGATTCTCTCAAAGGCCAAGACCACTTAGACTTTGGGCAGAAGGTACAACATTTGAAAGTCGACTTTCAGCAGAAGGAAGCCTTTGTATAGAAGAAAACCTAGTGAGTGGCGTTGAACTATTTGGCATTAAAGATATCAGTGCTGAAATGGAACTTTTATCTCTTCTATTGAAAGCTTTAGAAGTCCTGAAAATTGAATCCGGTAAGCCAAAACTATTGATCGGTCATACTGCTTTAATGGATATGCTTCTATCTCCTTTTAAAAACCAACAAAAAGAACACATACGTAAAGCATTAATACACTATAATCGCCTTGAATTAGAACAACTTGATATAGGTAAGAAAGAGAAGGAACATCTATTAGACCTGCAAAAGTTACGCGGCTTACCACTGAATATTCTTAATAGATTAGCTTCAACATTTGAAGAAACTGATGTATTAGCAGATTTAAAAAGGCTATTTAATACAATAGAGCCTCTTGCAAATCAATACAATCTTAACCTACAACTTGATCCAACATTTCAGCCACATTTAGAATTATATACTGGTATTGTATTTGAACTTGTTTGCCAAGGTCAGTCAGCACCAATTGTGATAGCTCGAGGTGGTAGATATGATGAAATAATGAGAAGGTTTGGGGCTAATGAATCTAGCGCTGCTGGTGTTGGCTTTAGTTTTGCTATTGATCAAATAAGAGAGTTACAAATTCAAGAAGAAATAAGAAGATCGATTCCAAGTTCAACTCTTGTGGCATTTGGACCAAAAGGTAATTTGGAACAAGCACTTAGTCGTCAAAGGGAGTGGCATAATAAAGGTGAATGTGCATTACTAGAATTAGAATGTTGTAGTAACAGAGAACATGCTAATCAAATAATGAAATCAAAAGGCTGCACAAATATTGATTGGATTAACGCCTAAAATAGAATGGAGCTAAAAAAGTAAAATGCCACATACTATTGTCAGCGATATTTGTGAGGGAGTCGCCCAATGCTCAGAGGCATGTCCCGTAGGATGCATCAAACCAGCATCAAATAAAAACATAAAGGGGACAAACTTCTATTGGATCGAGTTTGAGACCTGTATTGACTGTGGTGTATGCCTTCAGGTTTGTCCGGTAAAAGGAGCCGTAATAGCTGAAGAGAGATCAGATCTTCAAAAAAATCCAACTTAAATACAGATAGGTACGGAGACCCCAACCAAATAACTCTTGAGGGGTTTATTGCTTTTTGACTAATGTTGTGTTTCCAAAACTAAGTTCATGACATTACTAGAAGAAGGACAAATTCAAATTCACACCGAAAATATATTCCCCATAATCAAAAAAGCAGTTTACTCTGATCATGAGATATTTCTAAGAGAGCTTGTTAGCAATGGTGTGGATGCCATAAATAAAAGAAGAATGGCATCTATAGCGGGCGACTGTATACATGATGAAGAAGGGAAAATAGATATAAAAGTAGATCGAGAATCAAAAACGATAACCATCTCAGATAATGGAATAGGAATGACAGCCGATGAGGTTAAAAAATATATAAACCAAGTTGCCTTTTCAAGTGCAGAAGAATTTCTAGAGAAATATAAACAAGAGAATGACGCAATTATAGGTCACTTTGGATTAGGTTTTTATTCAAGTTTTATGGTTGCTAAAAATGTTGAGTTAATTACAAAATCAGCACTACAAGACAATGATCCTATTCGATGGAGTTGTGATGGATCACCCAATTTCAGCCTAGAAAAAGTTGATAGAACGAACCCAGGAACTGATGTAATTTTACATCTGATGGAAGAAGAACTAGAATACTTAGAGCCAACAAGGCTGAAGAATCTAATAACTAAATACTGTGACTTTATGCCTATAGAAGTAAGTTTAGAAGGAGAAGTAATCAACAAAAGAAACCCACCGTGGAGAACTAACACAAAAGAATTAAATGATCAAGACTATATAGATCTATATCGATATTTATATCCCTTTCAAGGGGATCCGCTGCTATGGGTGCATCTAAGTACAGACTATCCATATAACTTACAAGGTATCCTTTATTTCCCCAAAGTAAGTGGACGAGCAGATTGGGAAAAAGGAGACATAAAACTTTATTGTAATCAGGTCTATGTAAGTGATTCCATAAAAGAAATCGTTCCTAGATACCTACTTCCTCTTAGGGGGGTAATTGACTCACCAGATATTCCACTCAACGTTAGTCGAAGCGCTCTGCAAACGGACAGAAAAGTTCGTTCTATAGGTAATTTTATAGCCAAAAAAATAGCAGCCAGATTAAAAGATCTAAAAAGCAATGAAGCAATATTTTATGCAGAAATATGGGATTCGATTGCACCATTTATAAAAATTGGTGCAATGGAGGATGAAAAGTTTGCTGAGCAAGTAGAAAAACTAATATTATTTGAAACCATAGATTCAAATAATTCAACATTAAGCAAGGAAGACTCTTCTGAAGAATTAATAGTTACTGATAACAAATGCTTCACTACGATTGACGCCTATAAAGATAGAATTGCTAACTCAAGTAATAAAAAGGTAATTTACTGCACAGATGAATTATCTCAAGCTAGTGCTCTAGCTCTTTGGAAGGCAAATGGAGCAGAAATAATTAAAGCGGAAACAGTTGTAGATGCCCAATTCATTCCATGGCTTGAAAGCCGTCACGATGAATTGAGTTTTCAGCGAGTTGATTCAGAAATAGATGAGAGTCTTAATCAAGAGAACAAAGAGTTAACTGATAAAGATGGAGAAACACAATCTGAGACATTAAAGACTCTGTTAAAGGAAGCCCTAAATAACGAAAAAGTAACAATTCAAATCAAATCATTAAAAACTGATCACGCCCCTCCTGCACTTATCCTTCTCCCTGAACAAATGCGAAGGATTAATGATATTGGTGCACTTATGGAACAACGGCTACCTGGTCTTCCTGATCATCACGTACTTCTTGTCAATAAAAACCACCCACTCGTAGAAGGAATACTAAAACTTAAATCGGGTTCAGTAATTATTGGTTCGGGTATTGATTCACCAACAGAATCTCTCTCACGGGACCTTGCTAAGCATCTATACGATCTAGCCCGATTGGGAGTAGGGGGCCTGGAACCCAATGAAGTAGAAGGATTCCAATCTCGCAGCTCAGACTTAATTGGGAAACTCGTAAGTAAACTCCTTTAAGAATGGTCTTTGCTAAAATTGCAAGATCTACTAATTAGCAAAGAATATGTCGAGAGTCTGCCAACTGACAGGGACCAAAGCAAACAACGGAATGGCTGTAAGCCATTCCCACATAAGGACAAAGAAGCTCCAACAGGCAAATCTCCAACAAAGACGCCTCTGGTGGTCAGAAGGAAAAAAATGGGTAAATCTACGCGTAACAACACGTGCTCTTAAAACTATTCAGAAGAAGGGCCTTGGAAAATATGCAAAAGAATTAGGAGTAGATTTAAACAAGATTTAATAATTTCCAACATTGTTCTTATTCACAACAATAACTAGTTAAAAGCATATTTAATTAGGATAAGAGAATAAAAAATATATAGATTAACCAGATTTTTATATATTCCAACAGAATCCTATCAACCAAATCAATCATAATGAAACATTAGTTCTCGGAAATAATAATTACCACTTATATTTAAAATTCTTATTTGAAGAGTAACAAATAATATTTACGAAAGCTTGAATACAAACTAAATTATAATAGTCTAGTAAGAATATTATTCGAATTAATTAGAATTACTACTTACAAGTCTTAATTCAGTAAAACACCACTATAATAAATTTAAATTATTTAAATATTCAAGTAAATCATTTTGCTTAAATATTTTACATCATATAATTTATCCAGGATCAAATCATGACAAGTTCAAAAGGATCAAGTAAGTTTATAATTTTGTACCACAGATCCCCTTTTGAAGAGGGTAAGGATAAAAATGGAAAGCAAATTTGGTTAGATCAAAAAAGTCCAAACGGAATAATCCCAACTCTCAGAAACCTATTTAGAAATAAAGATAATGGAACGTGGATAGCTTGGAGGCAGGTGGAAAAATTAACAAATGAAGATGATGAGATAACATTAATGAAAGAGCCAGCACCTTTTAATTTAAGAAGGATTCCATTAGCGGAAAAAGAAGTCTCAAGTTTTTATCACGTAACTTCAAAAGAATGCTTCTGGCCTATATTACATACTTTTCCTACATATTTTGATGTTAATAATGCTGATTGGAAAATCTTTGAGGAGGTCAATCGTAGATTTGCAATTGCTGCTTGTAATGAAGCAGCAAAAGAGGCAACTGTTTGGATTCATGATTACAATCTCTGGCTAAGCCCTAGCTTTATAAGGGCAAAAAGACCAGATCTAAAGATTGCATTTTTTCACCATACGCCATTCCCAGGGAATGATGTTTTTGCAATACTTCCCTGGCGAAGGCAAATTATAGAGAGTCTTCTTTGTTGTGACTTGGTTGGTTTTCACATACCTAGATATACAGAAAACTTTGCTAGAGCGGCTAATTGCCTAGTTGGAGCAAAAAGAGGTCCAAAGGTAAAGGTAAGCTCAAAATTTATTGCTGTGGGTAGTGCTCTTACAGAACCAACTGTTACTCCATGGCTCACTCATGCTGGCAGAAAAATCAAATTATTATCGTCACCTGTAGGAACCTCGCCAGACTTAATTGGTGAATTGATAAACTCAGAAAGTGTAGCAAAACAATCAGAAGAAATAAGTCTAGGTACAAGAAAAGGAAGGAAACTAATATTATCTGCAAGTAGAGTTGACTACACAAAGGGAAACGAAGAATTGCTCCTTGCCTTCGAAAGATTATTAGAACGACGTAAAGATCTCCATGGAAAAGTCGTATTAATGCTTGCATGTGTAGCAGCAGCAGGTGGAATGCGCATCTACGATGAAACTCAACGTTCAATTGAAGAGATGGCAGGAAGAATAAATGGCAAATTTAGCCTTATAGATTGGGTCCCTATAAGATTTTCCACACGACGGATACCTTATGAAGAAATGGTTGCATGGTTTAGCCAAGCAGATATCTGCTGGATCACTCCATTAAGGGATGGTTTAAATTTAGTCGCAAAAGAATATGCGGCCGCAAGAAAAAATAATGGAGGTGTTCTCGTACTATCAGAATTTACAGGCGCTTCAGTATTGCTTGATGGTGCAATCCTAACCAACCCATATTCACATAGACGTATGGATGAAGCAATAGAAGAAGCAATCTCAATGGATCTAACCGAACAAAATAATAGGATGGCAAGTATGACTAATGCTGTTGAATCATATACAGTAAAAGATTGGGCAGAAGAACAAATAGATTCACTAGAGGAGTCCAATTTCGAAAGTTTATAATGAAAATTAAGAATAAATATAGACTTATATTTACGTTGTGTATTCTCACGCTGTCTTCTGTACAGCCAATCTATTCAAGTTTCATTGATAACAGCACTAAAATTAACATTCTAATGCCTGCACCATTTGCAGATTCAACAAAAGATCTCATTGATCAATTTAATAAAGAAAATAAAGGAGACATAAATATAAAAGTAATAAGAGGACCAAGAGAAACGGAGTCAGTATCAGATCTAGCTATAAGTAGTTTACTTTTAGGGAACAGTCCTTTTGATATTTTAATGATAGATATTACTTGGTTACCAAAATATGCAGCAGCTGGCTGGCTGGCCCCTATGGACAGATATATATCTAAAAGAGACTGGGATTCACTCGCTGTCGGAGCAAAATTGGGTAATTCATACAAGCAAAATCTATATAGATGGCCAATGACATCAGATATGGGTTTACTATTCTGGAGAAAGGACCTAATGGAAAATCCACCAACTACACCTATAGAATTAATCAGAATTGCGAAGAATTTAGTTGAGGAAGGTAAAGTAAGTTACGGGTACGTTTGGCAAGGACGTCAATATGAAGGTTTAAGTTGTGTCTTCTTAGAAGTAATTAATGGTTTTGGTGGCGAATGGATAAATGAATCATCAGAAGTAAAGCTTTCATCCAAGGAAAGCATACAGGCAGTATCTTGGCTAAAAAATCTAATTGAAACAGGTATTACTCCAAGAGCAGTAACTAATTTCAGTGAAAACGAAGCCTTACAAGCTTTCAAATCAGGAGAGGCGGCATTAATGCGTAACTGGCCATATGCATGGGCAGAACTTCAAAAGGAATCAAGCATAGTTAAAGGAAAGATAGGGGTAAGCACTATGGTTGCCGTAGAAGGTGAACAGCCAACATCAACATTAGGAAGTTGGGGTTTATCAATACTAAGTAGTTCTAAAAATAAAGAAGTAGCATATGAGGTCATCTCCTACCTAACCTCGTTAAATTCCCAAAAAGAATTATTTGTAAACTATGGATATACTCCAACAAACTCTCAAATATTTAATGATAAGAAATTAAGAGAAGCGTTCCCAGTACTAGTTGAACTTCAAAAAGCATTAGAACAAACAAAACCCAGACCAGAAATCCCCTTATACGCACAAGTAAGTGATGTTTTGCAACGTCAACTAAGCGAAGTCTTCACTAATGATAAAAATATAAAAGAAGCAATGTTAAAAGCCGAAAGGAATACGAATCAAATTTTATTATCAGCAGGAGAATCCAAATGATTATTCTTTTTCTATTGCCCGCTGGTATTTTAATTTTGTTAGTTTTTGGCGTGCCACTTATTAGATATTCATGGTTAAGCATGCATGCTGCTTCAGTCGTAACAGGTCTAGACAATATACCTAATGGCGGCGCAAATTGGATAAGACTATTAAATGATATGAGATTTTGGAAAGATGCATGGCAAACTGTCAGATTCGCCTCTTTCTCTGTATCATTAGAAGTATTTTTAGCAATATTAATTGCACTTTTACTGCATCAAAAGTGGAAAGGACGTGGCATCTTGCGCTCAATAAGTTTACTTCCTTGGGCATTACCCACAACTGTAATGGCACTGGGTTGGAGATGGATTTTTAACACTCCATATGGACCAATAGAAAAAATTATAAATTTCATGGGACTAAATCCATTAAATATTCTTTCGAATCCAAAATTAACCTGGTTATCAACTGTACTAGGTGATGTATGGAAAACGACACCATTTCTTGCTCTTATTTTACTGGCTGGTCTCCAAACGATCCCAGATGATCTATATGAAGCGTTCCGGCTAGAGGGAGGTAAACCTTTTCAGGCCTTCTTGAAAATATCTCTTCCTTTACTTAAACCATATTTATTTCTTGGTGTAATATTTCGTCTTGCCCAAGCTTTTGGGGTTTTTGATTTAATCCAAGTAATGACTGGTGGTGGTCCTGCAGGAAGTACAGAAAGTCTTGCTTTATATGCCTACTTAAATGCGATGAGATTCCTAGACTTTGGATACAGTGCAACTATCATGCTAGCTAGTTTTATACTTTTAGTTTGTGCTTGTGCATTAAGTTGGGTTTTAATCTATCAATCAAAAAATATATATAGAGTATACAACTCATGAAACATAAAATCATTTGGGTACTATTACTAGTTATATGGTCATTATCTCCATTGAGCTGGCAACTATATACATCTTTTTGTACTCAAGAGGCAATTACCCATCCTCTAACCAATCCAGGTCCACATTGGACATTAAATAATTATCGCCAAGTACTAACCGCATCACCTCCATTATGGGACTATCTATTTAATAGCCTGCTTTTAGGCTTAACAACAACATTACTAACGTTAGTTTTTGCTATACCAGCTAGTTATGCCCTCTCAAAGTTAAAGCCATTATTAGCAAGAACAACTAAGATTATTTTGATCTCAGCAGCTTTATTCCCTTATGTTTTATTATTTCTAGCACTTTTAGAATTTGCAAGAAATTTTAATTTAGGAAATAATTTATTTGCTCTAAGCATTCCTTATTCAGCATTATCAATGCCACTAGCAATACTTTTAATCACCTCAGCATTTAAAGACCTACCTAAGGATTTAGAGGAAGCAGCTCGAATTGAGGGTCTTGGCATATGGCAAAGATTAAGATGGGTACTAATACCTTTAATCGCGCCAGCAACAGCAAGCACCTCAATTCTCATATTTTTATTTTCATGGAACGAGTATCCAATTGCACTAACATGGATAAGTAAACCTGAGCTCCTAACACTTCCTGTAGCTATCGCTCGTATAGCTGGATCATCTATATATTCTGTTCCCTATGGAGCTTATGCTGCAGCTACTGTACTTGGCAGTATACCCTTATTGATAATGGTACTAATATTTCAAAAGCAAATTATTTCTGGACTTACTAAAGGAGCAGTAAAAGGATGAGCTTGACCCTTGAAAATATTGGCCGACGAATTAACAAAAATTGGATCATTAAAGGATTAAACCTTCATGTTGCTAAAGGAGAGTGCCTTGCGCTCCTTGGTCCTAGTGGTTGTGGAAAAAGTAGCACATTACGTCTAATTGCTGGTCTTGATAAACCTGACGAAGGAACTATAAAAATTAATCATAAAGACGTAACGAATATTTCTCCCGTAAATAGACGGATAGGTATGGTCTTTCAGAGTTATGCCCTTTATCCTCACTTAAATGTTGCAGATAACCTTTCCTTAGGTCTTCGCATACGTGGTGTCCCCGTTTCAGAGCAAAAGAAAAGGGTAAATAATGCTCTTGGACTTATGCAAATTGAATCTCTTTTTAAGCGTTTTCCTTCCGAGTTATCTGGAGGACAGAGACAAAGAGTTGCATTAGCTAGAGCCATACTTCGTGATCCAAAAGTCTATTTATTAGACGAGCCCATGAGCAATTTAGATGCTCAACTCCGCGAAGAACTACGACCTGAGTTGCGAAACCTAATCCTTAAAGGTGGTCAGCCAGTTGTATATGTTACCCATGATCAGCATGAAGCTATGGCAATGGCCAATCGAATAGCAGTATTAAAAAATGGAAGGCTAGAACAAATAGGTACTCCAGAAAATTTATATGCCAAGCCCTCATCAATTTTTGTTGCTAGTTTTATAGGCAGGCCACAAATGAATATTTTCCCAGACAAGTCTGGACTAATAAAGGCAATAAGGCCTGAAGACTTGAAATTCTCTAATAACGGTCTAAAATGTAATTTAGTTCATAAGGAATGGCTGGGATCTAGCCAATTATTACTTCTTGATAGTCAAAATGGGTTGCTCAGACTTTTGTGTGGGTCAGAAGAATCAATTCCTGAAGAAATCTACATCAATTGGTCTTCTGAAAAGGAACATTATTTTGATTCAAATACGGGAAAACGAATAGATAAATCTAGACAATAAACTATATATCTACATCTCATTTACTCTTTATTAATAGATCTTTATTGAAACTTTTTTGGCTATAAAAAACTATGTCGTTCAATTCTTTAAATTTTTCAATTTCCTCCAATTGTATAGAATAAAATTGTCGAGTTAATTATGTGCACGCTCTCTCTTTAGGTACCTGGTTTATCCATGTCACAACCTTGGTGGAATGGATACTGGCGATAATACTTATACTTCGCTGGGGAATATGGGAAAAGACTCAAGCCTTCTCCTGGCTTGCTCTAGCTATGTTGCCAAATCTTGCTAGTGCAATGGCAGCAATAACCTGGCATATCTTTGATAATTCTCAAGCTTTATATGGTCTAGTCGTCTTACAAGCTGCTCTAACAATGATTGGAAACACGAGTTTAGCCATTGCCACTTGGAACCTTTTCCGTTTGCAGGAATAGAAATCATGACATTCTTTCTCAATTCAGAAGCCTTTCTGGAAAAATTGGGTCAAATCGATCCTGGACCTTTTTTCGTACTTTCTCTAATCCCTTATCTTGCTTTTCTTTTCTGGGCTCAAAAATGCCATTCAATCCCTCGCCTAGCGCTTTGGGGCTTTCGTCTAACCTTGCTTTTTGTAATGGTGACAATAGTTTTCGCAATAATTGCACGTCAAGTTTTCAATGGCGAACTTACTGATGTAGACCCCCTACATGGAGCAGCTGAAGCCTTTCTGACCCTTAGTGATGCCCTCGTGGTTCTTGGTTTTTTACGTCTTAGAAACCAGCAAGTAGTGAATAACTCTTAAGAGGCTGTAATTCTGAGTGATTTATATCCCTTGATGAAGGAAAATAAAGTGTCTGTCGCTTCCACGGTCTTCATGATCACACCCCTATTGGCTGCTGCAGCCCCAGCAACATTTCAATGGTCTCCAAAAGTTGCTGTGGTGATGATCGCTTGCAACGTTCTCGCTTATGCCATCGCCAGGGCGAATATCGCAAAACCTAATGAAGGTTTCGAAATCCCTAATTCCCAATTCTTCGGTGGCATGAGCCACGCTTCAGTAGTTGCTGCCAACTGCTTAGGTCATGTATTGGGTATAGGAACCATTCTTGGACTTGCTTCAAGAGGTGTCCTGTAAACCCAATCAGGGAGCCCACGGCTCATCGCCATCCAATTAAATAAGGCAAAAGGCGAATTCCATAACGGTCAAAGCGGTAATCAAAAAGTAGAGCGCTGATTTCTTCAGCGCTCACTTGATTTGAAAGCCCATTGATCAAATTTGCCAATCTGAGGTCAGCTCTACTGTCTGACAATCCCCACCAGGTTTTCCTGGCAAGCCTGTTAGATAAATTCCACCTCCAGCCCAATCGGTGGCGGAGGCTGGATTTATATTGACTAAGTATTTTTACTTCATTTTTCTTTGTTATAGGAGATGTTCCAGTCAATTTGATTAAAAGTGGAGCAAGTGTATCCGCACTTACTAAAGAATGGCGAATACCTTCTCCCCCTAACAAGTTGGCCGTGCTAATAGCATCTCCTAATCCAATAACTCTTCCGCAAAAATGTGATTCTTTCCTTCTAATAGTGCTACTAAGAACTCCTGCATGACGATCAATTACTGGCAACTTGTCCAGATTGTACTTTTTAACAACATTTTTTAAAGCAATAACATTATCAATTGATTTGTTTTTCGAATCTGGAGGCAAAGTGCAACTACCAACCTTTAATTGATTATTACCCATTGGAAATATCCAACAATATCCATATTTAATCCAAGATGTTCCTAGAAAAAAAGTAATCCGATCACCCCAAAAAGAGCTTGTGGTCGAATCTCCCTGAAGAACCCACTCAATACCTGAACCTTTAATGAGCTGGTCTTTATGTAAAGAAGTGGAGTTACTAGGTGAACCAATTAGTGATCTACTATTACCTGTTGCATCAATAACCCAAAGAACATTTCTCTTTTCAATAACTCCATTAGGTCCTTGTAGTTGAACTTCTGCACACTTATTTAAAGAAGTGACTGACTTAACCTTCCAGCCAAGCAATAATTCAACTCCTAAACTCCTAGCTCTATTCCAATTAGCTTCGCGAAATTTTCCAAAGTCAAGAATTACCCCTAGATCAGATGAACTTGTCCAATTATGTTTAAGACCATTTGGGTCAAAAATTTGCCATGACTTCCAAGAAGTTGATATTGATTCATAAGGAATTTTATGATCTTCTATAACATTTATTGGAATCACAGCACTAGAGAATGCTGAGTGGTAAGGGTTTTTTAACCTTTCAACCAAAGTTACATCAATTCCCTCTAGCGCTAGTTTCTGAGACAATCTAGATCCTGCTGGACCAGCTCCAGCGATCAAAATGCTCACTAATTCTTAACTATGGATTGATTTAACCGTTGTAGTTGAATTAGGCATAGTTTTTTGCCAGTCTGCGTCAAAACGTTTTCTTATTCGATCTGCCATTATCAAAGGAGTGAGCCCCAATGCTTCTTTACTCTGTTGAGGACTTGCATGGTGCACAAGTTGATCAGGAATTCCAATTCTGAAAACAGGCAAATGTATAGCTTGATCATTTAATGATTCAACTATTGCTGATCCAAAACCTCCTGCAAGCGCGCCCTCTTCCATCGTCACAACTTTTCCTATTCGACGAGCTAGAGGATGTATCAAAGCTTGATCTAATGGTCTTAAGAAACGAGCATTAATAACTGTTGAATTTATTCCTTGTTCCTTAAGGATATTGGCCGTTTTGATAGCAGAAGGAACCATTGCACCATAAGCAACTATTAATAAATCATCTCCCTCAAGTAATAATTCTCCGCGACCTATTTTTAAAGGCTCCCAACCTTCTTCCATCAATGGAACTCCTTCTCCAGATCCTCTAGGTATACGGAGTGCTGTTGGACCTTTATGGGAAAGACAAGTTACAAGCATACTTTGCAATTCTGATTCATCCTTTGGAGCCATAACAGTGAAATTAGGAACGGCTCGTAAATAACTAATGTCATATTGCCCCTGATGAGTCGGTCCATCAGCTCCAACAATTCCTGCACGGTCAAGTACAAATGTCACCGGTAGATTTTGAATACCAACATCATGAATAACCTGGTCATAAGCCCTCTGTAAAAAAGTGCTGTATATCGCAACGACGGGTCTTAAGCCTTCACATGTCATTCCTGCAGCAAGTGTTACTGCATGCTGCTCAGCAATTCCTACATCTACATATTGTGCAGGAATTGCCTTTTGTAGAAGATCAAGCCCTGTTCCAGTAGCCATAGCAGCAGTAATGCCTATTACTTTACTATCTTGTTCGCACAATTTAACCAAAGTCTGTCCAAAAACTTTGCTATAACTTGGAGGTTTAGGAGTTTTTGAAGGAATAGATTTACCAGTTGTTAAATCAAATGCTGATTGCGCATGATAACCAACTTGATCAGCCTCAGCATAAGGATATCCTTTTCCTTTTGTAGTAACTACATGAACTAATACTGGTCCTCCAACTCTATGTGCTGTTTGAAATGTACGAACCATAGAAGATATATCATGGCCATCAATTGGACCCATATAAGTAAATCCAAGCTCTTCAAATACTGCACCAACCTTAGGTACAGCCAAACGCCTTACACTTCCTGATAGAGATTTAAACTCTGCTGGAAGTTCGCCTCCCATGAAAGGGAGATTTTTTACACTTTCTTGAACACTATCGGAGATAAATTGCATAGGGGGGCTATGCCTCATGCGATTTAAATAAGTAGATAAAGCTCCTACTGGTGGAGAAATTGACATATCATTATCATTAAGTATCACAAGGAAGGGAGTATTAGGCATATGACCTGCATGATTGATTGCTTCTAAAGCCATACCCCCAGTAAGAGCACCATCTCCTATTACAGCTACACACTTAAAATCTTTACCTTGTCGATCACGGGCTATAGCCATACCAAGCGCTGCTGATATTGAGGTACTTGCATGGCCTGCACCAAAATGATCAAAATTACTTTCTGAACGCTTTAGATAACCGGCTACTCCTTTCTGTTGCCGAAGAGAATCAAAATTCTCATAACGTCCAGTTAATAATTTATGCGGATAAGCCTGGTGACCTACATCCCAAACAACTCGATCCACATCAAGATCAAGTGTTTGATAAAGAGCAATTGTTAGCTCTACTACACCTAGACCAGGCCCAAGGTGCCCTCCACTAGTTGATACAACCTGAAGGTGCCTCTCCCGAATTTGACAGGCTATGTCCTCAAGCTGACCAATAGAAAGGCCATGAAGCTGATTCGGATGGGTTAGCTCGCTCAGACGCATACACGTCCACAAGTATTTAGTTCAATCTAAGAGGTATTAGCCACATAAGGGGGAAAAACTTGGCTAAGTAGTCTTATCCCCTTTAAAAGCAACAATTTCCATAGACTGCAAGACTGGTTTTATGAATGACTATCTACAAAGAATTCTTAGGGCTCGCGTCTATGAAGTCGCAAAGGAGACTCCATTAGAACTTGCCAAAAATCTTAGTATTAAACTGAAAAATCAAGTTTGGCTCAAAAGAGAAGACCTTCAATCAGTTTTCTCTTTCAAACTGCGAGGCGCATATAACCGTATGGCTCAGCTCAGTAAAGAGGAGCTAAGAAAAGGGGTAGTTGCCTCAAGTGCAGGTAACCATGCTCAAGGAGTAGCACTTAGTGCATCATATCTAGATTGCAGGGCTGTAATTGTGATGCCCCTAACAACTCCTGAGATGAAAGTTGATGCTGTGAAAGCACATAATGCCGAAGTAATACTTTATGGAGAAACATATGATGAGTGCTATGAAAAAGCTTTAAAGATTTGTAAAAGCGAAGGTCTTACCTTTATCCATCCATTTGACGATCCAGATGTAATTGCAGGGCAAGGAACTATTGGACTTGAAATTCTTCGTCAATGTGCAGACCCTCCAGATTCAATTTATTTAGCTGTTGGAGGTGGGGGGTTAATAGGTGGAGTTGCTGCTTACGTAAAAAGCTTGTGGCCTGCAATTGAAATTATTGGGGTAGAGCCTCAAGATGCTTCAGCAATGACAGTTTCACTAGAAGCAGGAGAATGTGTTGAATTGAGCAGTATTGGACTTTTTGCTGATGGAGTTGCTGTTCGTCAAGTAGGGAAGGAAACCTTTTTACTTGCCCAAAAGTATGTTGATCGCATGATTACAGTTAGTACAGATGAAATATGCGCTGCTATAAAAGATGTATTTGAAGATACAAGATCAATACTTGAACCAGCAGGTGCTTTGGCAATCGCTGGTTTAAAAGCTGACGTAGCGAAACGAGATTTAAAAGGAAGAAATTTAGTTGCAGTTGCATGTGGTGCAAATATGAATTTTGATCGACTTAGGTTTGTTGCTGAGCGGGCAGAACTTGGTGAGAAAAGAGAAGCGATGCTTGCCGTTGAGATACCAGAAAAGGCAGGCAGCCTTAAAGAATTATGCGAAGTTCTTGGCAATAGAAGTCTTACTGAATTCAGCTATAGAATGGCCGAAGGAGCAAATGCTCAAATATTTTTAGGTGTTCAAGTTAGAGATCCAAACGACAGAACCCAATTAATTAATAAATTCAAATCTCTTGGAATGAAATGTCTAGATCTAAGTGAAGACGAATTAGCTAAAATGCATTTGCGGCATATGGTTGGGGGAAGGCTGCCTGTTCCTACAAATGAACTTCAAACACGTAACTGCAAAGAACTTCTCTACAGATTCGAATTTCCAGAAAGGCCTGGAGCATTAATGAGGTTCGTAAACACTCTTAGACCTGACTGGAGCATTAGCATCTTCCATTATCGAAACCACGGTGCAGATGTAGGTCGCATAGTCGTAGGGGTTTTGGTACCCAAAGATGAATTAAAGGAATGGGAAAAATTTCTTGAAGATTTAGGTTATCCAAGCTGGAACGAGACGAATAATCCTGCATACAAACTTTTCCTAGGTGCACACTCTCCATGATCGCGGTATTTTGGCTTGTCCAATAGGAGGGCCCAAATGCCCATGGAATCCTCAACAAATCTCAGAGATGAGGGCTCCACCATCTCTCTTCCCGCTCGAATAGAGGCAATTCTCTATTTAAAAGGCAAACCATTAACCTTAAGAGAATTATCCGAACTTGCTCAAGAAACAGAACCTAGCGTCGAACAAGCCCTACTAGCCTTGATGGCAAGCTATGCACAAAGAGATACAGCTCTAAATATTCAAGAAAATAATGCAAGATACAGTCTTCAACTTCGAACAGGCTTAAGTGAATTGGTACAGAGTCTCTTACCAGTCAATCTTTCTGTTGGAACGCTGAGAACTCTTGCAACTATTGCTCTTAAAAAAAGAATACTACAATCAGATCTTGTAGATTTGAGAGGCTCTGGAGCTTATGAACATATTCGCGAACTAGTAGCTCAAGATTTTGTTCAACGCAAAAGGCAACCTGAAGGCAGATCCTATTGGATAAGCCTCTCTGAAAAATTTCATAGAACCTTTTCAGTCTTACCTGATGTAGGTTCAACTGAACCTCCTAAGGCTGCATAGCGTTAGATCACAAATCCCCTTATCCCATGGAAATTTTTGCATCTCTTCTACAAGTTTTCGCCCAAACGCTTCAGATTTACTCTTTGGTTTTAATCGTAAGAGTACTTTTAAGTTGGTTTCCAAACCTTGATTGGAGTAACCCAATACTAAGCACTATTAGTTCCATAACAGATCCTTACCTAAACGCATTTAGAGGAATAATCCCTCCAATTGGAGGTTTAGACCTGTCAGCGATCCTTGCTTTCATTGCTCTAAATTTAATGGAACAACTGCTTGGTAGTGCTAGTATTTCAATACTTGCAACTACGATAAATTATTAATTAATTCTATAATTAGAAAAGCAAGAATAGATCAATCCATCGAATTTTTGGTAGCGTAAAATGCCTCCCATTAGAAGAATCTAGTAATTTTAGAAAAAAATATCAAACTGAATCAGCAGATTTCTTATTTAATTAACATGAACTATACCAACAAAATCAAATTCAAGTCTGGATTTGAAATCAGAAAAAAATTCATCGATTGTCTCCATCTCCTGAAATTCGACCTCTAGCAGATCTGCTTGCAAGCTTTTCCAAATTGGATTGAGCAACATCCTCTAGTTCATATCCCAGCTCACTACTTAGCTGAGATATATACCAAAGGACATCCCCAAGCTCAAGCTTGATTGCTTCTCGCGAGCATTCATCAAATGTCCCATCCCTATCTCGAAGAACTTTCTTTACCTTGTCAGCGACCTCTCCTGCTTCCCCAGTCAATCCAAGAGTTGGGTAAATAGGGTTTTCCCCCACATCGGGATACGTGGCTGTTCTACGAGCTTGTTTTTGGTACTGATTTAGGTCCATGATGTTCTATCACAAGAATTTCAATCAATGCCTGTGAGAGTCAGATGTTATTTTCGCGAAGTCTAAGGTCCAGTAAATGACGAGAATAGATCTAACACGCAGGACCAAAATAGTTGCCACTATTGGCCCTGCCACCGAAAGCCCCCAACGAATAGAAGAACTCATCAAAGCTGGAGCAACGACGTTTCGGCTGAATTTCTCTCATGGAGATCATGATGAACATAAAGAGCGAATAGCAACCATAAGGAAAGTTTCAAAAGAATTGGATATACACATCGGGATATTGCAAGATCTTCAAGGGCCAAAAATTAGACTAGGTCGCTTCGAGGATGGTCCTATTTCATTATCCAATGGTGACAAATTTACTCTGACCTCCAAGAAAGTTAATTGTACCCAAGAAATTGCAACTGTTACATATAAGAAATTAGCAGATGAGGTTGGTCCAGGAAACAGAATACTTCTCGATGACGGAAGAGTAGAAATGAAGGTTCAAGAAGTCGACAAGAGTAATCAGAGCCTTCATTGTCTTGTAACAGTCGGAGGAATACTTTCAAATAATAAAGGAGTTAACTTTCCTGACGTTCAACTATCAGTAAGAGCATTAACCGACAAAGATAAAAAAGATTTAATTTTTGGATTAGAACAAACAGTTGATTGGATAGCTTTGAGCTTTGTTAGGAATCCATCCGACCTAGAAGAAATTAAAGGTCTAATAAAACAATTTGGTCATACCACGCCAGTAATTGCAAAAATAGAAAAGTTTGAAGCGATAGATCAGATAGATGCAATACTTCCTTTATGCGATGGAGTAATGGTTGCCAGAGGAGATTTAGGTGTAGAAATGCCAGCAGAGGAAGTACCTTTACTTCAAAAAGACCTCATAAGGAAAGCTAACAGCCTTGGGATTCCAATAATCACAGCAACTCAAATGCTCGACTCAATGGCATCCAGCCCTAGACCCACTAGAGCCGAAGTTAGTGATGTCGCCAATGCAATTCTTGATGGAACTGATGCAGTGATGCTTTCAAATGAAACAGCTGTAGGGGACTTTCCTGTAGAAGCTGTATTAACAATGGCGACAATTGCAAAAAGAATTGAAAAGGATTATCCACAACGAAAATTAGAGAGCCACCTCCCCTGCACAATCCCCAATGCTATTAGTGCAGCAGTTAGCAGTATTGCCCGCCAATTAAATGCTGCTGCAATATTGCCTCTAACCAAAAGCGGAGCGACAGCTAATAATGTAAGTAAATTCAGACCGGCGACACCTATCTTAGCTATCACAAATGAAATATCTGTCGCAAGGAGACTTCAATTAGCATGGGGTGTTATACCTCTTCTTATTCCAAACCAAAACAGTAGAACAGAAACCTTTAATCTTGCAATGAGTTATGCCCAAAAAATTGGGCTTCTAAAAGAAGGAGATCTAACAGTAGAGACAGCTGGAACACTAAATGATGTAAGTGGCTCTACAGATCTGATAAAAGTTGGCCTCGTTGAGAATCTTCTAGATAAAGAATTAAAAAGTTAAATCTGTATAAGTAATGGCACGAAAACTTCCATTAACAGAGATAGCAAAGATAGCTATCAAGACTCTTAGAAGAAACAAGCTAAGAAGTCTACTTACAATGCTAGGAATAGTAATTGGGAATTCTTCAGTAATAACGCTAGTAGGTGTAGGTAGAGGTGCTCAGAATCTTGCAGAAAATCAATTAAGCAATCTTGGTGCGAATGTACTTTTTGTGGTTCCTGGAAATAATGATACCCGGAGAAGAGGAGTTGCATTTCCTAAAAATCTTGTTCTCGAGGATGCTGAAGCAATTAAACAACAAGTCCCAACAATAAAACGCGTAGCTCCTCAGATAACGTCTAGTGAAGTTATTCAATATGAGGCAAGAAGTACAACAAGTTCAGTTTCTGGAGTAACCCCAGACTTTCTGACAGTACGCAGTTTTGACATATCTAAAGGTAGGTTTATAAGTTTCCAGGATAATAAGTCTGCAAGAAGTGTTGTTGTGATTGGACCAGATCTTGATCAAAAGCTATTTCCTTATACATCCGCGCTAGGAAAATCAATTCGAATTAAAGATCAATCTTTTCAGGTTATAGGTATCATGGCCCCAAAAGGTGCAGTGTTTGGAAATAATCAAGACAAGAACGCATATATACCCTTAACTTCAATGGTGAGTAAGATAACAGGAAGAGATAAAACATTTGGAGTTAGTCTAAGTTTTATTAGTGTTGAAGCTATAGATGAAAAAAGTACTGGTGCCGCCAAATTTCAAATCACAAATCTTCTAAGGCAAAGACATAAAATTTTAAGAGATGATGACTTTGCTGTTAGATCTCAGAAGGATGCACTACAGATAGTAAGTACGATAACAGGTGGATTAACACTTATGCTAGCGGCAATTGGAGGCATTTCTCTGATTGTTGGTGGAATAGGAATAATGAATATAATGCTAGTATCTGTTAGTGAAAGAACAGAAGAAATAGGACTAAGAAAAGCTATTGGAGCAAGAAGCTCAGATGTTTTAACTCAATTTCTTTTTGAGTCATTAATCCTTGCAATTCTAGGTGGTTTTATCGGCACTATAACGGGTGTAGGCGCTGTCACAGCAATAGCATTTCTTACGCCATTACCTGCCGACATAGGAATTAAAACTATCCTAACAACAGTTTCATTATCAGGAACAATTGGCCTATTTTTTGGAGTGGTTCCAGCCAGAAGAGCAGCAAAGCTAGATCCGATAGTTGCACTTAGAAGTCTTTAAATTAATTCAAAGTTCTATATAACAAAACTAGATTAAAAAAATATATTTGATGTTATAAAAAATTCCAATATAGATTTTATTGCCATCGAAAATAAAAACAATCTAAGGATTAGATTTTATGAAATTTAAAATTCAAGCCAAATCATCGGTCAAAAATCAACAAACCGGACTAGATCCCTTTACAATCTGAAGACTAATTAGAGAAATCACGTGAACCAACGCTGGCGAATTTTCGCCCTATGGGTACTGCCAATTGGTATGGCGATACTTCTCGCATGGCAAGTCTTCGGCAGCAATCAGCTAAACAATCAAAAAACAAGTAGCCCAATAGTTGCTCCACGCAATGCTGCCGTAGCAAGAATGAGCTATGGACGTTTTTTAGATTATGTAGAAGCCGGGAGAGTTACTGCTGTAGATATCTATGACGGTGGAAGGAATGCTGTTGTAGAAGCAGTAGATCCAGAACTTGACAACAAAGTTCAAAAACTACGAGTTGACCTACCAGGTTTGGTTCCAGAATTAATAAATACTCTTAAAAGTGAAGGAATCAGCTTCGATATCCATCCAGCCAAAACAACACCACCCGCACTAGGTTTATTTGGAAACCTTCTTTTTCCAATAATACTTATTGGTGGGCTAATTCTTCTTGCCAGAAGATCCAACTCAATGCCAGGAGGACCAGGACAAGCAATGCAGTTTGGTAAAACAAAAGCCCGTTTTGCTATGGAAGCAGAAACAGGTGTCAAATTTGATGACGTTGCAGGAGTAAACGAAGCTAAACAAGACCTTCAAGAAGTCGTTACTTTTCTAAAACAGCCAGAAAGATTCACCTCGGTAGGGGCACAAATTCCCAAAGGTGTTCTATTAGTTGGCCCTCCAGGCACAGGTAAAACCCTATTAGCAAAGGCTATTGCCGGAGAAGCAGGAGTGCCTTTCTTTTCTTTATCTGGTTCAGAATTTGTAGAAATGTTTGTTGGAGTAGGTGCTAGCCGTGTAAGAGATTTATTCAAACGTGCAAAAGAGAATAGCCCTTGCTTGATATTTATTGATGAAATCGATGCTGTAGGTCGTCAACGTGGCGCTGGGATAGGAGGGGGTAATGATGAACGAGAACAGACACTAAATCAATTATTAACTGAAATGGATGGATTCGAAGGTAATAGTGGAATTATTATTATTGCCGCAACTAACAGACCAGATGTTCTAGATTCAGCTTTAATGAGGCCAGGACGCTTTGACAGGCAAGTAAGTGTTGATGCACCTGATATTAAAGGTAGATTATCAATCTTAAAAGTTCACTCAAGGAACAAAAAGCTATCAGAGAATCTTTCTTTAGAGGGTATAGCTAGAAGGACTCCAGGGTTTACAGGAGCTGATCTTGCAAATCTGTTAAATGAGGCAGCAATACTTACAGCAAGACGAAGAAAAGAAGCTATAACATTAGCCGAAATTGATGACGCCGTAGACAGAATAATTGCTGGAATGGAAGGGCAACCCCTAACTGATGGTCGGAGTAAGAGATTAATTGCCTACCACGAAGTCGGACATGCCTTAATTGGAACCCTTATAAAAGCTCATGATCCAGTTCAAAAAGTCACACTGATACCTAGAGGGCAAGCTAAAGGACTTACTTGGTTCTCCCCAGATGATGACCAGATGCTTGTAAGCAGAGCTCAATTAAAAGCAAGAATCATGGGTGCTCTAGGTGGAAGAGCAGCTGAAGATATTGTTTTTGGAAGACAAGAAGTAACTACAGGTGCAGGTGGAGATATACAACAAGTTGCATCTATGGCTCGTCAAATGGTTACAAGGTTTGGAATGAGTGACTTGGGTCCTGTGTCACTTGAAGGTGATAGTCAAGAAGTTTTCCTAGGCAGAGATCTTATTAATAGAAGTGAAATCTCTGATTCAATTGCGAAGCAAATTGATGAACAAGTAAGAGCAATGGTTAAACACTGTTATAAAGAGACATTATTAATTGTTCAAACGAATAGAGAAGCTATGGATAAGTTAGTAGAGGTACTGATTGAAAAAGAGACTATGGATGGAGAAGAATTTCAATTGATTTTAAGTGAATTCACTTCGATCCCTCAAAAAGAAAGAACCATTCCCATTTTAAATTAATTTGATATGGAAATTGTTCTTAGATTGGATTTACTGGCCTTTTATTCAAAACACTATCAATTATTCCGTAAGAAACTGCCTCAGAAGGAGACATAAAGAAATCTCTATCAGTATCTTCTTGAACTCGCTCTAAAGGCTGACCCGTTCGATCTGAAAGTTCTTGATTTAATCTTTCTTTTAAAAATAGAATTTCATCCGCTTGAATACGAATATCACTTGCTTGACCAGAAGCGCCTCCTAAAGGCTGGTGAATCATAATTCTGGAATGCATAAGGCTACTTCGTTTGCCTTTTGTACCTGCACATAAAAGGAATGCTCCCATGCTTGCGGCTAATCCCACACAAACTGTATGAACATCCGGTTTTATGTGTTGCATGGTGTCAAATATCCCCAATCCGTCATAAACAGAACCGCCAGGAGAATTTATATACAGAAAAATATCCTTTTCTGGATCCTCAGCTTCTAAAAAAAGCATTTGAGCCACTATTCGGTTAGCTGCATCACTAGTGACTGGCTCACCAAGAAAAATTATCCTTTCTCTGAGGAGTCTGGAGTAAATATCAAAGGCCCTTTCTCCACGGCCAGACTCCTCGATAACTATCGGGATCATCTCTGAGTTGTAAGGTCTTCACAATCTTAGATCGGAATCAACAGAGCTAAGATCAAATAACAATTTAGATCAGGTTAGGAACTTGAATGAACACAAGACCATTTCGGACAGCAAGCGAGAGTTCCACCTAGCCTTTCCTTATGTCATCCCACCGATCTACAGAAGAGTGGTAGACGAGCTTCTCGTAGAGCTTCACCTGCTTAGCCATCAAAAGAACTTTAAAGTAGATACACTTTTCTCTTTAGGGCTTAGTCAACTATTTCATCGCTTTACAAATGGCTACAAGCCAGAGGATCAATTAGAAAAACTGTTTGAATCTTTATGTCGCAGCAATGGCTATGACCCTATGTTACTCAAGAAGAAAACAGAAAGATCATTAAATTTATCAAAAAATATTAATATAGATGATATAAAAAACTACATTAAAGATAAAAATAGTATCAATAGAGGAGTCGACATAGAGGAGTTGTTCTCATTAAATTCTCAATCAAAGCATTACTCCCGCATTACAGCAGTAGGCATATATACTATTGCAACTAAATTGAATGAAAAAATATCAACAGACAAAAAAAATATTATCAACACATCCCTATTAATTAGTGAATTAATAGGCTTCTCTAAAGAGAGGGTAGAAAAAGATTTGAATCTTTATAAATCAAATATTGAAAAATTAACACAAGCACTTGAATTAATAAAGGAAACAAGTGCAAGAGTCCAACAAAAACAAATGGAAACAAAAAACAGTTCACGAAGTAAAAGCGATGAGAACGAGTCTCTCTCTCTAGCCTTTGACATATAAAACTTAAAGTTTCAATTAAAATCTAAATCGAAATAATTATAAGACATTAAAAAAATCTCATAAAGAATAATTTGATAACTATTAGAGGAAGATATGAAGTAGGAATAGACAAATTATGTTATTTTTTTTTGCTTCTTCTTTTATCCTTCCAGTCAACATATGATAGATATAAGACTGAGATACTTACAAATACGAGCAAGGAAACTGCAATAATAGAAAGCAAAT
Source organism: uncultured Prochlorococcus sp. (assembly GCA_902563335.1). Taxonomy (GTDB): domain Bacteria; phylum Cyanobacteriota; class Cyanobacteriia; order PCC-6307; family Cyanobiaceae; genus CACEWU01. The sequence goes on along the minus strand of CACEWU010000011.1, from coordinate 3,915 downwards.
TACTGGTATTTAAATTTGCTATCTCGGTTGGCACATCAGAAATTAATTGAACCATCACCATTTCGCCCCCAAACAACCATTGCTATAGAAATAGTAAATACTGCTGCTAGTGAAGCCCATGCAAAGGTAAATAACATAACAATTGAAACTTGGTAAATACGGCCAATAGGCTGTATTTACATTATACAAATATAGGGAGCTATGGTTAGTGGTATGACATTCTCGAATCCAAGCACAAGCTCTGTATTGGAGCGGGCAAAAGAGACTCAGCTCTATCCAGAAGCACGGGTAATAGTCCTAGATGACGATATCAACAGTTTTGAGCACGTCGTCAATTGCCTGCGTCGCATAATTCCGGGAACGAGTGAGGAACGAGCATGGGAGCTCGCTCACAAAATTGATAGTGAAGGACTAGCCCAGGTGTGGCAGGGCCCTCTAGAACAGGCTGAGCTATACCATCAACAGCTTTCAAACGAAGGCCTAACAATGGCTCCGCTTGAAAGATGTTGATAATGAAGATAGGACTAAAGAAGTAATTAATAAATAAAAATAATGTTTTATATAAAAAAATTGAATCAGAAATTGATAATGGATTTATCTAAGAATATAGAGGCAAGAAGTTAAACCCATATTGACTTTATTAGATTTAGGAAATGCATATATTTTATTTTTTTAATTTTTTGATACTTAACAATTCAGCTGACTTGAAGCTTCGAGTTTGAGCATTAAATACATACCTAACAACCTTTCCAGGGCATAGAGCCAACCCTCTAACTTCCTCGCCATGAGTCTCTACCGTTAACACCTTGGCATTTGGCCCAAAGCAATCATCTAACGGGCCAGAAACTATATTAAAAAGGTATTCTGTTGATTGAAGCATCAACAATGAAGAGCTCATATATTTGGCTTAGCTAAATTCACTACTATCGTCTAGCAATTAACGCAAAAAGTTAGATGGGAAGACTAGTTATAACTCATAGCACTTACCTCGAAGGGCTAATTCCCTGGCTAAAAGCTTTGGCTAGGGAAAAAACAATAAAGAGCGTGACCCCAGGTTCAATCCAAAAAGTTAGGGGGAGGTCAGAACAACTCCAATTAAGAATCTCTAGAAAGACAGTCAGTGGTTACAAACTAGTTGCCAGAAAAGGTAGTTCAGCGCAGGAAGTTTACGTCATCACAGAAAGCGACATTTACATGATAAAGGAGGCAATTGAACGAACCAAAATAAAATAGGTTAATACAAAATATACCCCGCAAATTGTATGGACTAAAGTAATTAGAGGAAAAGGTATAATAGAAATAAAAAATTAAATAATTAGCCTAAGAATGAAACACTATCAGTATGAATACTAAACTTACTATTATTGAATGTCTGTTAGATCTGTATTAAGCTCCGGTATTTGTTGAATGCTATATAAAGATTCAGCAAGTTCTTCAAACATTTGCTCTTTTATAGCTGACATAGCTTCGTCTATCAAAAACTGATCATCGACTCTCATGAGTTTTTTACTATAATGGCGATTATCGACTTATTATCAGCTATATGTAACATATTTTCTTATGGGGCATGCCTAATGCCCAGAGCTTTTGAGGAAATGTCCTACAACTGGATTAGATTCTAGAAAATAACAAACCAATGATATATTGATTTGAATGACCAGGATTAGGGGGTAAATTGAAGAAATTTTTTCTTGTTATAGTTGCCCTATTTTTGAACGGTCACCAAGTAAGGACTCAACCGCTAAGAGAGCAAAATCAATTCTGTGAAGAAAGCACTAACTATAGCAAGTGTATAGAAGCGTTCAATCAATTACCAAAAATAAAGTATGAAAAAGAAAATAACAATCAAAAACCAGTTAAAATAAAAGTAATTCCATATAAAAAGATATCAAATAGAAGAAATAAATCGAGGTCTAGAAAAGCTACAACACATTGGAAAGAATGGGAAGAGTATATATATGACTAAAAATTTAGCCAAAGGTCTTTCCGTTATAGCCCCAGCTACTTGCGGCTACATCCTCAAAGTTTAGATAGATTCGATTGATCGGAATATCACTATTCCTACTAATAATTTGAGAAAATTGAGATGACATTTCACCTGGGGATAAAGAACCTATAGACTTAATATCTACGAATGCGCATGGATCTGAATTACCAGCAAAGGTCATCATAATATTAGGTTCGAGAATTACCATCACATAGCTTTCTGGCTTTCCAGTTAGAGACGCGAGATTTGAGGATAATTCTGAAAGCAACAGTTCCGATTCTATTCTGGAATTTGCTGATGTTCGAACTGAAATTAATGGCATAAGGAAATAATTACTAAAATAACGATAGACAAGAAATTGATGTCTGATATTTACTTTAACAAAATATGATTAAAAGATTGGGAATATTATAAATGTGATGCGTAAGATATTAAAGCTATGAAAAATACGCCAGTCATAAAGCTAGTTTTTATCACAAAGATTAGCTAATAACTCGAATTCGAACTGATCTACAGGCAAAAGCCATCCTTTCCATTTTCTATCAATGCCAGTAACGTTAATTTTATTCTTAGCGCAATTAGCTGCTATAAATAGATTTTTACCGCTAGAATTTATAGCAGGTGCGACAAAGTTACCATCTTTTATGCGCCAAGCTGACCAATTAACCATTAAGGGTCCGTAAGTCCTCCAATATTTATTATTAGTATCAACTTCATTTGTACTATTAATATTTATGCTTTGGTATTGTATACATCCTGTATAGTCTCTTGCATCTAAGCATGATTTATGAAGGTCTGTAAGGTCGTGCGCTTTCGAAACACTACCAAATGCCAAACTGGCGCTTATCCAAGAATAAAGGATCAATTTCATAATCCCTATCGAACGATATTTTAAAAATGATAATACATAATGAATACAAAAGAGTACTATCTTAAATTATTAACAATAAAATCACAATAATAGATTGAAGATTAAAGAAAATTATTGATCTTGAAATATCTGATAGATTAGCAAAAAATTACTTTTGGATGAATCTCTATTAATGGCTTCTAAAAGGAAATGGATTATGATGAAGTAGAATAGTTTTGCTCTCATTAGCGTACATGAAAATATCACCTCCAGAATGGCGTGTATGTGATTCATGTGGAAATGAATTCTCTCTAAATCTATTTAGAGCAGATGGTCATTGCTGCAGGTATTGTGAGGTAGGAAAGGAAGCTCCTAGATCAATAATAAATAATTCATCAAAAAATGAAGTATTTAATCTACAAAAAGAAGAAGATAAAGTAACTCAAAAAATTAGCAGCAAAAAAGAAAATTTAGAACATTTTTTAGAAGAACACACGTTAAGGATTTATAAGAGTAACATCTGTGAAATAAATATAGCATTGGGTTCATTCATTAGATGGTCACTAAGAAAAGGCGCAGAAGATAAAATTGCACAATGGCTTCTCTCTAAAGAGTTCAGCTCTAACATAACTAATACATTTAATTCACAAGAAAGAATCAAGTTATACTCTAATCTTAAGGATATTATTGAACAAACAGATCCAGATGTAACGTCAATAAAAGTCTCAGTCAGAACATTACTAAAATCTCCTAAACCAAGAAAAATAGAATTAATAAATTTCATAAAGCAAGCTCTTTCTGGAATAGATGAACATGAAGATGCAATTACTATTCTTGAAGGTGATCTTCTAATAAATCAGACAGAGCTAGGTTACCCAATACCATTAATGCCAGAAATAAATGTTGAAGATATAAAAGAAACGAATCAAATAAAAAAAACAATAACAAAGATAACCATAAAACACTCTACAAGGACACTGGCTAGATTTATCAATGAAAAGGAATTTAATATTAATAGAAAATTATTCGAGAGTGATGTTAAGGAATATATTGAAGGTTTATTAACACTAAAAGGTAT
>CACEWU010000010.1 GCA_902563335.1 uncultured Prochlorococcus sp. | reverse complement strand
ACTAGATCAACAATTTATTGATGGAACAGCTTTAAAAACTGTCAAAGGGGGCCCAGGTTCATTTCAGTAGCTTCTATTTCTAATTATCAAAAGCAAATGTCAAAGGTTTTCTAGGAAATTTCTTGGTCCTTCATAGGGACCAAGTTTTTTTTTTCTTATTTAAGCAATTCATGACAAATCTCAATAATCTTGAGAACACCTGCAGCAAAAGGAATTTTGCTTATGGCACAAGTATAAATCTAACAATTTTCCTCGCAACTACTTTTTGCTATTGAGAATCGCTTGCAAAAAAGGTACCTAAGCATTTATGTTTGCGATTAGTTCTCAACAAGCAGCTGTACTCGAAACATGAGCTTTCGCTTTTTACCAGATAGCCCTGTAGGGGCAATACGAATGCCCACAGGTCAATCGATACTTATTGACCCATCAGCACGTACAGAAGATCAATGTATTGAAGTCATCGAGGGAGTTGCACGTGTTTATTGCCCTTGCGAAGAAACTGAAGGGATGACTCTTGCTTTCTTACAGCCAGGTGACCAACTTCGAACAGATCGTTTGTGCAGTGACGGCGTCTGTGTAGAAGCTCTAACTCCACTTTGTTTCAGAAGTGACGCTGAGGTTACAAATACTCATGGGTTTGATGCTGTAAATGAATGGACATTACAACTACTACGTATTCGTCATTTAGGTAATGCAGAGATCCGGCTTCAAGCATTACTAGCTCTACTTGTTAACAGACTCGGTCGCAGATGTGGAGATTGGTGTCAACTACCATTTCGCCTTACTCATGAGCGTATAGGAGAGTTGATTGGGTCTACCCGCGTTACATCTACAAGGCTTATGTCAAGACTTAAATCATCTCAACAATTACTTGTTCCAGCAGGAGAACAAATTGTAAAACTTGCTCCCGACCTGGTTGAATCCTCTCCTTTAGCAGCCTGAAACACCTAGTAATGATGATAATTCCTCTTCCTACAAAATTTGCTAGCTAACAGCATGATTATTTCATCTAATTTACAAACATTCGGTTTCTTACGCCGTGGTCCAAAAACTAATAAGAAAAAAACATGTAAAAAGTCAAAATGCTCAAAATGGAAAGGTGGAAAATGTAGGTGTTCTGGGAGTTAATAGGTACCTAACAACCATTATATGTTTCTATCACTAATAAACTGAATAGATTGTATGACATCTACTCAACTAAAAATAAAAGATCTATGGCACAAGTATCCTCATAGCCCTCATAAATTATGGACATTAAAATCGATAGATCTAAATCTAAAGGAAGGTGAACTAATTGGATTATTAGGTCCATCTGGATGTGGTAAAACAACGCTATTGAGATTAATAGCTGGTTTTGAAAGGCCATCACAAGGAGAAATTTATATACATGATCAATTAGTTGCATCTGCAACTAGACTTCTACCTCCTGAGAGGAGAGGAGTTGGAATGGTTTTCCAGGACTATGCACTTTTCCCTCATCTAAATGCCTGGAAGAATGTTTGTTTTGGCCTTAAGCGTGGGCAAGATAAAGATAGGGCAAATTGGCTTCTAAGTTTGTTAGGGCTGTCTGAATTAAGTAACCATTACCCCCACGAATTATCAGGTGGTCAAAGGCAAAGACTTGCTTTGGCAAGAGCTCTTGCCCCAGGTAATTCACTTGTAATTATGGATGAACCTTTCTCAAATCTTGATGTGGACGTTCGTAATCGGCTTAGAAGTGAACTACAAGAAGTATTATCAACATGCTCGGCAAGTGGACTATTGGTAACACATGATCCACAAGAAGCATTAGCAATTTGTGATCGAGTAGCAATAATGAAAGATGGTCAATTTCATCAATGTTCAACACCAACCCAATTAGTACATGAACCTGCCACACCATTTGTTGGAAGGTTTGTATTACAAAGAAATGTGCTACCAGTAAAATGTAGACATGATAAATTAATGACACCTGTTGGGCCTCTTGCATATATTCACAATTCTCCAATCGATCCCACTATGGAATTACTTATTGATGAGCATGCTCTTCATGTTAAAGCACACCCTGAAGGAGATGCTCTAGTACATGGACGAGAGTTTTTGGGAAGTCATTGGCTGCTTAAAATTCTTGTAAATAAGCAATTGCTCAGGGTTTGGCAACCATTAGAAGAGCCATTAAAGGCAGGTGATAGGTGTTTCATAAAGTTCAACCCTGGGCAAAAAGGTATACTTTTCCCAGGAGCTATTAGCTGTAATTTATGTTGATGCCCTCACTACTTCATAAACTAGGCTTTTTGATGCAATAATGATAGTTTAAATTACCTATTAAATAAAACTAACCTTACATAAATATCCTTCCTACCTAATTGAATTAAATTTATTCATTGGCGCAACTTAGAAGTTTGGTATATCCAATTTACGGTTATACAATATATAATATTCATATTTTATTGTGACAATGGAGGATAAAGTTAAATTCATTTGTCAATTCCTACAGGATTTGTATCCCAGTCCGAAAGTTCCACTTAACCATAGCAATGCTTATACCCTACTTATTGCTGTATTACTTAGTGCTCAATCTACTGATAAAAAAGTAAATGAATTAACACCAGATTTGTTTAAATTAGCAAGTAGTCCCTCGGAAATGATTGAACTAGGAGAGGAAAATATTTATAAAAGAATTTCACAACTAGGCCTTGCACGTCGAAAAGCAACTCACATATTTAACCTATCGAAGATGTTAATTCACCTTTATAACTCTAAGGTTCCCAGCACATTCAGTGAATTAGAGTCATTACCAGGAGTTGGCCATAAAACAGCAAGTGTTGTTTTAGCGCAATTTTTTGGAATACCAACCTTTCCTGTAGATACACATATTCACCGTTTAGCCCAACGATGGGAACTCACGACAGGTCAAAGTGTAACGCGTACAGAATTTGACCTTAAAAGGTTATTTCCTAAGAGTAATTGGAATGATCTTCATCTACAAATGATCTTTTATGGGCGAGAGTATTGCACAGCCAGAGGTTGTGATGGCAGAAGATGTCCATTGTGTTGTAAACTCTTCCCAAGTAGGACACACCCAGTACAAGTTAAAAAAGCATAAAGTAAAAAAATACTAATTTATACGTTTAATTTCAGACATTGATTATTATTCAAGATAACAAGATTATAAATATCTTAAAATATAGTAAAACAATAGAAACAATACTGGAAATTAACTATATTCAATAAATAATGGAAATTACTTATTCAACCTAATCATGAGAATAGCTATTAGCGGGGCCTCTGGGAAAACTGGATATCGAATTGCTGAAGAGGCTATATTGGCAAAACACAACGTTAAGTTAATTCTGCGCAAAGAATCACAAGTTCCTGAAAGCATTAAATCATTAGATCAAATTGTCACATCTCTAACAGACCAAAAGTCTCTAGATGCTGCATTGAATGATTGTCATGCACTAATTATTGCGACAGGTGCAAGGCCATCAATAGATCTAACTGGTCCTGCACGAGTTGATGCTTTTGGAGTGAAAAGACAAATTAATAGTTGCAAGCGTGTCGGTGTAAAGCGCGTGATTCTTGTAAGTTCTCTCTGCGCTGGTAGGTTTCTACACCCACTGAACCTTTTTGGTCTTATCCTTTTGTGGAAACGTATTGGTGAAAAAGCCCTAGAAGAAAGTGGTCTCGATTGGACAGTAATACGACCAGGTGGACTAAATGAAAAAGAAAGTGACCTTGATCAGGAGAATGTGGTTTATACAAGTCGGGATTTACAGGAAGAAGCCTATATTCCTCGACGACTAGTTGCTAAATGCTGTATAGAGGCACTAGCCACCCCATCATCAATAGGCAAAATTGTGGAAGTTACAAGCGGCCAAGATCAACCCGTTACAACTATGCAAAAAGCAATACAGGGATTTGAACCGCAGCCGTCATAAACTAAGTAATCAATGAGATGAAGAAGTGAACACGAACTCAAAAATTGACGCTTTACAATTAATGCTTACCGATTTAAGAACGCGAAATGAACCAATTCGTCATAAAGCAGCATTCCGCGGGTGTCAGCCTGAATTCCAGAAATTAGTAACAAGGCTGATAGAACAGTTAGAAGGGGAACTGACTACAGAAAAACAATATCTACGGGATTTATACTACAACAAATCTAATGATGATATTTGATTAGCTATTAGTTACTTAATGTTGGAAATTAGTTAATATATTGAAAATTGAAAAGAACATAGCTCTAAAGCCAAAGTATTTATCATCCAAGTTCTAGGCAAGCCAGTGCATATACATCTTTCATTGAGATTGGAGGTTGATTACCTTTATACATCCTCATAGTCTGAGATACTTCTTCAAAGCCAATTCTTCGTAGTATAGAAGGAACATTTTTGTTCAGTCCAGGAGCATCAAATAGGACAACTCCAGGGTGACGATCAAGTAATTTCCTTAGAAGATAATCTGCCAATTCTGGAGTATCAGCAAGCAAGGGCCCAATACGCCAACCCTCTCCATGACGCAAGAGACATGGCCTAATACGTCCGAAGCCATGACATGAGCCATTTTTATCAACTAGTGCAAGAACAGTTCCTGCTGGATGGTTAAGCCAATCTGATAAAAAGTGCGGTCTAGGCGATGGCTCTCTTTTTGCATCATATGTCTGAACAACACTTGATGGAATTTGTCTACCTTCCAGAATCATCAAATCGTCAAATTTATTTCCATAACTATTGTTATTAAGATTACTTCCATCTCCACGCCATTGCCAACGTGTTGTTATTGAAGACTTTCTAAATCCCCAACCTGAATAATCACCAACGCGATCTGGAGCCGCCTCCAATCCAATACAAGGTAAGTCAACTAAATGTTGAAGTGCATGTTTCCAAAGCTGAACTCCATATCCTTTTCCCCGTTGCTCTTTGACAACGAGAAAAAGGCCCACAAATCCATATGAAGCGTTGTATCGAACACCGGCTATGCAGCCTATAGGCTGTTTATCGAGCAATCCGACCCAAAGCCCCTGTCGATCGGTGTGTTGATAGATAGAGACATCACCAGCACCAGGAGCAAATCCTTCGATACGAGACCACAACGTAACCTTTGGGATGTCTTTCTGTTGAAGAGGTCGAATTTTTAAACTAGATGGCATTTTTGAATGGATTTAACTTTTTTGATCACTAGAAGGGCAATCAATATCAAACATATCTTGACGAGAAAATTGCTCCTCAGTAGAAATATCCCGATATGGAGAAATTATTATTATGAATTAATTAAAGTGGTAGAGTTTTTGTAAGTAAATTTCTCAATTAATTAGATTTATCGGTAATAATAATTATTCATTTGGATCTAATTGATTTTGATATTCTAAGTAAGCCCTAGGAGCGAGAAAAAGAAACATAAACCACCAAATCAGTACTAGCAATGATAAAGCAACTGTAATAAAGGGTTTATGAAGACTAATCCAACTAGCAATTATGATAAATAGACCAGATAGAATTATTGTCCATGGCTGACACCACCATGGTTTTTCTGACCAGAAGCTTAAGGATATTGGAGGGTTGGGATGTGAATTCATCGAAAATCTGTTAGTTTTCCAGTTCGATGAAGTTCAGCAAGTTGTTCGTAGCCACCTATAAAATCTCCATCTATAAATACCTGAGGGAATGTTGTCATTTTGCTACGTTTACTAAGCAATTCAAAAGATTGATCATTATCAATAGTTAAAAGATTAAAGGAGGCATCTACAGAACGAAGTAGACGCAATGCTCTGTTACACCAAGGACATGATGGTAAGACTGCAATTTCAATACGAGGTTCAGAAAGCTCAGGTGTAGTGGTAGAGATTGTGGAATTGACAAGTAAGGGTTCCTTCTCAAATAATCCAACCAACACGTCTGCGCCCTTTAGAACAGTTGTTCCTGGCTCCAAGTGCCCTCCCCAAACGTTGCAGTCAGCATCTGAAAGACTCAAATGAAGATGAACACCTTCCGGTGCAAGTGTTCCGTTAAGGGTAATTATTTCAAGATTCCCTGTAAGGACTGTCGGTTCTGGACGTCCAGGGCATTGAAATGCTGCTTTCGAAAGGTTTCCAACAACACCAAGTACAAAGCCAGATGTTTGTTCCTTGCTAATAAGTTCTTCGAGTGATAGTCGGAGATCGCTTCCAGGACATAGCTTCACAGGTAAAGATCGCATAACAGCCCCTTGCAAACATGACAAGGTTAAGAGGTCGAGACACAAAAGTAAAAATTACTGAATGGAACTAAAGATTGCTTAGCCAACGCATGTAAACTCTAATTGTGTTTAACTCACTAAATTTTAATGAAAAGGATTATCCTTATATAATTTATAAATAAAATTTCTATGATAAATCTAAAGAGTCTAGAGGACTGCAAATTAAAAATTGGACATTATCCCACATTTACCTACAACGCTAAAGGTGGCGGAGGTAATGCAGAAATTGTTTCTACAAAGAAGAACGGTGATCAAGATATTATTTTTGACCCGAACAAATTTAACATTCCGAATTTAAATTTCATTACCACTAGCATCTTAGGAATTCCTCTATTACCAGGTTTAGAAATAGTTATAAACACAGAAGAATTAAGTGGTAATATCTCCGTTAATGAAAATACTGTTAATCTTAGTTTTAACGCACGATTTAGATTACAGATTTTTAATGTTATTAAAGCCCCTGACTTGATTATAAAAACCTTCTTGAGTAATAAGATGCCGAACAATAAAAGGACTTCTACTACTATTCAGAATAGAACAAGAAATAGCATTTACAAACTTACAGGAAGAGCATGTGTAAAAAAGACAGGAAACATGCTTTTAGACACCTTTTTGAATCTACCAACGGAAGCAGAAGCAATTCTGAATTGTGAAATAACTCAAATCAGTTGAGACTCATAGCTTCCTTAAGAAGAAGTTAAGAATCTGTTGATTCTATAAATTACAAACAAACTAAATTAATCTAAAGTCGTCAATCATTCCTGCTCCATTTTACGAACAATATAAGCCATTAGAGCAAGGGATCCAAGCAATGCCAGAAGCAGAAATGTAGTCATGTAAAATCAACATATCTATAAAACCACTTTCGCATACATTATGCATATAATTACATATTGATTATTTTTTTTTAAAAATTATTAACTTAGAAATTACGTAGCCAAAGTCAAAATCGGAAGTAATTTAGCTAGAGTAAGATTTTTAAATAGATATATGTAGAATAACTAAAAAGGAATGATGATATATTTGATGTTTAAATAAGTCCCATAGCTCAATTTTGCTACTTCATATGAAAATGATCAAATCATCTAACATTCGTTCTTTTGCTAACAAGTTGACATTGTTTCGTGCATTCATATCCATTCCACTTATAGCTGCGCTTTGCTTTGAAAAGTTACCTATCGCTTGGTTAATCCTTGTTATAGGAGGATTAACTGACATCTTTGATGGATGGCTAGCGAGGAAAGCAGATGGAGGTAATCCTTGGGGAGCTCGACTAGATCCACTTGCAGACAAAATACTTTTATCTGCGCCTTTAATTTGGTTGGCAAGCAAAGGAGTCTTACCCGTATGGTCAATATGGTTACTGCTATCTAGAGAGTTATTGATATCAGGTTGGCGCTCTTCTGACAAAAAAGGTAGTCCAGCATCAAAAACTGGCAAACTAAAAACAATACTGCAATTTGTCTGTATCCTTCTTTTAATTTGGCCCACAGAATGGGGAAGTACTCAAATAGTTATTTCAATCCAGCAAATAGGTTGGTTATTATTTTGGCCCTCCCTAATCATTGCTATGTTATCTGCAGTGAAATACCTTAAATCCCAAATAAAGTTTGATCAATACTGAAGTCAGGTTGAATTGTAGGGCTAACTAAATAGTCATTCACATAACTATCATGAAGTCCTGCCTTCAAATCATATTTAGGTTCCCAATTAAGATCTTTTTCTATTCTAGAAATATCTGTTAAAAAATGATTAATACGTAAAGGGAAAGCTTTACGAGCATTTAGATCTAAAGATGAAGGATCAAACTCTCTTATTTCAACTGTCTGAGGATCTACGTTACAAGCGATTGATGCTGCCTTTATTAATTCTTGAAAAGTAACTCCAAATTTTCCCGAACAATTGTAAATACGATTTTTTGAAGAATCTATATCCAAGCTCGTTACCATCGCCTCAGCTAGATCATTTACGTGACCCAATTGTGTAATTGTATTTTTTTCTTTTGGAACAGGTACTGGGTGCTTATTGACAATACGATCAAAAAACCAACGTTCGATAGGATTGTAATTTCCAGGTCCATAAATATATGTAGGTCTAAAGCTTGTAAAAGGAATTTCTTCCCTAGAAAGCCATTCTTCTGTCTCAGCCTTACCTTTGTGACGGCTGGCTGGATCTAGCTCACTATTTTCTGTTAGAGGCCAATAATTTGTATTCGCATATACACCTGCAGAACTTACGTATAAGAAACGTAAATTAGGGTTACCTGTCACTGTAAGTACTTTTTCAGTATCAATTTGCGACCTTCCTGAACTATCAACAATTACATCAAACGACCTCCCTTGTAGGAGTTTCAAATCATTCGTAGAAGTTCTATCACCTTTGAGATGTTCAACATCTAGAGGAACCCTCCTATTTCCTCGTGTAAATAAAGTCAGCTGATGACCGTTGGAAATAAGCTTTGATACAAGAGCTTTCCCCACAAATCGACTTCCACCCATAACTAGAATCTTCAAAGCATCACCTCACAAACGATCATTTTGGAGTTAGATCAAGAAATATATTGGTAACGAATATGTTTTGTCTACTGAAGGTTCGAAATCATGGAAATCATCCCAGCGATTGACCTATTGGAGGGCAAATGCGTACGACTAAATCAAGGTAACTACGAGCAGGTAACCCAATTCAGCAGCGACCCTGTATCCCAAGCAGTCATTTGGGAAAAAGAAGGAGCAAAAGTCTTACACCTTGTCGACCTAGATGGAGCAAAAACAGGTAAACCTATAAATTATCCAATTATTCGCGCTATCAAAAAAACGATTTCTATACCAATTCAAATAGGAGGGGGCATTAGGACAATTGAACAAGCAGAAGAACTTCTCGACTACGGTCTAGATCGAATAATTCTTGGTACTGTTGCCATCGAAAAACCAGAGCTTGTATTGAAGCTTGCTGAACGACATCCCGACAGAATAATTGTTGGTATAGATGGGAAAAACGGAAAAGTTGCAACTCGAGGCTGGTTAGAGCAAAGCAATATTTTGGCTACTGACCTTGCAAAAAGTCTTTCTGAAACCCCTATTTATGCCATTATTGCTACTGACATTGATACGGATGGAACATTACGAGGGCCAAATGTAAAAGTGATGAAAGAAATGGCATTAACAAGCAAAGTACCGATCATTGCATCTGGTGGAATTGGATCAATTACTGATCTCCTTTCCCTCTTACCTCTTGAGATACATGGTGTGAACGGCGTTATAGTTGGCAGAGCTCTATACGATGGAAAAATAGTTTTTAAGGATGCACTTCGCGCTCTTTCATCCGAGCAATTACAAGATGTGCCGTCTACAAATGAGTTCATTGCATAGCATTGAGCTCGATCAAGATAGGTTTGTTTCTTACAAAAACATTATTTTGTTTTGAGATTAGCTCCTTAGCTTATTTAGTACTGGAGGAATGCCCTAACCCTAGTTATCTTTGAACTAAAGGATTAGTGGGTGACTGAATTGGCTGAGGGAGCATCAAACCAAATCCTCTTGTTGGCACCTGACCTCCTAGCAGAGGCCTTGGCAATTCAACTAAGCAAAGCTGAACCGGAATTAAAAATTACTCTAAGAACTAATGAGTTGAGCAGACACCCTTCCCTTGTAATTTGGGCAGTTGAAACCCTTGAGATGCCTAGCGCTATTCAAAGTGAGTTAAGACGATTGCAAGAAAATTGGCAGCCAGCTCCAGTTCTTCTCATTCTACCCACCACAATAAGATTAAATACAGAAGAACTACTGCAGTTTGGTTGCACTGGTTTACTTCAAGATCCTGACTTTGAAACCTTAACTGAGGCAATCAAAACCATTCTAAATGGTGGAAGAGTTGTCCAGCTAAAAGACCATATGCGGTCAGAGAGTAAACCTAACCAAATGACCATGGGGTTAGGTCAATGGCTGCTATTAAGTGGCTGCCAACAGATAAATAAAGATCTGAAAAACATAAAAGCCACTCTTTGTAATAACAAACTACATATTATCGAAAAATTAATTTTAGAAGGCAGAGTAAGAGAGCTTGAGAGTGCTAAGTCACTTTTACATTTACTTTGGGGGCCTCCTCAGTTCGCGACAGATGCCTTAAATGAAACTGACTCACCTTTAAGTCCAAAAAATTTAACTAATAATTTCTCTATAACTCAGAAAGCAAGAAGTTATGGTACAACAATTAAACTTAAAGAAAAAACTTCAATTGCTGTTTGGGACGCGATTAACGCTCGTCTCCAAAATGAAGTTGTTCATGGATTTACAAATTCTACAAAGAGTCTGCTCGCGATCGAAGCCTTATATTCATCAAGAAGAAATGATTTATTAATAGCATTACTAAATCAAGTAGACCAGGTTATTAAGCGTCTTAGTAATAGTCATAAATCATTAAATGCTTTAGAGAATAAATGGTCTGATTTGCAGTCTGAGCTACGTCAAGAGGCTATACGAACACTAACTGGGAATTATGTACGCCTCCAACGTAACGGCCTTCAAGTAAATGTAGTAGATGAGTTATCTAAATTAATAGATCTGTCAAATACAGATGAAGAACTTCCCAATCCAACTTTTATGCTTGAACCAATAGTATTTGATAAGCCAGTTCAATTAGAAGGTCAATTTCTCCCTGCTGATGAACCTCGTGCATTAATTCGACTTGAATTATTATTTTCAAATTGGCTTATCCGAACCGCAGAATTAATTAGTGAAGAGATATTGGCTGCATCTGCTCAATGGCCTGAGCTACGTCAATACTTCTTAAAGTCAAATTTAATTTCAACCAGAGAACTTGAACGAATAAGAAATCAACTTAATAGTAAAAATAGATGGCAGAACCTTGTTGAAAGGCCAATACAGCTTTATGAAAGTAAGCGTCTACTTTATGAACTAAAGCAGGGAGTCCTCAATACAGTTTTTTTGACTGAGCCACGTGATGAGGAACTTCGCCAACTAGGCTGGTTTCAACAGCAAGTAGCTCTTCTTATAGAAACTAGAGATGCCATATCCCCTCAATTGCAGGCTATTGTTAAGAGATTTGGAGATTTAATGGTAGTAGTACTAACTCAAGTAATAGGTCGCTCAATAGGACTTATAGGGCGTGGAATTGCTCAAGGAATGGGGAGGACCCTTGGGAGAGGATAATTTTTAACAAGCCCCCTATTGAAACTAGAAACAATCACCACAACCCTTACGAGTCTGAAATGACGCACTTGCAAAGAGCATTCCTTAGTCTCTGCCTCTCTATTTTTTTTATAGTTCTACCAGTTCAGGCTGCTCGAGATACTGATAGCTATGACGGCAATATTTTTCCTATATACACAGGTAATGGATCAATGGTTCCTCCTTCTAGCACCTTATCCGAATCACTTAATAAAAAAAGAACAAGCGTAATTGCTTTCTATCTTGATGATAGTTCAGATAGTAAGGCATTTGCACCAATACTATCGGGATTAAAATTAGTTTGGGGAAATGCAATAGATATTATTCCCCTTACAACTGATGAGTTACAAGGAAAAGAATATAATGAACCAAGAGATGAAGGTTTCTATTGGCATGGAAATATACCTCAAATTGTTGTGATAGATTCAGATGGCAATGTTCTCTTAGATGAAGAGGGATTAGTTAATATAGAAACAGTCAATGAAAGCATTAGCAGATCAACTGGACTAGATATACCTTTCAACATCTCGATAAAATCATTTAACGAATATAACAGCGAGCCCTCAAAAGAGGGGTATACTGATCCCCGTAAGTAATTTCCTATGACAAAAAATGTTATTACTAAACTATATTATTAACTTACACTTAAGCTGAAACCATATCAAATCAATTCTACCTCTAGCAGCTTCTCTAGGCAAATTTCCCTATGTCCAACTTATTACTATTACTACTAATCATTCCTCTATTTTTTGTTTTTATAGAAATTCGTCATCGTCTAAAACCCTCATCTCCACTGAAGTTACGACTATCAGACTGGGAAGTTAAAAACTCTCGAGGACAAATTGATGTAAAAGGATTTCTAGAAATAGTTAATCCTCATCCAAGAATGGAAGTAATGATACCTGAACTCACAATTAATCCAATTTTACTTGGGAATAAACAGACACAGAAAATCAAAATTATTAGCAAAGTAATACCTATTCATCCAGATCAAAAGTCAAGAAAAGACGGTTACTGGTCAGCATATATATTAAAAGGGTTAAAGAAAACAAAAATAGAGTTAAATGTTGTATTAGATCATGATGGAAGTGATGAATTAAAGAGTTCTGTTGAAACACTTTGGATAGATATCCACTGGTTAAATTATGGACCTTTTGGACGCCTAAAAAGACTTCAAGGAATATCCGTTCCTATTCAAAAACCAGCTTCAATAAAACCTTCCAAAGCCTATTTTTTAAGAAGGGAAAGCTTCCAAGTATTACCGCTAAAGACTCATATTCTAGGAGTATTAGATGATCCAATTCAAGTAATTGATGACTATACAAAAGATGTAAGTCAGCCTGGAGATATAATCACTATTGGAGAGACCCCTTTGGCTATAATGCAAGGAAGATATCGACACCCAAGCACTATTGATCCAAGCTGGGTTGCACGAACGTTATGTCGTGGATTCCACCCAACGAGTAGTTTTGCCACAGCATGTGGATTGCAGTCACTTATAGATATCATTGGGCCTACACGTGTAATCATTTCCTGGGCCTTTGGTGCCGTTTTTAAGCTAATAGGAATAAATGGAGTTTTCTACCAGTTAGCTAGTGAACAAGCGAGACTAATTGATGACATAACAGGAACAACCCCTCCATACGATCAAACAGTTGTTCTTGGACCGCGGAATTCCTATGAATTTTGTAAAGCAGCCTCTGAAAAGCTTGGCCTACAAGTTGCTGTTGTAGATGTTAATGACTTAGGTCGAGTTAAAATTCTTTCCTCAAGCAGAGGCTGTGACAAATCTCTATTAAAAAAAGCACTAATCAAAAATCCCGCCGGCAACGCTGATGAACAAACACCCCTAGTTCTTGTAAGGCAATGCTGATCAAGACCAACACAAAATCATCCATTTATGGATATATTTGATCAAATTATCTCTACATAACGTGATCGAGGCACCAAAGAGGCCCCTTCGCGTGGAATTACTCAACGCAAGCCACCTCTCAAAGATCCCCTTAAGAAAACGAGCAACCTACTTGCCTTTGTTGCAATTAATGCTTGTCCGTAGTTTTCTAGCACAAGCAGAAGAAAAACTTCATCAATTAATATCTAAAAGACAACCCAAATGTCTTGTGGCATTTGAAGATCAAAATTTAATAGCTTTTTGTTTAATTGAACCTTATAACCTTCGTGGAACTTGTTGGACAATCAGTCCGCCAGATGTGATTGATGAAGAATCTGATATCTCACATAAAAATATTAGCTATGCACTTATTCATAAAGCTCTATCTTACAAAAATAACTCCGCGAACAGTTGGATTATAAAGTGTTCCACAAATCAGCTTGAACAATTAGCAGCTTCAAGAGAACTCGGATTCCAACCACTCAAATTATTTAACTCCTGGTCGTTGCCAACTAAAGCTAACAAACTAAATGAATCAATAAAAAAGCATATCCTCCCTTCTGGACTGGAATGGCAAAGAATTACAAGAAGTAATGCAAACTTGTTATGGCCTCTAGAAAAATCACAAGGATCAGTACATCTGCGTCAAATATTAGACCGGCAATTAAATGATTTAGTCAATCATAATAAGTATGGAGAAGGTGTATTGTTGTCTACGAAAGAAAACAGTAAAGTTGCTATTGCAGGACTTATAAATCGTTCAAATTTGCAGAATAGAATAGTACTGGAAATGTTAACAGACACAACATGGGACATAAGGGTTGGTGATGCTATACCGTTCATCATTAATGAAATGTACAAATTAAATAAATCAGTCTCTATAGAAACATCTAGTAGAGACGAAGAATTAACAGAATCAATAGCTCAATTCGGTTGTATCCGAAATGAAGAACAAATACTTTTAGGCAGAAGCCTATGGAGGCGACAAACTAGCGGTAAGTTAATACAGGGTGCAAAATCTCTTGAATCTATGCTTGAAGGTCTAAAGCCTCAGCAGCCACCGTTGCCCACTCCATCTCTTGGCAGAAGATGAGGGACGAAATATCAAGTCCAAAACCAACATCAATTCTTAGTATCGACGTTGGAAACAAGCGGATAGGACTAGCAGGTTGCGATCCTCTTGGAATAACTATCACTCCTCTGCCGCCCGTCTTAAGAAAAAACTTTAAAATTGACTTAGAGAAAATCAAATATCAGTGCGCCAAAAGATCTGTAGAAGGCCTTGTAATAGGGCTACCTCTTGATAAAAATGGCTTAGCTACATCTCAATCCAAACAGTGTAAAAAATATGGCATAAGGGTTGCTAAAGCTCTTAATCTTCCACTTGCATGGGTCAACGAACATTGCAGCACCTGGGCCGCGGAGAAGCAATATAAACTTTATGGAGATCGAAGTGGCAAACTCGATAGTGCTTCTGCTGCACTTTTATTAGAGCAATGGTTACGAGAAGGTCCCGAACTCAAACCGGTCCAAGCCATGTCTTATTTAAATCACAAAGTAAGCTTTGATAGTGGAATTTAGAGAAACCACTGACATGTCAACCCCTGGTCCAACGAATACTGGAGAAGTGCCTACGGTGCTTGTAAACGATAGCCGCGGGAGCTCTCTACTTTGCTTTCTTGAACAACTGATACCAATAAACAATACAGACTATGCTCTATTAACCCCTGTTGATACACCAGTCTCATTGTTCCGTCTTGTCGGAGAAGGCGATCCAGAACTAATCCAAACAATTGAAAGCAGTGAACCAATTCTTGCTGTTGCTGATGTTGTACTCCAAGAACATGATTTAACTCTTGTCAGATCCGCTGTCACACTTACTGTGACAGGTGAATTAGATGAGCCAGATCCTGAAGAACTTGAAGAGGATGACACAGATACAGATTCTGAAACATACGAGTTATTAGTTAGTTTTAGGGTAGAGGATGAGGAATATGGGCTCTACATTCCTCTTGATCCATTCTTTGTTGTAGCAAGATTAAAAGATGGTCAAGCTATCCTTGTAGAAGGAAAGGAGTTTGATCAAATACAACCTCTTATAGAAACAGAAATCGAGGATAGGGAGTTATTTTAATAATGGGGCAGCATTGGCTTGAACCTAATTGGGAGCCTAGCCTTAGCCTTCCTAACCTTCCCATTAAACATTTTTTGGATAGAGGAATTAAGGCTCTAATACTCGATGTCGATAAAACATTACTCCATGGAAAATGTGTAATAGTACACAATTCGGTTAAATCCTGGGTTAGAGAAGCCAACCAACAGTTAGAGCTATATCTGCTAAGTAACAATCCATCAAAATCTCGTATAGGATCTGTAGCCAATCAATTGGGACTTAGGTTTAGATGTGGAGCATCTAAACCACGAAGAAAAGCAATAAAGAAAGTAATGAATGAAATGCAATTTATGCCAGAAGAAATCGCGATGATAGGTGATCGAGTTTTTACAGATGTATTGGTAGGAAATCGTTTAGGACTATATACAGTTCTTGTTCATCCAATAGGACCTGATGGCAAACCTTGTACACACAACAATCTACAAAACCTTGAAAGAGCATTATCAATCAAACTTGGAGCAAAAAGGAAATGAGTTTATGGGTAGTAAAAGTTGGGACCAGTCTCTTAAGAGGTGATAAAGAGACAAGTACATCAGAATTCATAGAAAACTTGTGCTTTAGCATTGCTACATGCAAAAAGAAAGGAGACAAGATTGTCCTTGTTTCAAGCGGAGCAGTAGGACTAGGTTGCCATCAATTGGCAATTAAAAATCGACCGGAAGACATTATCTGTCTTCAAGCAGTTGCAGCAATAGGTCAAGGTCACCTAATGACTCTTTATCAAAAAACTATGGCTAAACATGGATATAAAGTTGCTCAAATTCTTCTTACTAGAGCTGATTTTCATTCAAGAGCTAACTATAAAAGTGCGTCTATGACATTACTAAAGCTTCTTGAATGGGATATTTTGCCTGTAGTAAATGAGAATGACACCCTTTCTTCAGAAGAATTGCAATACGGTGACAATGACACATTATCAGCATTAGTAGCAACAGCAATAAAGGCTGATCAATTAATTCTTTTAACTGATATAGATCGACTATATTCTTCTGATCCTAGAAAAGATTCAGCTGCACAACCAATAACTGATGTTCATAATTCAAATGAAATAATGGAGCTTGAAAAAAATAGTTCTACTTCTGGTGATTGGGGTACAGGTGGGATTACAACAAAACTTTCCGCGGCAGAGATAGCTACATCAAGCGGTATTACTGTCCACTTAGCCAATGGAAGAAATCCAAGCACACTTGGTAAATTGTTTAAGGGCTCAAGAGGAGGTACCGTTTTTCACCCTAGTCCTCACCCAATAAAAAATCGAAAGAGTTGGTTAGCTCATGCTCTTAAACCCCTTGGGAAAATATTTATAGATAATGGAGCCAGCGATGCAATTAAAAAAAGAGGCGCATCTCTTCTTTTAGTGGGTGTAAAAGGAATTGAAGGGAGTTTTTTATCAAATCAAGCAGTTAGTGTTTACAATGACAATGGAGAAGAATTAGCTAGAGGGCTTTGCTCATTAGGTAGTAGAGATATTAAACTGTCTTTAGAAAGCCCCCCCCTATCAGATAAATCGCCGGTGGTAATTCATAGAGATTTTCTTGTTTTGACTAACAAAACTATTAATTGACCTTCCAAAAGGTCTACGATCTCGACAACAGGACTGATTTTATGAAATTCAGCCAAATCGTTAATAAGCTCAAAACCAATCAAATTGGCGGGCTAAAGGATTATTACTTAGCAAATGATCCTGAAATAGAATGTGGTGCATCACTAGAGCTAGCCAACTCAAGACAAGTCACTTTTCTGGAAAAAGATAATCACCTTAAAAGGAAACTTTCTGAATCTAACGCTGCGGCAATACTGCTTCCTCACCAGCAAGAATTTTTAAATATAATAGGTAAAGAGGATATTGCCTGGGCAGTATTTGACAATCCTAAATTAGCATTTACAGAGGTATTAGAATTTCTGTCACCTGCAATTATCTACCCAGAAGAGACTCACCCAAGTGCTGTAATAGATAATGACGTTATTCTAGGAACAGGGGTATTTATTGGTCCAAATGTATATATAGGTAAACGATGTCATATTGGAAACAACTGTATAATTCACGCAGGTGTAGTTTTATATGATCATGTTAATATTGGAAATTATACTGAATTGCATTCAAATTGTGTTATTCATTCAGGTTCTAGGCTTGGAAATAACTGTATAATTAACTCAAATGCTGTTATAGGATCAGAGGGGTTTGGTTTTATCCCAACAAACGAAGGTTGGAAAAAAATGCCACAAAAAGGAATCACTATCCTTGAGGATAATGTAGAGATAGGGTCAGGTTCAACAGTTGACAGACCAGCTGTAGGTGAAACATTGATTGGTGCCGGTACGAAAATAGACAACCTTGTACAAATTGGCCATGGAGTCAAGATTGGGAAAGGTTGTGCAATGGCTTCTCAAGTAGGGATTGCTGGTGGTGCTCAAATAGGAAATGGAGTTATTCTTGCGGGACAAGTAGGTGTAGCCAATCGAGTCCACGTAGGAGATAGGGTAATTGCAAGCTCAAAATGCGGAATCCATGCCGATATTGCCCCGGGGGAAGTAATAAGTGGCTTTCCTGCAATTCCTAATCGTTTATGGCTTAGATGTTCTGCAAATTTTCGGAGACTACCCGATATTGCAAAATCACTAAGGAAACTAAATCGAGAATAATCTCGACAACCAACAAAAACAATTTCTCCCGAACTTCTAATGCGTGAACACAAAATAGTTTTACTTCCTGGTGATGGTATCGGTCCAGAAATCACAAATGTTGCAAAAGTTTTGCTTGAGAAAGTTAGTCATAAGAATGGCTTCAAATTAATATTTAATGAGCAATTAATAGGTGGAGCTGCTATTGACTCAACAAATGATCCTCTTCCTGAGGAAACATTGAATACTTGTAAAGACAGTAACGCAATCTTAATGGCAGCTATTGGCAACCCACGATTTGACAATTTACCAAGAAATAAAAGACCAGAAACAGGACTACTGGCACTTAGATCTGCCCTAGGTTTATTTGCAAACATAAGGCCAGTAAAGGTTTGTCCAGCACTTATAGAAGCAAGCTCACTTAAGCCTGATGTTATCAAAGATGTTGATCTAATGGTTGTAAGGGAACTTACGGGCGGAATATATTTTGGTCAACCTAAAGGAAGAATAAAAACAGAAAGGGGTGAGAGGGCTTTCAACACAATGACTTACTCACAAGAGGAAATTCAAAGAATTGCCACGGTTGCCTTTCAATTAGCAATGAATAGAAAAAAAAGGATATGCTCCGTTGACAAAGCAAATGTTCTTGATGTCAGCCAACTCTGGCGAGAGGAAATCGAGGAGGTATCAAAAAAATTTCCAGCTGTAGAAGTGAACCATCAATATGTTGATAATGCGGCAATGCAATTGATAAGGAACCCCTCTCAATTTGATGTGCTATTAACAGGCAATCTTTTCGGTGACATTCTCAGTGATGAAGCGGCAATGTTGACTGGATCGATTGGAATGCTTCCCTCTGCCTCTTTAAGTACAGATGGTCCCGGTCTATTCGAACCAGTACATGGGTCTGCACCTGATATTGCTGGTAAAGATAAAGCTAATCCAATAGCAATGGTTCTTTCTTCGGCAATGATGCTTAGGATCGGACTAAATGAACATAGTGCAGCAGACGATCTTGAATTAGCCGTTGACAATGTACTTAAAGAAGGATTTCGAACCAGCGATCTGAGCAATGGCGCATACAAAAAACTTACTTGTAGTGAAATGGGAACTGAATTGCTTAAAGCTGTTTGAACCCCTGAGCCATCTAAATAATGAAGGTTTGAAATGAAATCCCAATAGCAGTGACAGGCGACCTGCCAAAATTCCTTTATCTCTAACAAATGCGTCGATGTCGAAGCGTCACCCGGTAGTCGCAGTAACTGGCTCCTCAGGAGCCGGAACAAGCACCGTTAAAAGAGCCTTCGAGCATATTTTCGCCCGAGAAAAGATCATTCCAGCTGTGGTCGAAGGCGATAGTTATCATCGTTTCGAAAGGGTGCCGATGAAGGAAGCGATGGCTGAGGCCCTTGCTAAAGGTCAAAATTTCTCCCACTTCGGACCAGAAGCTAATCTTTTTGACAAGCTAGAAGAATTGTTCCTTACCTATGGAAAAACAGGGGGGGGGGGCAAAAGCGTTATTACCTCCACAGTTCTGAAGAGGCCGATGAACATAATGTAAGGCTTGGGACCGACCTAGGTCCTGGTCAATTCACACCTTGGGAAGAAATTCCAAGTGGAACTGATCTTCTGTTTTACGAGGGTCTACATGGTGGAGTTGTCGGAGAAGGCTATGACGTAGCAGCAGCAGCAGACCTGTTAGTAGGAGTGGTACCTATTACAAATCTTGAATGGATTCAAAAGATTCATCGTGACAATGCGGAACGAGGCTATTCAGCAGAAACTATTGTCGACACAATATTGCGTAGAATGCCTGATTACATAAACCATATTTGCCCTCAATTCAGCAAAACAGATATCAACTTCCAACGAGTTCCAACCATTGATACATCTAACCCATTTATCTGTAGAAATATTCCCACCCCAGATGAAAGCTTTGTAATCATTCACTTTAGAAAGGGATCTCGAGAGAAATGGGGTATTGATTTTAGTTATCTACTTGGAATGATTCATGACTCTTTCATGTCAAGTCCTACAAGTCTCGTGGTTAATGGTGGCAAGATGGGTTTCGCCATGGAATTAATCTTGACCCCAATTATTCACAGAATGATCGAGGAAAAAAAGTCTTCTAGTTAAATAATGAATTTTTCACAAAATCAACTATACTTATTAAGTATCTTAAATAGTTGAATCAATCTCTCGCTCAACACCTTCATTTTCAATACCTAACGTTGGCAAAAAGTCATACGAGAGTACTCAATGGGAAAACATCAATAGCAAAGATGTGATAAAAATAGCTCGTGATATTTTTTTTGAATACATAATCATAAATTCTAATAACCTAATTCAGCCAAAAGGAATAATCTTAAATACTAATACTAAAAAAGGTAGAGTAATTTTTAAAATTCCTACCCTCCTACCTCATGAGCATTTTATTAAATTAGAACATCTAAAGATAAGGAGTTTAAAACTAAAAAAACATCGATTAATCAACTTTTAGTTCTATTTCGCAAACTTGTTAACATGAGATTTTCTCAATTTACAAGTAAAAGTGAGAAATCTATTAGATTGAAACAAACCACTTTATCTTATATAAAGATATCTATATTTGTTCTTATTGTTTTAATTATTAGTACCTCAGCTATTTATGCAGCTCCACAATACCTCCAAGAGATGCCAAGGGTAATAGTAATTACTGCAGGTCTAATATTATCTACTTTATTGCTTTCAATATCGAAATACGATATTGACTATTTGTGCATACCTCCAGGAAAATGTTTCATTGGAATAATAATTGGAATCCTAGTAATTATAATAAATGGCTTTTACAATGACATGCAATATTTTTTATTAATAGACCATTTAAAAGCTTCCATCATTGGACTAATTTTCATGGAGGTGCTATCAAGAATTTCATTGAAAATCATGGAATATGAATCACTAGGACTTGGCGATGCAAAGCTGGCAGCAGTCGGAGGAGCTTGGTTGGGCACCGAAGGGTTAATAACTGCAATATCAATATCATTCATCCTTTCAGCACTTTTTACGATTCTCGGATTGTTCTCTGGAAAATTAAGGATGCGACAAGCATTTCCATTTGGACCATTCCTTGCATTAGGAATTTGGTCTGTTTGGCTAGCAGAACCAAACTGGTGGTTATTGCGCTGGCACAACCTTTTGGGTATTTAATGGTGTAAAGAACATTTAGTCACGTGTCACTTTTTGACTGGTTTGCTGATCGTCGAAAGGGTCAGTTTGTAGGCAAAGTCAGCCAAGAAACTGATGAAAGCGATGGTTTATGGGGGAAATGTCCTGAATGCAGTCAGGTTGTTTATAGAAAAGACCTAATTGCAAATGCGAACGTATGCAGTAACTGTGGTCATCACAATCGCATCGACAGTCAGGAGCGAATAAAACTTATAGCGGATCCAGGAACGTTCCAGCCATACGATGTTGACCTTAGTCCAACTGACCCGCTTGGATTTAAAGACCGAAGGGCTTATGCAGACAGATTAAGAGAAAGTCAAGCAAGTACAGGGTTAAAAGATGGAGTAATTACTGGAATTTGTCGTGTTGAATCAATACCCCTTGCACTAGCAGTAATGGATTTCCGTTTTATGGGTGGATCAATGGGATCAGTAGTTGGTGAGAAAATTACAAGGCTTATAGAGAGTTCAACACGCCAAAAGCTGCCTCTATTAATTGTTTGCGCTTCAGGTGGAGCCCGTATGCAGGAAGGAATGCTTAGCCTTATGCAAATGGCAAAAATCTCAGGAGCCTTAGAAAGGCATAGAGAGGCTGAATTGCTTTATATGCCTCTTCTTACTCATCCAACCACAGGAGGAGTTACTGCTAGTTTTGCCATGCTTGGTGATCTGATTCTCGCAGAACCTAAGGCCCTAATTGGTTTTGCTGGAAGACGAGTAATAGAACAAACCCTCCGTGAAAAACTCCCGGATAACTTTCAGACTGCTGAATATCTTCAGGATCATGGTTTTGTAGACACAATTATTCCTAGAACTCAATTACGACAAAAACTCGGCACACTTTTGCGCCTTCATGGAAACACATCTCATAAGAAATAAGCATATGCACTTAAAGATTCAAAATTAAACAATTGATGGTTTTACTTCGTCATTTTATTGATCAGACAATTAACAAAATAATTTAGTATTGCATTACTTGATCCTACAGATTGGTACAGAGATAAATCTTCTCAGATATAAAGGATGGCAAGAGCCTCATATTATACACATAATTTAAAATTTATCAAATTTTTGTTCTATAGAAATATCTAATATGTTCAGGCGCAGAGAATACTTCTCATTAGATTTTAATTAGGTATTTTTTTATGGATATACTGCAGAATTAAATCACTTAAAGCTCAACTATCAATGGTATAAATTAATTATAAATAACTGAGCTAAATACTGCTGTTGATCCTTTAATAGATGATGCATGCTCATACAAGAGCGACTAAATGTCATCAGTAAATTCCTCTCTCCAATCAATTGGTGTAGCAATAGCAGGCTTGGGCTTTGGAGAATCAGTTCACCTCCCAGCGTTAAAAGCATCCAAAGATTTAAATCCTGTAGCAATTTGGCATCCACGGAAAATTCGATTGGAAGAATCCTGCGAGAGAAATAATTTAATTGGCTATGGTGATTGGCCTCAATTACTTAATGATCCCAAAGTCAATGCAATTGTTATTGCCACTCCTCCTGCTCCTCGTAAGCAAATGGCAATTGCTGCTCTCGAAGCTGGTAAACACGTCTTACTTGAAAAGCCAGTAGCATTATCATCCGAAGAAATTGCAGAACTTCAGCGATTAGCAATAAATAATCGGTTGAGTGTTGCAGTCGATTTTGAATACCGAGCTGTTCCTTTATTTATGCAAACAAAGCGTCTTCTCGAAGAAAATGTCGTAGGGCAGCCTTGGCTAATAAGACTAGATTGGTTAATGAGTAGTCGTGCAAATAAATCAAGACCCTGGAATTGGTACTCACAATCTGATTTAGGAGGAGGAGTAATAGGGGCTCTAGGAACCCATGCTTTCGATATTCTGCATTGGCTATGTGGTCCATCAATAAGTGTTAGCGGAATCCTCTCAACCTCAATAAAGGAACGCCATGACCCACAAACAAATACTTTGTTAACAGTAACTAGTGAGGATGTTGCATTTGCACATTTGGAGTTAAGTAATCCTAATTACAAATCATTGGTGCCTGCACAAGTCAGTTTGAGCTCTGTATCAAGAAATGGTCGTGGTTTTTGGTTGGAAATTTATGGAAGCGAAGGAACTATTTTCCTGGGTAGTGACAATCAGAATGACTATGTACACGGCTTTGGACTCTGGTATGCACCATCTGGTGAGGGTCTAAAAAGCATTAGTTGCGATAAGGATCTTATTTTTCCTAAAACCTGGTCTGATGGCCGAATAGCTCCTGTTTCAAGGTTGCAGGACTGGTGGGCGGAAAGTATTAGGAGTTCACAGCCAATGATTCCTGGTCTTTCAGAAGCTTGGTCAAGCCAAAAGGTATGCGACAAGTTGCGAGAGTCTTCTAACTCGGGCCAGAAAATTACTCTCCAATCCTAAGAAGACCCAATACGCCTCACCACTTAAGGAATATCAAATGGATCCTCTACAAAAACTCAATTAAAATTAGAGGTACGTGACATTTCTCACCTCCATCTTATAAAGTCCTGGGCCTTAGGCCCGGCACTTTTAGTGAGAACTGGGTCCTCCTGACACCTCGGAGACATCGATGGCTCTTGTTCCGCTAAGGCTTCTACTCGACCACGCCGCTGAAAACGGCTATGGCATACCTGCTTTCAATGTAAATAACCTTGAGCAGGTACAGGCAATTATGGAAGCAGCTGCTGAGACAGACAGCCCTGTAATCCTCCAGGCATCAAGAGGGGCAAGAAGCTATGCAGGTGAAATATTCCTCAGGCACCTAATTATTGCCGCGACTGAAACATATCCAAATATTCCCGTGGTAATGCATCAAGACCACGGGAATGATCCTTCAACCTGCTACTCAGCAGCAATCAATGGATTTACCTCAGTCATGATGGATGGCTCATTGGAAGCCGATGCCAAAACCCCTGCTAGCTATGAATACAACGTAAATGTAACTAAAACAGTTGTAGATTTCGCTCATTCAGTGGGTGTAAGTGTCGAAGGAGAACTTGGTTGTTTAGGTTCTCTAGAAACTGGCAAAGGTGAAGCAGAGGACGGACACGGTTTCGAAGGCGAACTTTCCAAGGACATGTTGCTGACAGATCCTGCAGAAGCAGCAGATTTTGTAGCTAAAACCAAAGTGGATGCATTAGCAATTGCAATAGGAACAAGTCATGGCGCATATAAATTCACTAGAAAACCAACAGGTGAAGTATTAGCAATTAGTAGAATTGCAGAAATACACAAAGCTCTACCAAACACACATTTAGTGATGCATGGATCCAGTTCTGTGCCACAAGAATGGCTAGATATGATCAATAAATTTGGTGGTGCGATACCAGAAACTTACGGTGTTCCAGTTGAAGAGATTCAAGAAGGGATTAGAAATGGTGTGCGAAAGGTAAATATTGATACTGATAATCGTCTTGCCTTTACAGCAGCAGTTCGTGAAGCAGCAGCTGCTGATCCAACAAATTTCGACCCAAGACATTTCAACAAGCCGGCTCGTAAGTATATGAAGCAAGTCTGCTTAGATCGTTATCAACAGTTCTGGTGTGCTGGTCAAGCAAGCAAGATCAAACAGCAAAGTATTAACTTCTATGCAGACCTCTATTCAAAGGGTTCACTTGATCCAAAGACAGCAGTCACTGCCTAATATTGTTCACTTTAGATTCAAAGATAATAAATCATCCTGATCGTTAATAGACTAACTAATATATTAGTTAGTCTATTAACTTATGATATTAAAGATAATAAAATAGATCTTCCATCTATACTTCCTGTCAAAGGATCACATGCTCTTTCAGGATGTGGCATTAGTCCAAAAACATTCCCTTTTAAATTAGTAATTCCAGCAATATCTGCAACTGAACCATTTGGATTGCTTACATAGCTAAGAGCAATGCGTTCTTCATCTTGAAGCAATTTAAGGGTATCAGTACTGCATTGATAGCGACCTTCCCCATGTGCTATTGGAAGTTTAATTAAATCACCACACTCTTTTGCATTCAGCCATTTTGTTCGAGTACTTCCTACCTTAAGAGAAACATCTTCACAAATAAAGTTTAAATTTTGATTTCT
The DNA here is from genome assembly GCA_902563335.1 of uncultured Prochlorococcus sp. Classification (GTDB taxonomy): domain Bacteria; phylum Cyanobacteriota; class Cyanobacteriia; order PCC-6307; family Cyanobiaceae; genus CACEWU01. The sequence continues at coordinate 9,536 of CACEWU010000010.1, read as the reverse complement.
AGTTAAAGCACCTGGTAGAAGACCCAACTCAGTGAGTACCTGAAAACCATTACAAATTCCTAGTACCTTTCCTCCTTTATCAACATAATCAATGATTGATTCCAAAACTGGGGCGAAGCGAGCTATAGCTCCACATCGAAGATAATCGCCATAACTGAAACCTCCCGGAAGGACAACTGCTTCTAGACCACTTAAGTCTCGGGTTTCATGCCATAAAAATCTTGTTGGAATGTTCAAGCAACCTTCTGTAGCCCATCTAACATCCCTGTCGCAATTTGAACCTGGAAAAACAACTATGCCTATGCTCATGAGAGATTTATTCAACCCGGTTTGAGGGCAGGGGCTTCATTTCCAACGTCCAATCCTCGATAACAGGATTTGCAAGCAGTCGGTCGCTAAGCAGCTCAATTCTACGGCGGGCTTCTTGCTCATTTGGAGCATGAATTTGAATTTCTATAGATTTACCAATCCGCAAACTTTCTAGACCCTGGATGCCTAGCCTATTTGCTGCCGATTTAGTAGCTTCTCCAGCAGGGTCTAAGACTGAGGGCCGAAGACTTACAAGAACTTGGGCTTTAAAACTAGGCACTGATTAAATTGATTGAGAATTAGATGTAAAGCAGATAGGAACCATAAATTAATAATTCTGTTGCTGCTCATGAATCATTCTGTACATTAAAATTTATTTTTGTGATTAAAAGCAGAAAGTTATGCACATTTTTTTATTTTAAGTTTCACTCCTCTACCGAGACAGTCAAGACAGGTGTGATAGCAGTTAGGAGTAGTTTTCATATACCCATTTCCACCACACTGGGAGCAAAGGAAACTTTCACCAGACAATCTTGACTCTTGCTGATGGAATTTTGCTGTTTTTTTAGCAGTTGCTTGGATCACGGAAGATCAATCCGTTGAATGACGAGCGTTAGAAGATCTTTTTTAAGATCCATCTTCATATAACCATCGCCTGTTTATTTAGATTGCACAACCAAAAAGTTATATAAACATATAAATCCATCATGGTTTTAAAATTTATACACAAAATGACTGTTCTATCTGGCTACTAATAGAGCTAACCGCCTCTTCCTTAAAGCTAAATACGACTAGATCAACGCCACCTTGAGTAGGAGTCCATACGTTGTCGGGTGCCATCTCAAACCAACTAGATAATCTTGGTCCGACCATTTGCAACTGAAGCGGAAGCGACTTGTGAGGAAGCCAACATCGACCTTTAAGACGAACGACTTCAAAACGGACAGCCAAGTCCTTCAATAGTGATTCAAGGGTTTCACGAGAAATTATCCCCTCTAAACGAATACTGCCAGATTGAATTTCAACATGCTGATGGTCATGAATATCGTGCTGATCATCATGTTCATGACCATGAAAAGAATTATTGACAGATGAATGCTGAAGACCAAGGATTAATCTGGTATCAATTTTACCGAAACTGATAGATATAATTTGAGTGCCGGCTCTGACCTTCTGCATAAGTTCTAACTTAATATTATTAAGTGAATCACTCGTTAATAGGTCCGAACGAGTAATTAAAACTAAATCTGCAGCTGATAACTGATCAGTAAATAACTCATCAACTGGGGTTAGATGGTCTAGGTTTGTATCATCTTGACGTTGTTTATCTAACGCTGATAAATCTCCAACTGGACTCCCTGAAGCAAGAGCCTCTCCATCAACAACTGTAACAACTCCATTCACATGAACTTTGGCTCTTATTGCAGGCCATTCAAGCGCCTGCAATAGCGGTCTAGGTAAAGCCAATCCACTTGTCTCAACAACAATGCCATCAAGACTGTCAGCCTTAGATAACAATTTTTCCATCATTGGTAAAAAGTCATCCTGAACAGTGCAGCAAAGACAACCATTATTCAGCTCTACAAGTCGCCCATCAATCTCCTCATCTGAACAGAATCCACAACTACGAATTAAGTCCCCGTCTAACCCAACGCTTCCAAATTCATTGACCATAACGGCCAGTCTTTGATGGCTATGGGTTAGTAAATAGCGCAAGAGAGTAGTCTTTCCTGCGCCTAGAAAACCTGTTACGACAGTGACAGGAATACGTTTACTCATTCTAAAAAATACAAACCATAGTAATTACTAATTTCAGCATCCAAGACTGTAGCTTGTATCTATTCCAGTAGAAGTGTTAGTTCCTTGTGCTCTATCACAAAGTTTTTTAAGTTCTATACGATTTAGAATTGCATCTGTAAAGTCGGCTCCATCAATCATAGCCCCACTAAAATTGCTCTCCATCAAAAGAGCATTTGTAAAATTCGCATCTCTTAAATCAGCTTCATCAAAATCTGTGGAATAAGCCAATACATCCTTCATATTGGCTCCATGCAAATCTGTATTTTTGAGCTGACTGTTGTTGAAAACAGCTCCCGTAAGATCAGATTCACTCAAGTCAACACCACGTAAATCAACTTTTATAAATTCATAACCACTCAAATCCCTACCATGCATATCTTGCGAGATTTCTATCTTTTCTTGATTACGAGTTTCAGGAGGTCTTTTTGCTGATACTTGAGACGAGGGAAATACAAGAGCGATTAACAAGAAAGCTGCTATGCAAAAGGAGCCAATACGTCTGGATAAAAATCGAGTTTGTTGCATTGTGAATGAGTTGGCCACAAGCCAGTAATTTGTCTATTCACGTTATGGCAAATAAACGCCTGTGAATGAGCTATGGCTATGACATTAAGAGTCGTCGTTCCACCACACCCATTAATCGCACACTGGTTAACGATGCTTCGTAACAGAACGACACCAGCAGCTTTATATGCAACTGGACTAGAAGAGCTTGGAAGATGGTTAACTTACGAAGCCTTGAGAGACTGGCTACCATATCGATTTGAAGAAGTCCAGACTCATCAGACAACAACCCAAGGACAAGTCATTGAAAACAGTGTCCCCTTATTAGCAATACCAATAAGTAGAGGAGGTTTTGAGCTTTGGCAAGGTGCGAGAAGAGTATTACCAAATGCAGAACTATGTTTTAAAGGTGTTCCCGATATGGTTGCCGAAAATGCTGGAATCGTGGTTTATATCGATCAAATCAAAAGCGGACAAGAGCTTCTGAGTTCACTTCAATTACTATATGAACAGAACATTAGCCCCAAACGAATACGGATAATTACTGCCCTAGCCTCCAGTCCTGGGCTTAAAAATATTGGAGAACAGTTACCTGATCTAAATATTTATGCAGCCTGTATAGACCCAGAATTAACAGAATTTGGAGAGATAAGTCCAGGAATTGGAAATCCTTCCTTACGTATGAAAAACAAAACACAAGGCCTAACTTAGGATTAAGGCAATTAAAAAGTAGGCATGAGTCAGTATCGCGAGTCAACCAGTACCAGTCTCTCTTCTTTAATCAGCGGTGCAGTCCTAGGTGCTGCAGGGCTAGCTTGGTGGTTATTTTCAGAAGCTGAGAGACGTCAACAAAGCAAAAAGCAACAAGCAATGCTTTACGCGCCTCGCATGCAAGATGGCTCGGAAGCTATTGAAAATTCCTCCTCCTCTCGAAAAATAGAGAGTAGTGAACAACTAGAAGAACGAGTTGAACAGTTAAATGCTGCAATAGCAGATGTACGTAAACAGCTTGAAGATCTAGGAGCAAGAAACTAGATGGGAATATAAGTTGGCTTTCATCACAACCAAGGCTCAATAAACAACATGCTCAGATCCAGCGCCATCACTCAGGGGATCCAAAGATCACCAAACCGCGCAATGCTACGAGCAGTTGGCTTTGGTGACGAAGATTTCAGCAAACCAATAGTTGGTATAGCTAATGGCTATAGCACAATTACGCCATGCAATTTAGGCCTTAACAAACTCGCTAATTGCGCAGAAGATGCAATTCGAAAAGCAGGTGGTATGCCACAAATCTTTGGGACGATTACTGTCAGTGATGGGATCTCAATGGGTACAGAAGGGATGAAATATTCACTTGTTTCAAGAGAAGTTATTGCAGATGCTATTGAAACAGCCTGCAATGCACAAAGCATGGATGGTGTTCTAGCAATTGGTGGTTGTGATAAGAATATGCCTGGAGCAATTATTTCCATGGCAAGAATGAACATACCATCGATCTTCGTGTATGGAGGAACAATTAAACCTGGACATTTAGATGGTACTGACCTAACAGTTGTCAGCGCATTTGAGGCTGTTGGTCAACTTACAAGTGGGAAGATAAGCGAGAAACAATTACTTAGGGTGGAGAAAAATGCTATTCCAGGTGCTGGAAGTTGCGGTGGTATGTTTACTGCAAACACCATGTCTGCAGCTATAGAAGCTATGGGTCTTAGTCTTCCATATAGCTCAACAATGGCAGCAGAAGATAAAGAGAAAACAGAAAGTGCTTCAAAAAGCGCCTTGGTTTTACTTGAAGCTATAAAAAGTGATATAAGGCCATTAAATTTGCTCACCAGAAAAGCTTTTGAAAATGCAATTAGTGTGATCATGGCTGTTGGTGGCTCGACCAATGCAGTTCTACATCTACTAGCTATTGCGAAAACTGCAGGAGTAGAGCTAAATATCGACGACTTTGAGAAAATAAGACAGAAAGTCCCTGTAATTTGTGATCTCAAACCTAGCGGAAAGTATGTGACAGTTGACCTTCATAAAGCTGGAGGTATTCCCCAAGTAATGAGATTACTTTTTGACGAGGGACTAATACATGGTGACTGTCTAACAATTGAAGGTAAAACAATTACTAATGTCCTCAAGGATGTGCCCTCAGAACCATCACCACATCAAGATGTTATCCGCTCTATTAAAAAACCCATTTATAAAAAGGGTCATTTAGCGATCCTCAAAGGTAATCTTGCCAGTGAAGGAAGCGTTGCAAAGATTAGTGGAATTAAAACACCTGTGTTAACAGGTCCGGCAAGAGTTTTTGAAAGTGAAGAAGATTGTTTAAAAGCAATTATCAATAATGAAATAAAGAATGGTGATGTAATTGTTATTCGCAATGAAGGACCTGTTGGTGGTCCAGGGATGAGAGAGATGCTTGCCCCTACCTCTGCGATTGTTGGACAAGGTTTGGGAGATAAAGTTGCTCTTATAACTGATGGTCGTTTCAGTGGCGGGACCTATGGACTAGTCGTTGGACATGTAGCACCTGAAGCAGCTGTTGGGGGAACAATTGGCTTAGTGAATGAAGGTGACAGCATTACAGTTGATGCAAATCAGAGACTTATACAGTTAAATGTTGACGAAGATGAAATAAAGAAAAGGCGATCAACCTGGGTAAAACCAAAACCTAGATACTCGACCGGTATTCTTGGTAAGTACTCAAGATTAGTAAGTAGCTCTAGCAAAGGGGCTGTTACAGATCAACCAAAAGATCAATATTAAATATCCTCCTTGATTGAGAGAAATAAAGATCTTATACGTCTCGCTAATGACTCTAAATTGCCGCCATCTATAGGAGCATGGCAACGTTTTCCTGAGAAGGAGTCCATCCACACAGCATGCTTTCCCTGCCAAAGTATTGGAAGTTTAGGTTGATCAACTCTGCTTAATGTAAGATTCAAATCACTACCACTTCTATATATATCAAGTTCTAAATCATTTTCGAAAAACCTTTCACCATCCTTACTTCGACATTCAATTCTGACTACTAAATCAAAAAAATGCTCCAGACCAATTTCTTCTTCAGTATCCTTATTCTGAATAATAACAGCATGTTGCCAAGGCTTGATACAAATATCAGCAGCAGAGGCAATTAACCCCAACAAGTTCTTCTTTCTCATGTGAATACACTAATCGATCGCAAATGTATTTGGATAAATCCTGGTTTGAAGCCAGCATTTATTTCGCCAGGCAGACCAAATTTTGAATGCAGTAATTGAAATTGTGTAATAGCTCTAGAATTGAAAGGAACAGGCAAAGGAACCTTTTTGGCTCTAATCGTTGGCTTAAGAATATTAAATGGAATATGAATAGAAGTTGTGCCTGAGACATTAGTTGGGATTGCTGCAACCCAACAAAGACCCCTTTCAAAAAATCCTGACATTCCAATAAATCGATTCCTAGCTTTAATGGCAATTTTTAATGTTCGGCCAGCGCCATCTAAATCAACTTTCAACCCTCGATATTGAGAAAGGTTTAAAGGGGGTGAAAGTATTGGTGATCGACAACTAACAAATCCTCCTCCTTCTTCTATCAGATCTCCTTCTAACAAGAGACCACTATCTAAGATCTTGCACGACGCATTACTAGATCCACCCATGATGGAATCATTAAGTGATGTCCACCTGTCAAATTGACCAGGCGAAAAAATTAATTTCTCTCGGGGAGATTGAGAAGACACAAAACTTTAATAAATCCTCATTTCAAGAATATAATCCTAAAAAGTCGAAGGAAACTTTTCTAACTGAACTCTTTAAACCAATTCTGCAGCTTCCTCATCAGCTATCACCAATACCTCAGAATCGGGTGCAACCAATCGAGCTGGTGTTCTTTCAGATGATTCTGAAGAATCAAGTAGGCGCTGTAGGGCTAATTTCTTATTAGAACCACTAACTAAAAAGACGACCTTTCTAGCTGAAGAAAGAACGGGAAATGTAAGGGATATTCGATCATTACCTTTAGCTCTACATACAGTTGTCCAGCGATCAGTAATTTTTATAGCTTCTGAACCAGGGAACAGTGAAGCAGTATGACCATCGTCTCCTAGTCCAAGCAATATCAAATCAAATACTGGCGGATTTCCTACACATGTTTTCTCAACAAGAAGAGAGAAAGATTCAGCACCTTCTTCAACAGACGAGCAAACAGGGGGAGTAGGTACAGGATGAAAACATGCTTCAGAACCTGGAACACTTGAAAAAAGTGTTCTTTTTAGCATGAGCGCGTTGCTTGCATCACTGTTGGGATCAACCCAACGCTCATCTCCTAGAAAAACATCAACCCTGTTCCAGGGGAGATGTTCTTGACCAAGCTGTTTATATGTTGCTGAAGGGGTTGTTCCTCCCGACAAAGCAATTTGAGCACGATCCCTCTGATCAAGAGCTATATCAATATGGGAAGCAAGAATTTGATTTGCTCTACGAGCCAAATCAAATTTATCTATTGCTTTCTCAAGTTTGTAGCTAACCATGAATCTTCATCAATCAAGCCATTCTGTATGAAAAACACCTTCTTTATCAACGCGTTCATAACTGTGAGAGCCAAAGCAATCTCTCATAGCTTGAACCAAATTCTGCGGCAACCTAGAGGTGCGATAGCTATTGATGTAATCCAAAGAGCTACTTAAACAAGGAACAGGAATTCCAGCCTTCATTGCTCCTGCCACAACTATTGATAGCCCCTTATGGCGATTATTAACTTGCCCAGAGAACCATGGGTCTACTAGAAGATTTGGCAATTGTGAATTAAGGGTAAAAGCATCTTGGATCCTCTTAAGCAACTGGGATCTAATAATGCATCCACCTTTCCATATCTGAGCAATTGAAGGCATATCAAGATTGTAATTGTATTGAGAAGAGGCAAGTCGCATTAACTCCATACCTTGCGCATAACTAGCAATGGTGGCCATGACAACTGCGTCCATAAGAGGTGCCATTCCATTCTCGACATTTCCAAGATCAAAACGTTGGGGTTCCGGTCCATTCAGAACTTCCTGTGCATTAACTCTTTGCTGCTTCAGGGAACTCAATACCCTTGCATTCAAAGCAGAATAAATAGTTGGAACAGGAGCACCCAATTCCAAAGCACTCATCACAGTCCAAAGGCCTGTACCTTTTTGACCAGCTTTATCCATGATCTTTTCAACAACATGCTCACCATCGTCTGGATCGGTTGCTCGTAAACAGACTTCGGTTATCTCAACTAAATAGGAAGAAAGCTCCTCTGTGCTATTCCAAAAAGCCATAACATCCGCAATTTGGTCACAATTCATGCCACCTACGCGTTTCATTAAGTCGTAAGCCTCAGAAAGAATCTGCTCAATTCCGTATTCAATTCCGTTATGGACAGTCTTCACAAAATGACCTGACCCTCCTGGTCCTATATATGTCACACAAGGACCATCTTCAACCTGAGCAGCCATCTTTCCTAACAAATTTGCGATTGCTTTATAAGAAGATTTTGTACCACCAGGCATCATGCTAGGCCCTTCTAATGCTCCCTTGGAACCTCCAGATACTCCCATCCCAATATATCCAAAGCTCTTGCTTTCAAGTTCGCTAACACGTCTTTCTGTATCGCGAAATTCTGAATTACCTCCATCAATAAGTAAATCTCCTTCTTGTAAAAAAGGAGAAATTTCCTGAATAACTGAATCTGTGGCTGGTCCAGCTTTAACCATCATCAATATTCGTCGAGGTCGCTCTAATTGCTTAACAAAATCCTGAAGATTTTTTACCCCAGCAATTGATTTGCCAGACCCGCGACCTTGTAAAAAAGCCTCAGTTTTACTAAATGTTCGGTTGTAAACGACACTTGAAAAACCATTCCTCTCAGCGTTTAAGACGAGATTTTCTCCCATAACCCCAAGTCCTATCAATCCAAAATGAGCCTTCGACATGGCCAGTAATTTTATAGACTTTGGTTAGTGTGACTAAGTGATCAAAAACATGCTGCCTTCAAGAGAACAATGTCAGGATTGAACCATCACAATGGTGAAAATCCATAGAGAGTTATTGGAATAACAAGGAATGTAAATATAAAAAAACTAAGTAATTAATAACTAGATCTTTAAATTACCGTTCCATCAGAAATGGAGGCATTTTTTACTACAACAACAATTCCATTACGTATGTAGAAACCCTGATCTGCTCTGTCAGCTTCATCCACACGATCCTTATTAATAATAGTCACGTTATTACCTATTCGAGTGTTTTTGTCGAGTATGGCCCTCTTTACAGTTGTACCGGTACCAACACCTAGAGGAATTCCCCCACCATTACGTAAAGCAAGACGTTCCTCTGAAGATTCAAAAAAATCAGACCCCATTACCAAAGAGTCTTGAAGCACTACATCACTTTCAACTCTACTTCTTACTCCTAAAACACAATGGTGAATACTACATGACTTGAGGATTGAACCTTCACCAATGATTGAATCAGTAATTTGAGCATCTACAAGCTTAGTAGGAGGTAAGTAGCGAGGACGTGTGTATATGGGAAATTTCTCGTCATAAAAACTAAATGGGGGCGTAGGCTGCTCGGTTAGAGCAAGATTGGCTTCATAAAATGCCCCAATAGTTCCAATATCTTCCCAATAGTCGTCAAAGACATAACTACGAAGTTGATCACCCCTTGAAAGTGCTTCCGGGATAACCTCCTTACCAAAATCTTTATGGTTTGGATTCTTATTTAAAAGGTCAAATAATGTATTACGACTAAAAACATAAATACCCATAGAAGCAAGGTATGGTCGCTCTTTTGCCGCTTCAGTTTTAAGCCAAAACGAGAGGTATCAACAGCCATAGATTTAAGTGAGTCTCCCTTTGGCTTTTCACGAAATTCTTGAATTATTCCCTCATTATCTGTACGCATTAAACCGAA
>CACEWU010000009.1 GCA_902563335.1 uncultured Prochlorococcus sp. | reverse complement strand
CCCTCTGTTCTTAGGGAATGCGTCTCTTAATTGAAGTAGAAAATAATGGTGTGAATGGATTTTTTAAATTTCTTGTAAGCGCTTTCAGTCAGTCAAATGCCACTTTTCATTGGCCAGCAATTAATTTCAGTCATATCAATGGATTTGCGCAAAAATGGGTGGTTTGAATAGAGTTTGAATTAATCCCTCGCTTTCAGGCTTTTGATTGAAATTATGCAAGGGTGCCTCCACCTTTAAAAGGTTTACATGGCTAAGGGATACTGGATCGTCACTACAACCGTCACGAATCCAGAAGGGTTTGGAGAATACGTCCAAGGTTTTGCTTCTTGGATTGACTCAGTAGGGGGCAAGGTTGCCGCTAAAGACTTGGATGCAAAAACAGTTGAAGGCAAGGGTGGTCACTTATCAGTGATTATTGAATTTTCCTCCAAGGCAACAGCACTAAAGGCTTATAACAGAGCAGATTATCAAGAATTAAGCAAGCTACGTTGGGCTAACTCAACTGATACCAACATCACAATCATGGATGGTTCGGTTACTCATTAGTTTGATGATTAGTTGTTCATCTGAACTAATGATCTCTATTGAAATGACCAATTTGTAGTTTTAGTGGTTCGCATAATGTGACCACCCGCCTCCATCATCTTTTGGTTCTCAGTAAGAATGGTTTCAACTGAACCTGGTTTGGACTGGTGAATTACGACAACCTTTGTTGGGTCATCAATGTTCACTCCTCTGAATAGGGGTTTGATTTTATTTGCTTTGTGCATCTGATCAGCTTCTGTGCTATCGAAGCCTGCCGCCCATTGATTAAATGGTACTTTGATTTTGAAAGTGGTTATAGAAACTGGAGCAGAAACAACCCCTCTTGGGAGTTGACTGCCAACCAGAACTCCAATAGCAGCTGCTGCTACTCCAACAATTGCAGTGGTTCTCATGAGGGAATTGATTCCCTATAAAGATCAACCACTACCTTCAGTTGTCAAGGTGTGTGAAAGTAAATGGTCGTTAGAAATTCGCGACTTCCGCGATGGCACCTACATGATCCAACTCTATTCATCCATTGTCTCTAGACAAAAAGACATCAAGTTCGGCTACAACGCTTTCACCAAAACCGCCACATTCAAGTTGGACAAAAGTTTCATCGCCACTGTCTATGGTAAAACCACCAGTAACTTCTCTTACGCCATTTCCTCTGATGGTGTTAGCAATGTGTATATCTGAATCGCTCCGCTTCCCTGAAATGGGTGCAATCAAAGCTGCGTTACTAACATCGAAATAGGGCCTAAAACAACCTTTCTACCAAAACTCTCGCTGAAAAATACTTGCCATGAATGATGTCTCATACTAGCTCATAAAAAGCAGCATTTGAGTGGCTAAAAGCGGTTACAAGAAATTTGAAAAATCCATACACACCATTCTTCTTTAATAAGTACCGATTGATAAATAAGTGAAAATGAAAGAAGAAAAGCCAGTCACCTATAAAGAAGAGAAAAAGAAAAAGATGAGAACTCTCTCCTCAATTATGAATACGACGAAGATGACTATGGTGTCGACTGGGAAACCTAAGAGAACAAAGGCATGACATATCGCATTACCAGACACGATGGAGAAGAGAACGACATCACTTCTCAAAATTTCGACAACTACGACGATGCCTATGACTTACTAGAGGAGATCTACGGAGATATGTGCTGCTCAGATGCTGACTACGAAGACCGCCCTTACTATGAAATAGCTGAGGTCGAACAATAATACTGCAGTTAGAAAAGACAAAAAGCCATTTTTTGTGCCCTTATGAACTACATCACTAGTCCTTAGTAGCTATGAATAAAGAGGACATATGGTTAAAACTCATTCAGACTCATTTCTGAAAGAGCCTCTTAACCAAGACAAAAGAAAGTTCTTTGACGTCTTCAATCTTTAAACAATGAAAAAACTTCTTTATCGTGGTAACAAATATACCCAACACAAAGAAATTGTGCCTAAAAAGGCTATCCAATTAAAGTATAGGCGTAGCATTTATAATCAAAAAAGGCAATTAATATCTAAGGTTCAAACTGATTTAATCTACCGTGGCAGGAAATACTTGTCTAAAGGATCTACTAATAGGCCTTATAGATCTGAGGCTAATAAAAAAATCTTCTCGTTAGCAAGGGATCTTATTAATGCACAATTTAATCTCGCCAATGATGAACTGAGTCGCAAATTATGGAATGAGGTTGCGACTCTTAAAATTGATCCACAACGTATTATCAATCTTATGTATAGATGCTGCTCAAATGAAGATAGTCAGAGCATGTTAGAGGCTGATTTAGATTATTTCTCCAAAGAATAATTGCAATGGATCCCTCCAAAGCAAACAATATGAATCTAACTTTTCAATTAATAGCTAACGTTATTCAAAAGGGATGTTTGGTTTAAATATTATTCTTTTGTATCAACTACAACATACGAATAGCATAGGTCTCTGCTCTAATGGTTATCAATTTCTTTTCAAGAAAGGGGTTTTAAATGGTTAACCACCTCTATAGAGCTAAATCATCCAGAAGGTTAATAACAAGGCCTTCTAAGCAAATAAATAACTTAAGGCACCAGATTGATTTTAACAATGGACTAAATAGAGACATTACTGCAATGAAGAAAGTTTGGAAAATGCTACTGGAAGGTTCAGTACGCTGGCTTGGGGAAGTAGGTCGTCAATATTAGTCTTCCGGTTTAGATTCTGAAAAAAGACAAAAGAACAAAATGAATATTTTCTTGTATCTAAATATACATCGTATATTTTTTAAATTTACTCTAGAAATAGCAGGTTAGAAATATTTTAGATGAGTCAGCCAATCCAAAATTCATCTTGGTGGCAATAATACTGTATCTAAATATACTGAACTTTAAATTCAGGAAATTTCCATTTTTGTTTAAATTGATACATAAAGAGTGAGCTCCTAAATGCATTAATAGAAGATGAATTTTATTTCTTTACGATGAATAGAAGTCTGATCTCACAAAATTCATAAAGCTGAAGCATTCCTCAATTCATTATTCTCTTTTTTTCAGATACAAATCAAAGGTATTACGCATCTAAACCATGAAACCGTATTTAGAAGGGAAGAAATTAAATAGAATAGAAAAGAATAAAGCTATAAAAGATGGGCTTCTATTAGGTAGTCAAATAGAAGAATTTGCCAAGATCGGTTGGGAGAAAATGGACAAAACGGACTTAGAACTTCGCTTGAAATGGTATGGAATGTTCTGGCGGCCTAAAACACCAGGAAAATTCATGCTCCGTTTACGAGTAACTAATGGAATACTAAATGCACATCAATTAAATGTAATTGCATCTATTGTTGCTCGTTATGCAGAAGATGGAAGTTGCGATATCACTACACGGCAAAATCTCCAACTCCGTGGAATTCTTATTAGTGACCTACCTGAAATTCTTAGACGCCTAAAAGATGCTGATATAGAAACTATCCAATCAGGGTTTGATAACCCAAGAAATGTCACAGGTAATCCATTAGCAGGAATCGATCCGAAAGAAATTATAGATACCAGGCAATATACTTTGGAGTTGGAAAATTTCTTAACTAAGAATGGAGAAGGAAATTCTGAATTTTCTAATTTGCCAAGAAAATGGAATACTGCAGTAGCAGGTTCACATGATAACTTTCTTTTGCATAATGACATTATTTTTCACCCAGTTATAAAAGAAGGGGAGCTTGGTTTTAGTGTTTGGGTTGGAGGAATTCTTTCTTCTCAATTAAATGACTACGCTATTCCTCTTAATGTATGGATTAAACCACATGAAATTTGTCATTTCACAGGAGTAGTTATATCTAGTTGGCGCGATGGTGGAGAACGTTATAAACGACCTAAAGGAAGATTTAGATTCTATTTAAATAAAGTGGGCGTAGAAAATTTTAGAAATCTTGTTCAAGATAAATTTGGGAAACTTATTCCAGACCCTGGTTCTATATTTTCACAAAAACCACGTTCGTTCTTTGGGGTCCATCCTCAAAAGCAGTTAGGACTTAACTATGCAGGCATAAATATTCCAGTAGGTCGGCTTTCTGCAGAGGAAATTCAAGATTTAGCCGGCATAAGTGCAACATATGGGAGCGGTGAAGTTCGTCTTACTGAAGATCAAAATGTGATCATAATTAATATTCCAGACAATCAAATTGATAGTTTTAAAGCTGATCATCTATTAAAGAAATTTCCTTTGAGCCCAAAAACAATAGCGGCAGGAACTGTCTCTTGTACAGGTAGTAACTACTGCAGTTTTGCTTTGACAAATACTAAAGACCAGGCTCTAAAGATATCTAAAGAGCTTGACTCAGAAATTGATTTACCTGAAGAATTAAAGATTCACTGGACAGGGTGTCCCAATAGTTGTGGTCAAGCCTATATGGGAGCAATAGGCCTGACCGGGACAAAAGCTAGAAATGCTGATGGGGAAATGATTGAGGCTTATGACATATCCATTGGAGGAGAACAAGGACCAAATCAAAAGATAGGAGAGTTAAAACATAAATCAGTTCCTACTGCTGAATTAAAGAATCTATTAAAAAAATTATTGATTGAAAATTACTCTGCAATTCCAAAGACCAAGAATTCCTCTGAGAAATTTATTGCTTTAACGCAAATTATTGATTGGATTCGGCAATTAGGTAAAAGCAGTCATCCTCCATAAGCTGCTTTTACCTAAAACACAATCATTTATTAACTTCACCATGCAATTTAAATCCAGTTCAACTGATTTCTTTAGTCGCATTGTCAATTGGCTAAGTGAATTTGGAAGTGACCGTCCACTAATTAATCGTCAAGGCGGAAGTAAAGATCCTTTTTCAAGGATAATGAATCGCATTAGTAAATAAATCAATTTAAAAACATTTCCAAAACAATCATTTTTCCAAACATGGATGCAAACACCTCACAAATGGATTATGTCCTCCCTAATGAATTAGTCGATGGAATGATTGCAGCTGGTGGAAAAAAATCTACTGTAAGTACAAAAAACTTACTGGTAAGAGGTTTTTACTCTGGAGCAATACTTGGTTTAGCTACATGTCTAGCAATAACTGTAGGTATTCAATCTGGGATGCCTTTCCTTGGTTCAGTTATTTTCCCGTTTGGATTTGCAAGCATAGTGCTTTTTGGTATGGAGCTAGTTACTGGAAATTTTGCTCTATTGCCTATGGCAACTTGGGCGGGCAAATCCTCCTGGAAAGCCACATTTAGAAATTGGGGTTGGGTCTGGATAGGTAATTTCTTAGGCACATTTCTAGTAGCAGTTTTACTTTCAATTAGTTTGACAAGCGCAGGAACTATTGATCCTTTATCTGCAGCGGAAGGAGGCAAAGGATGGGCCGTTGTTGCATCAAAACTGATATCTATAAATCAATCAAATGTTCTTATTAAGTATGAATCTCTTGGAAGCACTGGACTTTTCCTGGCATTTATACGAGGTGTTATTGCTAACTGGCTCGTATGTCTTGGAGTCACAATGGCTCTAGTAAGTAAAAGTGTTCCAGGAAAACTTCTTGCTTGTTGGCTACCAATTACTGCATTCCAAACAATGGGCATGGAGCACATTGTTGTAAACATGTTTTTGCATACAGCAGGGCCTCTTCTTGGCTCTGGAGTGCCCTTCAGTAAGGTTATTTTTTGGAATTTCCTGCCAGTTACTGTTGGCAACATTATTGGAGGAATGGTTTTTATAGGCATGCTCTTCTACAGCACACATCGCACCAAGATGTCCAATGTCCTGCCAATAGTTCATGATGAAAAGCTGGAACGAGAACTAGCAGCAGAACTTGGTGCACGCTAAGTCCAAAAAACTATCTATGGCCATCCAACAAGACTCAATCTGGGAAAAACTCAACCAATCACGCAGGATGCCCCTCGAGCCTTGCTGGTTGGGTGAGGTTTATTCACTCAATCTTCAGGCAGACCTTCGCTTTGCGATAACTGAGCAACTCGGATTACTAAGTAATAAAGGTTGGCCAGTTTTAGAGTTGCTGATCAAAAAAGCAGGGGCTCAACCAGAGTTAATTCGTGCTGCAGGGCTTTGTCATCAGACTGAGGCAAAAACTTGGTTGCTAAAGCTGCTCAAAGAAGAGAAACAACCCAAGCTGCCAGTTCTGCAAGCACTTGCCTGCTGGGGAGGTGAACTTCCAATCACATTCCTTAGGAATGTCTTAAACGAAAAATCCCAACCACTTCTCTTAGCAGGCTTGGAATTACTCCAATTCAAAGTTCATCAAATCAGTGATGATCTTCTTCTTGATCTTGTTCAGAAACCATTAAAAGATTTTCGCGATCCAATTGTGTTAGCAACCATTAGGGTTTTACAACGGAGAAATAGCGCCGCAGTCAGCTCGCAAATTGCGGAAATTGCTAAGAACGGATCAGAAACAACAGCTCGTGCAGCAGTTCTTGCCCTCAGTTGTATCGCTACTTCCAGTAGCCTTGAAACCCTGTCAGATCTTCTTAATGAGCTCCCCAAAGGCCCCCTGAAAGAGATGGCCAAAAAGCAACTGCAACTGCAACTGCAATACAAATAGGCCAAGATAGACAAAACAGAAATCTCAGGAAATCGAGTGTCTATCAAGCTCTATCCAAACTACCACTTTTCGCCCAAAACCCTTGCTATGAATGAGGGTATCTCCTAATCGCTAATGAAAAGCGAAATTTAAGTGGTGAACTGCGATTAGAAGGAATTCCTAAAATCCATACACACCACTCTTATTTTATCTTTACTGGCTAATTAACTAATCAGCCGTCCAAACTGACTGATCCAAACTGGTCATATCAACATCATGAGTAGCAATCCAATCACCATTAGCTGCAAGAAACTTATCTAAATCTCCTTCCTGATGCTGATGAATAACAATGACTTTCTGAGGGTCTAATTTATCAACCCCTCTATATAGAGGCTTTATCCCATACTCTGCATGCCTTTTATTCGCGTCATCACTATCAAAGATGGCTGACCACTCAGCGAAAGTCCCATTGAGCTTGAAGGTGATAATAGTGGTTTCAAGTGCCATTAAAAGATGTAATTAATAGGGAAACTACAGATTAGTTCCAGGTCGAAAGATCTGTAGTTCCTGATGATCTTTGCATCCAAGAAATCTTCCAAGCTCCTTCTATTTTCTTGAAAATCATTGAATAACTTGATAAATCATTATTTTTCTCACCTTTATAACTAAATACTTCTTTCAAGGTAAAAGCGGCAAAGCCCCAGTCTTCATTTACTTCTAATCGATGAATCTTAACTAACTCAGACAGCTCAACAACCAAATCTGCGTTGTTATACATTCCAACAAGACCTTCTGCCGTTATAGGGTTACCACTTGGTCGAATAGCCAAGAAATTAGCTGTGACATTAGAAATCAAAAAAGACTTATTTTCAGCTCTATTTGCAAAACCTTTTACAAGAGCTTCTATTAACTGAGAGTCTGAAGACAATGTTTTGAACGCGTTGTATTTAAAGCATCTCATATGTAAAGCAATCAGCCTGTATTTTTTTGAGTTTTTTGAGCAAATACTGATGATATTTCCTGGAATCGAACTTTTACATTCTTTTCAACTATTTTTTAAAGTCTATATTTCTTCTTTCAGTTGCAATCTAATGGTTATTAGTAATCAAAACTTGATTAAAAAAGAATAAAGGAAATAGGGTGAGAATATTAATCCATCCACCCACAACGTGATCTGACCAAAACCTCTGCTATGACTGATACTTCCTACTGGCTAATGAAAAGCGGCGCTTGAGTGGTGGGCAGGGATTTGGAGGAATCGCTAAAATAAATACAAACTAAATACACACTTTTCGTTGATTTCTAAAGAGTCAAAAAAGCCGCCATTCAACACTTAGGGAAATTTGATTCTTGATCATTCCTTGTCAGTGAAGGGTTTTGATAGCAACTTTTTTCAATGATCGGCAGAATCCCTTCTTCAAGTTCTTGGATTAATTCATCTTGGAAAGCTTTTCTATTTTCCAATGTTGGGGGTTCATACCCTGACTCTTGGATATCTAAAAGAAGAGCCAAAATCGTTCGATGAAATAGGGGATGACGTAAGGACATTTTTAGACATGAAGAAGGAGGACGTATTTCGATGTTCCCCTTTGAGTCCAGCTCTTATTTTTTACACTAACGAGCTCAAACTCCTATTTACTTCAATTAAAAGGAATATTTATCTAGAACAGCTAGAAAGAGAGTGCGCAGAAAATCAGAAATTCAGTGCTTGGCGACCCCTATACGGCTCTGGTTCTAGTGGGACTCATTTTCCTGGGTTTACAGCTTTATGTGCTGCTTTCAATCTTCAAGAACACCAAAGGTGAGCGATATTTCTTTAATCGAACTCAGATGTATGCGATTCAACTGCGTATAGAAAAGCTCTTTGGGCAAATACACACGAGGAAGGATTAAATCCTGAATCAGATACCTTATTAAGAAACACGATGGAGAAGAAGACGACATCACCTCTCAAGATTTCAACAACTACGATGATGCATATGACTTGCTAGAGGAGATCTACGGAGATATCAGTTGCTCTGATGCTGACTATGAAGACCGTCCTTACTATGAAGTTGTCGAAATGAAGGACTGATTCATGGTCTCCCAGACAATCGTGAAGGACTTCATGTCAAGCCCAGTTATCACAGTTTTACCTGCGACAGCTTTAAAAGAAGCTGTTCAATTGCTTAGCGAGAACCACGTCAGTGGACTTCCAGTTGTGAACGAGCAAGAGCAACTTATAGGGGAAATCACTGAACAAGATTTGATGGTGCGTGAAAGTGGCATTGATGCTGGTCCATATGTTTTGTTGCTAGACAGCGTGATTTATTTGCGCAATCCCCTCAACTGGGACAAGCAAGTGCATCAAGTACTTGGCAACACTGTTAAAGACCTTATGCGTAGGGATACCCACAGTTGTAAAGAGACATTGCCGCTGGCAAAAGCCGCCGCAATGCTTAACGCACGCGAAACACAACGATTATTTGTAATCGATGCCCAGCAAAGACCAGTAGGAATCCTTACAAGAGGTGATGTGATTAGGGCTCTTGCCAAGGAAGAACCCTAAACCTCAAATCAACTAGATATGAATCCAGTATTTACCACAAGCACCCAAGTCAATTCCCTTCTTGCAATTGGTGGATTTGAGCGACAATAGAAAAAACCAAAAACCAGATTGAAGGTTTACTCAAGCTTTACTCAAACCGTCCATTTTCGCCCAAGCCCCTTGGCATGACTGAGAATATCTGCTACTGGCTAATGAACAAGTGCATTTGAGTGACTGAAAACGATTACAAGGAATTTGCAAAATCCATTCACACACTATTCACACATTTTCAAAGGAAAGAAGGGTCTAAAAGTGATGGTCGATAAGAAAGTAAGAAAGGTCTTTGTTCACTCTTGACTGCAGTAATCACATCTTCTCCTGTATGCCAAATCCATTGTTGTTGAGGCGATCTTCCGTCAACATCAACACTTGTTCCAACCGGAGGACCAAAACGATGTCGTAAGCCTGCCAATACTTCAGTCATGTTTGCATAGTCCATTTCATAAGCAAGCTGTTTCAGGCCATCCTTCTCTTCAACACGAGCACGAAGACTATTCACAGGTAAACCGCTCATCTGAAAATCTCTAACTTCAAAAAGACCCCTATTCACATCTTCCTGAACAGGAGTCAAGGAAACCCCAAGATGTCTCTCTACACTGGAGAGATCCATTCCCCACGACAAACCTTCCACGCAAGCTATCGCAGGTTTAGGGGTTAATTGAATAAACAAAAGGAGAACTGCTATAGCAACGTATCTAAGAGCCTTCATCATTTAAGTGCGATTGCGTCTTCCTCTAAAAGAAACTAGTGGGACCTATAGGAAAAGCATATCTTTTGTGAGCTATCAAACTTAAAATGATCAAAACCTTCTAATGGGGGAAAGCCCTCGCTAACTGATCTCTTTAAAAGCCAGTGGCTATCTCATTCACACATTATTCACACACCACACTTCCTGGAGATCTCTTGATATGACTGAAATTAACTACTGGCTAATGAAAAGTTCCCTTTAGGTGATAGCAACCGATCTCAGCGAATCAGGAATTTCTATCCAAACTTTATCCAAACTTGCAATGCAATAGAAATAAGCATCTCACTTATTTGGTAGGACCCTTTATTAGATCCACAATATTTGGCCAAGCATCTAGCAATTCTTTAAGAGCTCTTCTATTTGGTGTATACAAA
The DNA here is from genome assembly GCA_902563335.1 of uncultured Prochlorococcus sp. GTDB lineage: Bacteria > Cyanobacteriota > Cyanobacteriia > PCC-6307 > Cyanobiaceae > CACEWU01. Next base: position 35,128 of record CACEWU010000009.1, on the reverse strand, counting down.
ATGCAGGAAAAAGCACTGATCAGATACCAGAAGAACCACCAACGACTTGTTGCGTAAACAGAAACAAATGAGAAGAGAAAGCTACCTAAGAACAGAAGAAATAAAGATCGATTAAACATTTCAAGAGGCGATTTCCTTAATCGGCGATACGGTTTCTTCTCAGATCTTCTTTTTTCTTCTTCCTCATTCTCTTCATTTCTTCTTCTCGACTCTGCCTGATCCAAGGCATCACTCGCCTTGACAATCTCTGTTAGTTTTTCCTCGCTGAAATTCTCGAAGGGATCAGAGCCCTCTTCTTTAGAAGCCATAAGTTTTAAACGGAATGCGCATAACCTGCTGCTTTCCCCTCCATGAACAGACTATCTAATCAAGAGCCTCTGAAAACAGCTAGAAAGGAAGTGCACGGGAAGTCGGTCACTCAATGTTCAGCGATCCTTATTCGATTCTGGTACTAGTTGGACTCATCTTCCTCGGCTTACAGCTTTATGTGCTGCTTTCGATCGTCAAAAACAACAAAGGCGAAAGATATTTCTTTGATCGAACTCAGATGTATGCAATTCAACTACGTATAGAAAAGCTCTTTGGGCAAATACATACAAGGAAAGATTAAAGCTGAAATGAGATACCTCATCACCAGACACGATGGAGAAGAGGACCACATCACCTCGCAGAGCTTTGCTAACTACGACGATGCCTATGAATTACTAGAGGAGATCTACGGGGATATGTGCTGCTCAGATGCTGACTATGAGGACCGTCCTTATTACGAGATCATTGAGGTCAAGGATTGAGCGATAATGAAAGTAGACAAAAAGCTTGTTCAACCAGTTTCTATCTTGTTGGTATTTTCATTCCTTAAAGTAAATATCAGCTAGGCAACCTTTGTCTCTAAAGTGTAGTTATTCTAACTTCATTCTAACCCTGCATTTTTCTCTAAACCCCTTGGCATGACAGAAATAAACTACTGGCTAATGAAAAGCGAACCAGATGCATACAGCATAGATGACCTATACAAAGAAAAAACAACCTTGTGGGATGGTATTCGAAATTATCAAGCTCGAAACTTCATGCGATCAATGAAGCCAGGTGATCAAGCTTTCTTTTATCACTCGAACTGCAAGCCACCTTGCATAGTTGGCCTAATGGAAGTTGTAGAAACAAACTTAGTTGATCCTACACAATTTAATTCTCAATCAAAGTATTTTGACCCAAAATCCAAAAATTCAAAGCCAATTTGGGATTGTGCAAAATTAACTTATCTTGGAAAGTTTATTAACCCTTTATCTCTAGATGAGCTAAAAGCTAATTACACAGCAGATGAGCTTGCAGTGGTTCGAAAAGGCAACCGTCTTTCAATAGTGCCTATTCCAGAAACAACTGCAAAAGACCTTTTTAAGCGGCTTGGGAACATTATCAAATAATTGCTTTAAAACTGAGTTCCTGAATAAAATCTATTTTTTATATAACAACAATCAACTAGAGAAATTCACCTAGGCCTCTGATCCTTGAATAAAAGAATTAGAACAAAACATATTTCCGATATAAAGGCGCGTAATAGGCCTTGAATCAACTCCATTTTGCACAAGAAACCCTGCTAAAGCGGCTTGTATCAATCTGTACTGATCCCAATTTGGGTAGCGCTCAATAAACCCTGCCATTGCAGCCTGCAAAGAGGCTGGCAACTCAGCATGAAAACTAACTACCCCATCAGCCTCCATAAAGCCATTTTCAGATGCTTCTAAAGCCCTTTCACAGCCAGTCATGGCACTATCAACTAATAGCGATTGAGCTACAAGTTGACCTTCGCTTTCAAACATCCAAATCCCTTTCGAAACGACACTAGTTCCCCACATCCAAAGCAAATCGTCAAGCCACTGAAAACTCAATGTCTCAAAAGATCTCGAAATAAGACTGAGTACCAGACAGTAATTCCGAGCAAAGACTTGCACCCGCGATATAGCCAAAGAAATCTGGTAGTCAAGAAAGAAAAATCACCTCGCACAGGTTTTCCACAGATAGCAATTCCAACGCACTCTTTCAGAATAAATGCTGTGGAAAAACTGTGAATTACTCCTGAAAAGAGCGTGGAAATATCAATAACCACAAAAGCTATAAGCTTCGCTAATCATTGATAGCAATCCCACATGGTTCTCATGGCTGCAACAAAAGCCTGAGCTGAGGGTATGGGCCAAAAAACCTCAAAGCCTCTCGAGCGGTTTTCATGGTCCTGAAAAATTAATTTGAGACTCCAAGCCAATCGATCACCATCAACACAAGCCCACCACGGGAGACGTTCCATCTCTAGGGAGATAAGCTCCTCTTTCATTAACTGACTTTCTAACTGTTGAAGTTGCGCTAATAAATCATTAATAAGCAATACAAGAGATCTCCATTCGTCTTTAGTTAATTCCAATGCCCAACCCTCTCCACCAATCAGTATGGGGAAATTTTTCCTAGAAGGATCTCTGGCTAATCGCCAGCCTTGTCCTTCCTCTTGAATCATTTTTCACTCATCCAGGCAACAAATCCGGCTGGTCCTGCTCATCGCTCAATTCAACTATTGCTCGCTGAACAGGCTTGACACTCGATTCTTCAAGAAGGCCATCAAAATCATCAAAGCGGCGCTGCTTAGCTCTAAAAGCAATTCGGACAGTCGTCAGATATCTATTGGGCGACTGCCGAATTAAGCTCTCACCTCGCTTGGCAAGATCTTTTGCGTCCAAGCTGGATGTAATCACTGAGAAAAGAGCAATCTAAGTATTTACTTTAATCGAGAGCTCTCAATGCTCAACAAAATGTTGAATGTGAGGACATATGAATCGGATATATGAGTTTATTTAAGTCGCCAGCTCTCAAGATAATCTGCCTGCCAAAACCCAATAGGGCAAATGGTTCTCGAATATATGGAATTAGATAGCTAATTTTTTTTAAGTGCTCAGCATCTAAACAGTCAATATGAATAACTCCCATTTGACGTTGCATGCGACTCGAATGCAATGGCTCAAGAATCCTTTCCAACAAAGGATCCTCTCTATAAAAAGAAAAAACTAGACATTGCAACCTATCCATAATCATTCACTCCTACTCTCATAATTGCATCCCGCTTGGCTATAGCCATGAACATGCCCTCAACATGCGAAGAAGTTCCAATGTCTTCTCAGAAAGTCGGCACCCTGGCTATTGACCTTGGGAACTCAACTACTGTGGTCGCTTTCCAAGGGGAACAAGATCGAGCTCCTTCACTAATAGATCTTCCTCCAATAAGTAGTTTGAAAGGACAAATTCCAAGTCTCCTGTGTTACAGGAATGGTGATCCCAAAAGACTCTTAATTGGGCAACAAGTTCTTGATTTGGGACTTTCAGGAGAACTAAGTCCAAATCTAGTTAGTGATTTCAAACGATGGATTGGAGCACCTATCCCATCAGAAGCTCACAAAACAAGCCTCTTACCAGAAGAAGCTGGAGAAATCTTTATTAGGGAAATCTGGCAAAAGATCCCCTCTTATCTAAAAGTGAAAAGGCTCGTCTTAACTGCTCCTGTAGAGACATACCGTGCCTATAGAGCTTGGCTTCACAAAGTTTGCAGCACACTACCAGTCGATGAGATCGCGCTACTAGATGAGTCCACAGCTGCTGCTATGGGAGCTGATCTATCTCCCGGTTCAAAGCTTTTAGTAGTTGATATAGGGGCGAGCACAATAGATCTATCACTAGTAGCCCTTGAAGGAGGAGAAGGGCGGCCTGAACCAATAGCTCAATTACTCAGATTTAATGGTCAAGACCTAGAAGGACAAAGCAACCAAGTTTTGAGATGCGCAAAGGTTCTAGGCAAAGCTGGAATTAGGCTTGGGGGTCGAGACTTCGATCGATGGATCGCAAATTATCTATTCCCTGAATGCCCTATCACAGAATCACTGCTTAATGCCGCCGAAAGACTTAAGTGCCGTCTAAGTAACAATGATGTCCAAGATACAGACATCCTTTTTGAAGCTTATAGAGGCCAATCGGATTCAAACTCTAAAAATCTCTATCTATCAAGACGTCAATTAGAAAAACTACTGACAGAAAAAGGTTTTCTATCCGTACTCACTGAACTTCTAAATCAGACTCTTGCTCGTGGCAGAGCAAATGGTTGCTCCCTTCAAAACCTAAAAGGTGTAGTCGCTGTAGGAGGAGGAGCAAGAATCCCCCTTCTTCGCAGGTGGTTAAAAGAAAACATAAAGCCTGCTCAACTAATAACACCTCCTCCTATAGAAGCTGTCGCTATAGGAGCCCTAAAACTCACACCAGGAGTAGAAGTTAAAGATGTACTCCAGCGTGGGGTATCACTGCGTTGCTGGGAGCAACGCAGTGGCAGACACATTTGGCACCCTCTATTTATGCCTGGACAAACTTGGCCAACTAGGAATGCCTTTGAAATAATTTTAGCCGCAAGTAAAGTCAATCAAAAGGAAATTGAGCTAGTCATTGGGGAACCTGACGTTACAGGTGCCCATGAAGTTGTTTATATTGAAGGTATTCCGACGGTAAAACAAAAAAACAATGAATCAAGAGTTAACTCTTGGCAAGAGAGACCAGAAACAATATTACTTAATCCACCTGGTCAACCTGGTCAGGACTGTGTTCTTCTAAAATTTAGCATCACAGATGACTCAAAGTTGCAAATGCAGGGAGTAGATCTTCGTAGTGGTAAAATGTTACAAAATAAAGTCCTTGGTCCAGTGAGATAATACTTAAAGTTAAACCTTTAATAACAACAAACAATACAAATCACCGCTAAAATAATTAGCTAATAAACACCCCTTCTTCTCCATCTACATCCATAAGTCTCAATTCAATTAATTCAGAACGACGAGTTGGCACCTTTCGACCACAAAAATCAGGCTGAATTGGCACCTCACGATGCCCTCTATCAACCATGACAAGTAACAATACTCTTTGTGCTCTCCCCCAAGCTTGAAGTGCTTCAAGGGCTGCTCTGATCGTTCGTCCGGTAAATATCACATCATCTACTAGAACCACCTGTCGACCTTCAACTGTCGTGGGGAGGTCCGTTGCTTCTACCATCCTGGTGCCTATCCTGACAAGATCATCTCGATGAAAGGTTGGATCAAGCGTCCCATGATCAATAGTTTGTCCAGTTAATGATTCAAGTTCTTTCGCTAAAACATTAGAAAGATGAACTCCTCTAGTCGGTATCCCAAGAAGCAGTAGAGAGCGACTATCCGAAACTGTCTCAAGGACTTGAGAAGCAAGACGAGTTAATGTTCGCCCAAGCTCATGTTCTGACAATATCTCCACCCTTTCATTCCTAGGGGTGTCAGTCATTGAAGAGCCTCGAAGAGATAAATTTTATGCCCATTCAATTGAATTGCATACTTAATTGCATTCACATAAGCTGACGGAAGTCTGCAGAAAGGCAAACCTAGACCTAGGAGGCAGTAGTTTGATATTTAGGCGTTCAACACTCAGGAATCATCCCGGTCAAAATGCTGAAAAGTAATTCCGGAGACTCCATCAATGCAAGACGAGTATCACCTGTGGTACTGGCGATACTAGATGGTTGGGGACATCGTGGAGAAGTAGAAAACAATGCCATACGCAGTGCCCAGACACCTGTAATGGATGCTCTCTGGCACGCCTATCCGCATACTCTCATCGAAGCTAGCGGTGCTGATGTAGGTCTACCAAATAACCAAATGGGAAACTCAGAGGTAGGCCACCTAACTATTGGAGCAGGAAGAGTTATACAGCAAGAGTTGGTTCGCATTAGCAACACAGTCGAAGCTGGGAAACTTGAGCAGATTCCTGCTCTGGTTGAACTAGCCGAACAATTACTTAAAACAGGTAACACTCTTCATCTAATAGGGCTGTGCTCAGATGGTGGAGTTCATAGTCATATTGATCATCTCTGTGGATTATTAGACTGGGCATCATCAACTGGATTAACCAAAGTAGCAATTCACGCGATCACAGATGGTCGGGATACTCCTACAAATAGTGCGGAAAACTTCTTGCAACGCTTACAAAATAAACTTGAGACAAATGAAGTAGGAGAAATTGCAAGTCTTTGTGGGAGATATTGGGCGATGGATCGTGACAATCGCTGGGAACGCACCTCTAAAGCTTTTGAGTTATTAACTAATCCGGACATTAGGCTTAAACAAGCATCTGTACAAGAAGCTATTCGAGAAAGCTATTCGATTGGTATAACTGACGAATTCATTGAACCTGTCCGCCTTAGCCCGACTTATCTCCAGGAAGGAGATGGACTAGTTATGTTCAATTTCCGTCCTGATCGTGCACGCCAATTAATACAAGCGATAACAATTGAAGACTTTGATGCCTTTGATCGAACGCATCAGCCAAAAGCAAATGTAGTGACATTTACTCAATATGAATCTGAATTACCTGTCAAAGTAGCTTTCCCTCCAGAACCTCTTGATCAACTTCTAGGCCAAATAGTTTCTAAAAATGGACTTAAGCAATATCGAACAGCAGAAACTGAAAAGTATCCTCACGTTACTTATTTTCTAAATGGAGGAATAGAGAAGCCGCTTCCAGGAGAAGACAGACATCTTGTCCCATCCCCAAGAGTTGCCACCTACGACTTATCTCCTGCAATGTCAGCTGAGAAGCTTACTGATACTTGCGTAGCAGCTATTGAAAGCGGTATTTATTCATTAGTTGTCATCAACTATGCAAACCCTGACATGGTTGGTCACACCGGAATCATGGAGGCAACTAAAGAAGCCATTCAAACTGTGGATAAATGTATAGGGCGAATACTCAATGCCACAGGAAAATCAAGTGGAACCTTAATAGTCACCGCAGATCATGGGAATGCAGAGCTTATGAAAGGACCTGACGGTCAAGCCTGGACGGCTCATACAACTAATCCTGTTCCATTAATTCTTATAGAAGGAGAAGGCGTAAAAATAGCTAAGCAAGGCAATTCAATAAAACTTAGAGATGGAGGTGGGCTAGCAGATATAGCGCCAACAATTCTTCAGCTTCTTAACTTACCAAAACCAGATGAAATGACAGGATCTTCTTTAATTAAGCCAATTGAAGCCTCATCAATATCTTCTCTCATGCCGCAACCTGTATAAACACTAAAGTGGCATAGATTAATTCATTAATCAGGTAATTTCTCTAACGAAAATGATGATTACTTCTATCCTCCTCTGGACTTGGGTTGTCTTTGGATTAATTCTTATTCTTCTAGTGCTTTTACATAGCCCGAAAGGTGATGGGATGGGGGGTTTAGCAGCAAGCGGAAGCTCGATGTTTACTAGCGCAAGTAGTGCAGAAGCATCGCTAAACAGAGCTACATGGCTCTGTTTAGCGATATTTCTAAGCCTTGCCATAATACTTAGTGCGGGATGGTTGAATTAAATTCAATATTATTCAAACTTGCATCTCTTACTTTAAGCTAAATATTTAAAGTCATAATCAATCAAAGACTATGGCATTTATTTTTTTAATCTGAAGTAAATATTCTCAACAACGTCTAAATACATATCAAAATTTAGCCAGTAAAAAAACTCCTGATCCAATAATCAACTTAAAGATTCCATATAAAAAAATTCATCAAAAATCTAATGAGCAACTAAAACAAATGTGTCACAAAATCTTATTCAAGACTTGCCCCATCCATGTAAAAACAAGATATGTGCTAGCCACCTTAAATATCGAATATTTTTTCAGCATATTTAGTTCTACTTCAAAGGCATTAATGGCCTGTAAAGACTCATTCCATCTTATGCAAAAGAATGGTTTGAGCCTTATTCACTCCACACCCCCTCCAATTGCCTCGGCATAAAACACTTTCCCTCCAGTCGTCATCATCAACTTGTTCCATTCACCATCCTCTGTCTTAAGGGCGACCTCTAAAACTTTTTCCTGTCCTCCATTAGTAATCCACTCACGGACCCAGTACTGATTTTCATGATCAAAGTCATAACCCTTTGACTTCAGCAATGAGCGAAGAGTGACTTCCCTAGAAAACGCATCATCCATGACCTATCACCAATACAAACCACTACTCAATTACTAGCAAAAAAAAACAGGAGTATGAAAAAAGGGACAGGTTTTACACCCGTCCCTCACTCAATTTGATATTGGATTCAACACTAGACATGTTTAGTAGTCAAAATCCCCACCCATTCCTCCACCACCAGCTGCTGGCGCTGCATCTTTTTTCTCAGGTAAATCAGCAACAATGCATTCAGTAGTTAAAACCATCCCAGCGATAGAAGACGCATTCTGCAATCCAGAACGTGTTACTTTTGCTGGATCTACTATGCCTGCAGCCAACATATCTACATAATCTCCAGTAGCAGCATTATATCCATCACTAATTGGTTTACTCTTTACATTCTCAGCAACAACAGCACCATTAGCTCCCGCATTTTCTGCAATTCGCATCAACGGAGAAGTAAGAGAGGCTTCAACAATATTTGCTCCTATTAATTCTTCTCCACTCAAAGAAGAAGAAGCCCATTCCTGAAGTGTGGGTGCCAAATGTGCCAAGGTTGTTCCACCTCCAGGGACTATACCTTCCTCTACAGCTGCCTTAGTTGCATTAATAGCATCTTCAAGACGAAGCTTCTTATCTTTCATCTCAGTCTCTGTAGCAGCTCCTACCTTCACAACCGCAACTCCACCAGCCAATTTGGCAAGTCTTTCCTGAAGTTTCTCTTTGTCATATGAGGAATCAGTCTCATCCATCTGCTTCTTTATCTGCTCACAACGTGCTTTAACTGCTGCCTCATTTCCTTCAGCAACAATTGTACTTGTGTCTTTATTAATAGTTACACGTCTTGCCGTACCAAGCATTTCCAACTTTGCATTTTCAAGTTTTAAACCAGCATCCTCAGTAATTAATTGGCCATTAGTAAGAACAGCCATATCTTCAAGCATTGCCTTCCTTCTATCTCCAAAGCCAGGTGCCTTTACTGCAGCAACATTCAAAACCCCTCTTAATCTATTTACAACCAAAGTTGCTAGAGCTTCTTTCTCGATATCTTCAGCAATAATCAAAAGAGGCTTTCCAGTCCTGGCTATTTGCTCAAGAACAGGAACAAGATCTTGAACTAATCCTATTTTTTTATCAGTTAGAAGGATGTACGGCTCATCTAGGACTGCCTCCATACGCTCAGTATCTGTTGCAAAATAAGGAGAGATATACCCCTTGTCAAAACGCATTCCCTCTGTGACCTCCAGCTCGGTAGTCATTGACTTCCCTTCTTCCAGAGAGATAACACCTTCTTTACCAACTTTATCCATAGCATCTGCAATCATCTGACCAACTTCTTCATCATTTCCAGCAGCAATAGTTCCACATTGAGCAATTGCATTGCTATCACTTATTGGCTTTGCATGCTCCTCAATTTTTTTCACCAAGAAGTCCGTCGCTTTATCAATCCCTTTCTTCAGACTGATTGCATTAGCACCTGCCGCGACATTTCTTAATCCTGCTTTGACCATTGCATGGGCCAAAACAGTTGCTGTAGTAGTTCCATCCCCAGCTGCATCATTAGTTTTAGAAGCAGCTTGACGGATAAGAGCAACCCCTGTGTTTTCAATGTGATCTTCTAACTCAATCTCCTTAGCAATAGTTACTCCATCATTAATGATCTGTGGAGCACCGAACTTCTTCTCTAAGACCACATTTCGGCCCTTAGGGCCAAGTGTGACAGCTACAGATTCAGCAAGAATGTCAATACCCCGCTCGAGTGCGCGACGGGCTTGCTCGTTGTAAATGATGCGCTTAGCCATGGGAGGCGTTTTCCTTATAAAGGGAGATTTTTTTGAAAATTGAAAGTAGAAATTTACTAAAACCCGTTAAAGGTTTCAGTTCACGACAGCCAATATGTCCTTCTCAGAAAGAAGCACATATTCATCACTACCAAGCTTGATATCGGTTCCGGCGTACTTGCTGTAAAGCACTTTGTCACCCACGCCTACTTCAGGAGACTGGCGTGAGCCATCATCATTACGTTTTCCAGGACCAACTTGGGCGACTTCTCCTACCTGTGGCTTTTCTTTAGCGGTATCTGGAAGGAGAATCCCACCAGCAGTCTTTTCCTCAGACTCAGAGACTTTGACAAAAACACGATCTCCTAGAGGCTTGACAGTGGAGACACTGAGAGAAACAGCAGCCATAAATGATGCAGAAGCGAGTAAAGAGCGCGAATGCGCTACTTGATGGCCCGAGTTAGCACTCAAGGCCTATGAGTGCCAACCTATGCGTTCAAGTGCCTAACCGACCACTCCCAATCTGTGCGGTTGACCGAACCTGAGATTAATTAACCGGCAGAGTGGTAATCTTGCGCCGCCTAGGTATGGCATGCGCTTGTAGCGCAATCATCAACATTTCTCCTTGTCTTATGGCCGCAGCTGCTACTACAACCCCAGGCACAAAGGGTGTTATTCGTCAGGTGATTGGCCCAGTCTTAGATGTTGAATTCCCTGCTGGAAAACTGCCTAAAATTCTCAATGCGCTGCGTATTGAAGGCAAAAATCCTGCCGGACAAGATGTAGCCCTCACTGCTGAAGTTCAACAGCTACTTGGTGACCATCGAGTTCGTGCAGTTGCAATGAGCGGAACTGATGGTCTTGTGCGAGGAATGGAAGCTCTAGACACTGGGGCACCAATATCAGTACCAGTTGGAGAGGCGACGCTTGGAAGAATCTTTAACGTTCTTGGTGAACCTGTTGATGAGCAAGGTCCTGTAACCACATCTGACACAGCCCCTATCCATAGACCTGCACCAAAACTTACAGATCTAGAAACAAAGCCAAAAGTCTTCGAAACCGGTATCAAAGTTATTGACTTACTAGCCCCATATAGACAAGGCGGAAAGGTAGGCCTTTTTGGAGGAGCTGGTGTAGGAAAAACTGTTCTGATTCAGGAACTTATTAACAACATTGCAAAAGAACACGGAGGAGTCTCTGTCTTTGGAGGGGTAGGTGAGAGAACTCGAGAAGGTAACGACTTATACGAGGAGTTCAAAGAGTCAGGAGTTATTAATGCCGATGATTTACCAAAATCAAAAGTCGCTCTTTGCTTCGGCCAGATGAATGAGCCCCCTGGAGCAAGAATGCGTGTGGGACTTTCTGCATTAACCATGGCAGAGCACTTCCGTGATGTAAATAAGCAAGATGTTCTCCTTTTTGTTGACAACATTTTCAGATTCGTTCAAGCCGGCTCAGAAGTATCTGCTCTTTTAGGTCGAATGCCATCTGCTGTGGGCTACCAACCAACCCTCGGAACTGACGTTGGAGAGTTACAAGAAAGAATCACCTCAACACTTGAAGGGTCTATCACCTCAATTCAAGCGGTATATGTCCCAGCTGATGACCTTACCGATCCTGCACCCGCAACTACATTCGCCCACCTTGATGCCACAACAGTTCTCGCTCGTGCTCTAGCAGCAAAAGGAATCTATCCAGCAGTTGACCCTCTAGATTCCACAAGCACAATGCTTCAACCCTCTGTAGTTGGAGACGAGCACTATCGAACTGCTAGAGCTGTTCAATCAACTCTTCAACGCTACAAGGAACTTCAAGACATCATTGCGATACTTGGATTAGACGAGTTGTCTGAAGATGATAGAAGGACTGTTGATCGTGCTAGGAAAATAGAAAAGTTTCTCTCGCAACCTTTCTTTGTTGCAGAGATCTTCACTGGCATGTCTGGAAAATACGTAAAACTAGATGAAACTATCGCTGGCTTCAACATGATTCTTTCAGGAGAATTAGATCATCTTCCAGAGCAGGCCTTTTATCTCGTGGGAAACATCGACGAGGTAAAAGCCAAAGCAGAGAAGATGGCTTCAGAGTCCAAAGATTAAGGAACTGCAGGGGTTTTCAAAAGACCCCCTGAAGCGAACCACTCCCTTACCTCACTATCCACCTTCACTCAACACTCTCTAGATATGTCCCTCACCCTCCGAGTGCTGGCACCAGACCAGAGCGTGTTTGATGGAATAGCAGACGAAGTAATTCTTCCAAGCACTACAGGTTTATTAGGCATACTCCCTGGGCACATTTCAATGGTTACTGCTATTGATATTGGAGTCTTAAGAGTCCTAGTAAATGGCACATGGAACTCAATAGCTTTAATGGGTGGTTTTGCTGAAGTTGAATCAAATGACGTGACAGTTCTAGTAAATGGTGCCGAACTAGGGAGCAAAATTGACGCTGCCTCAGCAGAAGTTGAATTAGAAGAAGCGAAAACCGAATACCTTCAATTAGAAGGAACAGAATCATCTCCAGAAAAGGTAAAGGCAGAACAACAATTAAATCGTGCTAGAGCAAGGTTGCAGGCAACACAAACAACAACTTGATCTTTAATATTTCCAAAATCGAGTGAGTCTCCGTCTTTTATTGGATTGTGCTGATCCAAATACTTGGGAAGAGCTTATTCCAACAGGACTCTTCACAGGTATCACAACTAATCCAACTTTGCTACATAAAGCCAATCAGAGTTGTGACGTTGCCAATTTAAAAGTGCTTAGAAAGAAAGCTGAAAGTCTTGGTTGTAATGAAATTCATCTACAAGCATGGGGAAATAATTCAACCGAATTAACTAATTGCGGAATGTCCTTGGCTAATTTAACAACATCAAAAATACGTATCCACGTAAAGCTACCTATCACCAAAGCCGGCTCTGAAGTAGCAAAAAAACTAATTTCAGAAAAGGTACCAATCACCTTCACTGCATGTTACTCAACAAAGCAAATATTTATCGCTGCTGCTCTAGGAGCAACTCATATCGCACCATATCTTGGGCGCATAAATGATCTCGGAAGAGATGGAACAGCTGAAATATTAGAAATGAATAGAATCTTGACTGGGATTGAGAGTAGCTGCAATATTCTTACAGCCAGCATTCGATCACAAAAAGAGCTTATTGATTTAGCTTCTAATGGATTAAATACTTTCACTATAAGTCCCTCTATTTCACGAGATCTCTTTAATGTACCTGCAACACTTGAAGCCGAAAAGATATTTAATAACCATGCAAGACTTCTAAAACAAGCCACATAGTTTGTAAAAAACGCATCTTTATGCAGTACCACAAAAAGTTACATCAGGAAACTTAAGTTTTGCATCCTCAAGGCTCTTACCCTTGCCCTCTTCTTGCCAATAATTAATAACTTCCGTGGCTTTATTTAAAACCTCCACTCTTTCATTATCAGTAATCCAACTCTTTCCTTCTAATTCCCCCTTTAGAGTTTCCCAAGCATCTTCCCGAGGCCAAAAGAAATAAGCAGTAAGAGGACTAGGGCCACCACCAACTATTTGATCAACCGCCAAAGCAACATTGTCCGGCAGCCAAAGAATTTTCAATAAGAATCTTCCTTCATCTGCCTTAGGAGTATGTCCCGAAGGAACACCATCAGCATCAATAGTTGCTGTTGCGAGAGCAGCAGTAGCTCCTAGCATCCCAGGACGTCCTGCCTTAGGTTCATCCTTAGTCTCAGCCTGCGCCGCTGACTGCTCCATTCCTTCAGGATTAGCAACCTCTTGGTCAACTGCAGCGCCATCGGAAACTGTCATTTTCTCAGCGATCAAAGCAATTAAATGAACAACTAACCTAACAGCCCTAGACCATGATCAATTGTCTGACTTAAAAGGAGTTCTGCTATTTGACATCGATGGAGTTATTCGAGACGTAACTTGTAGTTACCGTCTTGCGATTCAAGAAACGGTTGCTCACTTCACAAACTGGCATCCGACTATTCAGGATATTGATCACTTAAAAACAGAAGGCTGCTGGAACAACGACTGGGATGCCAGCACCGAGCTCATTCGACGCTACATATTCACTAATCGAGCATCCATTCAACAGCCTGATATTCAAGAGGTAATAAGAGTTTTTAGTGATTTCTATTTTGGCGGCGATCCCGATGGAGATCCAAGCGAGTGGAAAGGCTTCATACACAATGAACCTTTGTTAGTAGATCATGCATTTTTTTCTCAATTAACTCTCAAGGGCTTTGCTTGGGGATTTGTAAGCGGCGCAGAATCTCCTTCGGCCAAATTTGTCATAGAGAGAAGACTAGGTCTTAAAAGGCCACCTTTGATTTCTATGGGAGAAGCACCGGACAAGCCTAATCCTGAAGGCCTAATAAAAGTCGCCACTCAATTAGCAGGGAAAAGTCTTGGGTTAGGGCTTCCGCCAGTTGCTTACCTCGGCGATACTGTGGCAGATGTGATAACAGTCAAAAAAGCACGAGAGAATATTCCAGATCAAAAATTTGTCAGCCTTGCAATTGCTCCTCCACATCTTCATGGAATAGACCATATATCTAGTCGTAAGCAATACGAGGACCTGCTAAAGAGCGCTGGTGCAGACAGGGTGCTTAATGAAATAAACGATTTAATTAAACACGAGTTGAACTTGGATCAACTGACAAAATAAAATTGCTAATAATAGGAATACCTATAAATATACTTGTATCAAAAATCAATTATTTCCTTTGCATCTCATCAACAGATTTCATTGCCTTTGCAGTTAAAATCTCTGGCTTGATCTCTCCAACCACAACGTCATCTTCTATGCGAATCCCAATCCCTTTCCAACGATCATGAATAGCTGGTTGACCATCTGGGACAGGGATTCGATCACTTACATAAAGACCAGGCTCAACAGTTAAAACCATTCCTGGTTCTAATTCAACGGGGTACTCTCCTAAACGATATGCACCAACATCATGAACATCTAATCCAAGCCAGTGACCTGTGCGATGCATATACAAATGTTCGTATGCACCTTGCTCAATTAAAGAATCAACATTGCCCTGCAATAATCCAAGCTCCACAAGGCCTTCGACTAAAACTCTTACTGCCTTCAAATGAACAATTTCAGCATTCTCTCCAGGGAGCACTGATTCAATGGCAGCCTCTTGAGCAGCTAAAACCACCTCATACAAGGCATATTGCTCTCCTGTAAAACATCCATTAACAGGAAAGGTGCGAGTGATATCACCGTTGTAGTAATCAAACAATGAGCATCCTGCATCTATCAACAACAAATCTCCATCACACAAAGAGGAATTATTCGAGGTGTAATGTAAAACACAGGCATTATCACCACCTGCAACTATTGAGTTATAAGCTGGTCCTCTAGCTCCTTGAGCAAGAAAATGTTGCTCAATCACAGCCTGTATTTGACGTTCATTCATTCCAGGACGAACCATTTGCCGAGCTAACTCGTGAGCCTCAGCCGATATTCGAGCAGCTTCTCGCATTCGTTCCAATTCACACATTTCCTTACGAAGTCTCAATTGATGAAGTATTGGGCAAGGAGCCTCCAAGGATTTTGGGGCGGAACCACTGCGCTGCATCTTGTCGAGTTGCTCAGCCCAAAAATTCAGAACCAAAGGTTCAACTTTTGGATGCCTACCAACACGAAAGGAAATCCCTTCAGCACCTTTGAGATAAGTCCCTATCAAATTGGGCAGTTCCTCTAAAGGATGAGCAATTTCTGCACCAAATCGATTCATTGCTCCCTCAATCCCCCATCTAAAGCCATTCCAAACTTCTATACCGGGCTCCTTAGGTAAAACAAACAAAACAAATCTCTCGCCCTCTGGACGATGAGAAAGAAAAAGTGCTACTGCATCAGGCTCATCAAATCCTGTCAAATACCAAAAATCACTGTTCTGGCGGAATGGATAGTCACAGTCTTCATGGTGAGTAACCAATGACGCTGCAGGGATCACAGCCGCCTTTCCATCCAACTGATCTAAGAAGAGATCACGACGACGAGAGAATATGCGTTGATCGATCACAGTGAAAAATATCTTTCTTTGATAGATCCTCCACAATGGCAGCCATGTGGAGAAAATAGAACCTATTAAGAGCCTTCCGTTGATAAAAGCAAATTCTGGTGAACTCAAATCCCATATCCATCACCATATGGACAAATAGCTTCTAAATAGTGAGGATTGGCTTATCCCTAATCCAAATCAGACATATTTAAAATCATCACCACCATGACTTTCAAGGAGATTTTTTCTGCAAAGTTCGAAATATCCACAGGCTACTTCCAATGGTTCAAAAACAAACGATTTTTAAAATCCACTGAGAAAAGGGAATAGTTTTACCTGGCAAAATTTTTGCCATCGCAAATCTTTGGGGAGAAGGCCCCTAAAGCTTTCACCAATTTTCAGCATTCGTAAACCATGCGTTCCGATCTTCTAGTACTGTTTCTTCTGATTCTTGTAGTTTTAGCTGGCTCTGCCTTTTGTTCAGGAGTTGAGGCAGCGTTGTTAACAGTTAACCCCGTACGAGTCCATGAATTAGCAGTCAGGCCAAAACCAATAACTGGGGCAAGAAGATTAGCTAAACTTCGGCAACGCTTAGGACGAACCCTAACTGTTTTAGTAATAGTAAATAACGGTTTCAATATCTTCGGCAGCTTGATGCTGGGAGGATATGCATCTTTTGTATTTGAGCAACGAAATATAAGTGGAATCGCATTGCCAGTCTTCTCTATAGGACTAACGATACTAGTAATTCTTCTCGGTGAAATCCTGCCAAAATCGTTCGGTAGCAAACTAGCTCTGCAAGTATCTCTTGCCAGTGCTCCAATACTTCACTTATTGGGGTTACTTATGCAACCATTAGTACTTCTCTTAGAGCAATTACTGCCAGTAATCACCACAGAGAATGAGATTAGTACTGATGAAGAAGAAATTCGTCAATTAGCACGACTAGGTTCGCAAAAAGGGCAAATTGAAGCTGATGAAGCAGCGATGATATCCAAGGTATTTCAACTTAATGACTTAACTGCGCGCGACCTAATGACCCCAAGGGTGGCAGCGCCAACACTTGATGGATCAACCAACCTCGAAGAAATGAAATCAATTCTTCTCACAAACAACTCTCAATGGTGGGTAGTCCTTGGAGAAGAAGTCGATAAAGTATTAGGAGTAGTGAATCGTGAAAGCCTATTAACAGCCTTACTTCAAGGTAAAGGGAAGCTAAGTGCTTCTGAACTAAGTGAAGCAGTTGAATTCGTACCAGAAATGATTCGTGTAGACCGCTTACTTGATGGTTTCAATCGTGACAAACGAGGGGTTCGAGTCGTCGTAGATGAATTCGGAGGGTTTGTAGGTCTAATTGGTGCAGAAGCTGTCTTAGCAGTTCTGGCTGGGTGGTGGCGCAAATCAAGCCAATGAAAGCAACCCCATCTGCAAGCGAAAGATGCCGCTTGGTACTAACGAAGTGGAGATCTAATTTAAAGGTTAGCGACCTCGAAAAAAGCCAACTTGCAGGAGAAATCAAAGTCCTTGATCGTCAACTAGAACGCCTGATAGAAAAACGCATTCGAATCGCCGTATTTGGTCGTGTTGGCGTAGGCAAATCAAGCCTTCTAAATGCATTACTTGGTGAACCACTCTTTGCCACTGATGTAGGTCATGGATGTACACGTCACACTCAATCTTCAATATGGAATCAACCCGTCAGTGGGCTTGACTCAATTGAGTTAGTTGACACTCCAGGAATAGACGAAATTGCTGCAGCAGGCCGAACTCGACTTGCAAAGCGAATTGCCCTCCAGTCAGATCTTGTTCTTCTTGTAATAGATAGTGATCTGACAAGCATTGAAAGAGATGCACTACAAACCCTACTGAAAAGTGGGAAACCCGTTTTATTAGTTCTTAACCGCTGTGATCAATGGTCCCCACATGAGCAAAAAGAATTAATAGATAGCATTAAAAAACATTTATCTTTCGAATCACACAAAATAGATATCCAAGCTATAGCAGCATCACCTCGCAAAGCCCAACTACAAATAGATGGCAAAGTTCGCAGTCAGCCTTGTCCTCCGAAAGTAGATTCTCTACAAAAAGCCCTGATCACTCTTTTGTCAGAGCAAGGAGAACTCCTTTTGGCGCTGAACTCCCTTCGCCAAGCCGATCGTTTCTACCAATCACTTAAAGGTGGACGCCTAAAAAGAAGTAAAGTCGCGGCACAAGGACTTATAGGGCGATTTGCAGCGCTCAAAGCCTCTGGTGTTGCTGCAAATCCGCTAATTATCCTTGATCTGGCAGGAGGATTGGCTTTTGATACTGCACTAGTGCTTCAGCTAAGCAAACTATATGGATTGGAAATGGGAGGCGGAGCAGCAAGACAACTGCTCAAACGACTTTCTCTATACAATGCCTGCCTTGGTGGAGCACAACTAAGTATCCAACTTGTACTAGGGATTTTGAGGCAACTGCTAATTCTTGCCACCCCAATATCTAGTGGGTTGAGTCTTGGAGCAGCAGCCCCAGTTGCATTAGTTCAAGCTGCACTTGCCGTTTACACAACCAAAGCCACAGGACGATTAACCGCGAAACAGCTCCTTCTTAGCAGCCAAAGAAAAGAGACCCAGCCAAGTGCGCTGCTTAAGCGGCTTGCGACAAGCGACCCCAAAGTAAAAAAGCTATTAGGCGTGTGGCCAGAGACAGCATCAAGAAATGTACAACAGATTCAAAGACTTCTACCTTGAAAAATCACCTTGGCCCTATTGCCCTTCTGGGAACAAGTGCTGATCCACCCACATGTGGACATCAGGCTCTGTTAGAAGGATTGCTAACCCTTTTCCCTAGGGTTATTACTTGGGCTAGTGATAACCCAATGAAAAGTCATGGGGCATCTCTCAAAACTCGACATGCATTACTTAATGCACTTGTCAACGAAATAGACAATCGGAACTTAGAACTCGATCAAGAACTCAGCAGTCCATGGACGATTGCAACTCTTCAAAAAGCAGCTATACGATGGCCAAACACTGAATTAATCTTTGTCATTGGAAGTGATCTCATTGAACAGATTCCTCATTGGCTAAACGCAAAAGAATGCCTCCAAAAAGTACGTATTGGAGTTGCACCTCGTGAAGGATGGCCTCTCGATACATCCCAACTACAGACACTTAAATCTCTAGGTGGTCAAATAGAGCTATTGCCTCTAAAAATCCCTTCCACTGCGAGTTCGGACATTAGAAATAATCCCAAGAGTGATCAAATTCCCACCGCAGTGTTGTCTTTGTTGGTCAAGTTAAAGCTTTACGGATTAAACACTTGAGCTCATGAAGCTTGCACTAGCTCAACTAAACCCTCTAGTAGGTGACTTGGTAGGGAATGCAAAACGCATCAAAACCGCTTGCCTGCAGAAAAATTGTCTTAATGCAGACTTAGTACTAACTCCAGAACTCTCTCTTTGGGGGTATCCACCAAGAGACTTGCTGCTCAATCCACAACTTATTGATATGCAAGAAAAATTATTAACTGAACTAAGCAATACATTATTAAATCAGTGTCCAAAGTTAAAAGTATTAGTAGGCATAGCAGAGCCAACACAAGACCTGAAAATACCAAAGTTATTCAACTCAATAGCCTTAGTAGAAAGCACAGGATGGAAGGTAATAGCCAGAAAACGACTACTCCCTTCGTATGACGTCTTTGATGAGAAACGATATTTCCGTTCAGGGAAAGCCTCAGGCTTTTTAAAGATAAGGATAAAGAAAAAAGTCTGGAATCTTGGAATCACTATCTGTGAAGACCTATGGGTAGAAGAAGAGATACAAGGGCATCAACTCAGTGGTCCCGACCCAATAGCTGAACTCATTCCCAATAACATCGATCTCTTAATTAATCTTTCTGCCTCCCCCTTTAGTCACTCCAAAGAAAATCTTCGTCAACAAATCGCCACCAAGGCCGCAAAGAGATTGAACTGTCAAGTTGTTTACCTAAACCAAGTTGGAGGGAATGATGAACTGGTTTTTGATGGATCCAGTTTCATTATTAATAAGCATGCTGAAGTAGCCATTAAACTTCCTTCCTGTAAAGAGATGGTGACTTCATGGGATATCAAAAGTAAACCTCGTCAAGAAATTATTCCTTCATTCAATCAACAAGAACAACTCTTCAAAGTCTTAACTTTAGGAGTACACGATTACGCAATAAAATGCGGTTTTAATAATGCACTAATTGGGCTCAGTGGAGGAATCGACTCTGCACTAGTAGCAATTATTGCGGCGGCGGCACTAGGCGCCCAAAATGTTACCGCTGTATTAATGCCCTCCCCTTGGAGTTCACAAGGGTCGATTACAGATGCTCTTGCACTTACTAACCGCATAGGAATTACCACTCATACCATCCCAATTACAACTCTTATGCAAGGCTTCGATTCCGCTTTAGCAGTAGCTCTTGGAACTTTGCCTGAAGGCGTCACAGCAGAAAACCTTCAATCACGCATCAGAGGGACCATTTTAATGGCGTTAGCCAATCAGCAAAGAAAACTTCTTCTATCAACGGGAAACAAATCAGAACTGGCTGTGGGCTATTGCACACTATATGGGGACATGAACGGAGGGTTGTCAGTGATTGGCGATCTCTACAAAACCCACGTCTTTGAATTATGTGAATGGCTTGACAGTCAAAGGGCCCTAATTTGTCGCAACATGATGGGGCTCCCTGAGCATGGAGCTCTAATTGGAAGAGCAATTCGTGAAAAACCACCTAGTGCTGAGCTAAGACCTGGACAATTAGATAGAGATTCACTTCCTGACTATTCCGTTCTTGATCCTATTCTGAAGGCATTAATTGAAGATCGACATCATTCAGAGAGTCTTATCAAAAACGGACAAGACCCACTACTTGTAAATAAGGTGGTCCAAATGATTCGTAAAGGAGAATTCAAGCGAAGACAGGCTCCACCAATGCTGAAAGTAAGCCACCAAGCCTTCGGGAGTGGCTGGAGATTACCTATCGCAGCCAAATGATTAACACAAAATCTGGTCAGTCTTGGATTAAATGGCCAACCTAAGGTTAGCAACTTTCTTTCATGCCCTTCTCAGTTCTCTCGGCCCCGATGTCCAGTATCGGAGTTCCAAAAGAAATAAAAGCTGATGAATTACGCGTGGCCCTTACGCCAGATGCTGTCAGGGAACTTGTCTCACAAGGCCTAGCCGTTCGGATTCAAATAGGTGCTGGTTCTGGTGCTGGGATTAGCGATGAAGCTTTTGCTGCAGCAGGAGCAGAAATTGTAGGCAAAGAAGAAGCATGGGCCGCCCACCTAGTGGTGAAAGTAAAAGAGCCTCAAGAGGAAGAGTTCTGTTTCTTGAGAAGTGACATGATTTTATTCACCTACTTACATCTAGCAGCATATCCAAAGGTCAGTGAGGCCCTAATAACTGCTGAGACAACAGCAGTCGGCTATGAAACCGTCCAAATGGAAAACGGCAGCTTACCTTTATTGGCACCTATGAGTGAGATAGCTGGAAGACTTGCTGCACAGGTAGGAGCCCATCTATTAGAACGACCTCATGGCGGTAGTGGAGTGCTAATAGGTGGTTGTACTGGCGTCCGACCAGCAAGGGTAGTTGTTCTTGGAGCAGGGACAGTTGGCTGGAATGCCGCACGACTTGCTGCTGCAATGGATGCAGAAGTAATGTTGCTAGACAGATCCACTGAAAGACTGCGCAATCTAGAAGCTGACCGTCGAGGAAGGCTAATGAGTGTTGTGAGTAGTCAGGGTCTTCTTGAAAGGCTCATACCTACTGCTGATCTTCTCATCGGAGCAGTGCTAAATCCTGGAGGGAGAGCTCCTACTCTTGTAAATGAAGACATGGTTCGACAAATGAAGCCCAACTCCGTAATAGTTGATGTAGCAATAGACCAAGGTGGCTGTGTCTCAACAAGTGTTGAGACCACCCATACCAATCCAACTGTGACAATTCACGGAGTACAGCACTATGCAGTAGGCAATATGCCAGGTGCTGTCCCTTTTACATCTACCGAAGCCCTTGTAAGCGTTACTCTGCCTTACATACTAGGGATTGCTGGTCGTGGTCTTGAAGAGGCAGTAACTGAGCGGCCAGAGCTACTTTCAGGTCTAAACACGATCCGTGGATCTGTTTGTCATCCAGGAGTAGCGAAAGCATTAGGCCTGCCACAACGTCACCCAATGGCATGTCTCCGTTAAACATAAATTTTCCAATTACTAAATTAAGGAGAATTCAAACTAGCTAGAGTTCATTAATCCCAAGCAATGGTCTCTTAACAGATTCGAAATTTATGCCTTCCCTCAAGAGAGTTAAAATTCCAGCTGCCTCTAGGTAATTCCTTGCCAGAAAAACATTACTTTCATCTTTTGAATCACACCTATATTTAAGCCCTAACTTTTGAGCAGTAACATCTAGAACACCTTGGTTAACCACTGAAATAATAGGCAACCCTCTCTCCAGACAAGATAAAACGACCTCCCCCCCTAAGGCCCCTTCTACAGCAACCAATGCTCCAATCTGATCTATATGCATCAACCCTGCTAATGACATTTGAGCCAACTCATAATTAATAGACGTAGGGATGAGATCAGGTGCCTTACTCAACCCAACCAACACACAAGCAAGAAAAGTATGCCCAACCTCTTCTCCAGCAGCCCTGGGATCTAAATTAGGGTCAAGTGGAAGACAAGGCAAAGCTGGAGCATGTGCACAAGGCAGGAATAAATGTTGCACTAACAAATGACTAATAACAGCCTCTGCCCCGGCCAAAATATCTACTCCATTCCCTTGACGGTAAGCAGCAACCTTGTCGCTAGCTAAATCATCTGGGAAACGCGTCACCACAGCTATAGCAGTAGCACCTTGCTCTTTTAATAATTCACCTCCACGAATCAACGCTTCTGGCCTACCTAAAACTCCCCAACTAGAGCCACTAGACCCTCTATCTAGTCTCACCTCCAAAGGCACATCTGTTGTAACTATCGGCCCCACGTTTAGGCCAAGAGTTGCACGACAACCATCAACTAGCTGTAAGTTCCTATAAAGTAAGTCTGGCTCTATTGCTGCATCAAAAAGCACGCCAATTTTTTGTTGTCGAACAGGTCGTAAAGCAATCTCACCTGCAGCAAATCTATCTAGGGCATAGCCTTCGACATATTGAATTCGAGAATCCCTCCAATAAAGAGAGCCGCCATTCATTACATTTGGATGCGTTACAAGATATCCACAAGCTCCAGCCAAAAGTCGAGCAGCCGGGATGGCATCCCCTGCATATCCGCCGATAGAACAACCAATTCCTGAAGGAATAACCATCAACGTTGGCAATGCCGAGGACTCAGTATTCATCTCAGCAAGGGAAAAGTTAGGCATCTACTATTTGATTCATCTATCTAAGAAGCAATTACAACTGCCTCTATTCTTACTTCGCGGCAAGAATCACCAGAAAGTGGAAGTTTCACATCTGTAATAGCCCATCGAATAGGCTTTCCATATGTTTGCAGTTGACTAACCAACCATGTTCTGAGATCTAATACTGATAGCCCTTCAGGCCATTGAAGAGCTAATTCAAGCAATTTCACTTGCATTCCCAAATAATTCCAAAATGAATTTCAAAAAGAACACCTACCAATCCTAAGTCGGGAAATTGGATTTCACAATGAAAAACTTGTCTCATCATTTTCAATAATATTCAAACAGAAATTACTTCTTCAAAGCAAAGTCATTTTAATATATAGGGATAAATCCAACTATAAATAAACACTGATCAAATCGATTAAGAGTAGATAGTTTGTCTTTTATTCCTAGCCAATAAAGTTGAAATTTGTACTATGTATAAAAGCTAACTACAAGAGCCACCTACTACTTCCAAGATCTCTTGAGTAATAGCTGCCTGGCGAGCCTTGTTGTAATCAAGAGTCAAAGTCTTAGCAAGTTCCTTAGCGTTGTCACTTGCATTATTCATTGCAGTCATTCTACTAGCAAGTTCAGAAGCAGCTGACTCCTGCAAGGCTCGTAACAACTGATTCTGAAGATATAAGGGAAGCAATGCGTTTAATAGTTGCTCAGGACTCTGCTCAAAAACAATGTCAGAAGGAAGAGCTGGTTGTTCATTTGCAGGGGCTGCACCCTTTTCAATTGTGAGACGACTATCTTTAGTAGTCAATCTAAAGATTTCATCATCTGCTTCAGCTATCCCCTGAGGATCTAAAGGGAGAAGAGTTTGCACTACTGGATTACAACTAACGAGATTAATAAACTTTGTATAAATCACCTCAACTCTATCTGTGCTTTGTGAAAGGAATTCAGCCAATACCTCACTAGTAATTGACTCTGCATCCTCTGCAGTTGGTACTTGCTCCAAATCTGTAAAAGTTGCACGTATTTTGTACTGGCTTGATCTGTTCTGAAAATACGTAATAGCCTTACGGCCGATCAAAACAAGATCAGGCTTAAATCCTTGTCCGACCAACTCTGCATAACGTAATTCAGTGCGCTTAATGATGTTTGAGTTATATCCACCACACAACCCCCTATCTCCTGTTACAGAAAGAAGAGTAATTTTATCTACATCACGAGTCTTCAGCAAAGGTGCATCAGCAGCTTCAAAACGCATTCTCGATTGAATGTTCTCAAGAACTCTTGCTAGCCGATCAGCAAAAGGTCGACTACGCAAAACTTGTTCTTGTGCCCGTCTCACTTTGGCCGCGGCAACAAGCCGCATAGCCTCAGTGATTTTACGAGTATTTTTAACAGAGACAATCCTGTCTCGAATGTCCTTAAGGTTTGCCATAGATAAAGTTCTCCTGAATAAACCTAAAGATCAAGCTGTAGCCAACATCGATGACTTCACCTCGTTGATGGAGTCTTTCAACATTGATTCAGCATCTTCGCTAAGGACCTTTTCTGTCTGCACCTTAGAAATAAATTCAGCCTTATTTGTCTTTAGGTAGTCGCGCAATTCACGAGCAAATTGTGTGACCTGTTCTTCCGGAACCTCATCAATCAGTCCCTTTACCCCCGCATAAACAATTGCGACCTGTTCAGCAAGATTCAAAGGAGCAAATTGAGGTTGCTTTAAAAGCTCTCTTAGTCGCTTACCTCTCCCTAACTGTCTTTGAGTAGCTTCATCAAGATCAGATGCAAATTGGGAGAATGCTGCCAACTCATCAAATTGAGCCAACTCAAGCTTAAGAGTTCCAGCAATCTTCTTAATTGCCTTAGTTTGAGCAGCACCTCCAACTCTACTAACTGAGATACCAACATTAATTGCAGGACGAAGTCCTGAATTGAATAAGTCTGAACTAAGGAAAATCTGACCGTCTGTAATTGAAATCACATTAGTAGGAATGTAAGCAGAAACGTCACCAGCTTGTGTCTCAATTATGGGCAATGCAGTCATAGATCCTTTCCCCATTGCATCAGAAAGCTTTGCAGCTCTTTCAAGCAAACGACTATGTAGATAGAAAACATCTCCTGGATATGCCTCTCTTCCAGGGGGACGACGTAATAACAAAGACATCTGTCGATAAGCTTGTGCTTGCTTAGTAAGATCGTCATATATAACCAAAGTAGCTTTGCCTTTATACATAAAGTATTCGGCTATAGCTGCACCTGTATAAGGAGCCAAATACTGCAATGCTGCAGGGTCTGAAGCACTAGCATTGACAACGACTGTGTAGTCAAGTGCTCCCTTTTCTCTCAAAACTTCTACGACATTGGCTACTGATGCTGACTTCTGCCCAATTGCCACATATACACAAACTACATCCTCTCCTTTTTGGTTAATTATGGTATCGAGAGCAATCGCCGTCTTACCTGTCTGGCGATCTCCAATAATTAACTCGCGCTGACCCCGACCAATAGGAATCATTGCGTCAATAGATGTAATACCAGTCTGCATAGGCTCATGAACAGACTTTCGCTTAATAATCCCAGGCGCGACTGATTCAATTAACCGAGAATCACTCGTTGCAATCTCTCCATTGCCATCAACTGGTTGACCAAGTGAATTAACCACTCGTCCCAAAGTGGCTTCTCCAACTGGCACTGAAGCAATTTTTCCAGTGGCCTTAACAGTGCTTCCCTCTTGGATACCAAGACCTTCCCCCATCAGCACGGCTCCAACATTGTCATCCTCTAGGTTCAGAGCAATGCCTTCAGTTCCATCCTCAAATTCAACTAGTTCACCAGCCATGACCTTCTCAAGGCCATATACACGAGCAATTCCGTCTCCAATCTGAAGAACGGTTCCGACATTACTAACAGAAACTGACTTGTCATAATCAGCAATCTGTTGCTTCAGAATAGAGCTGATCTCGTCGGGACGTATTGAAACCATGAGAGAGATTAGGTGTTGAAGGAAGTGGGGGAATGAAAGGATGAAGTCGTTGACTAAAAGGAGCTACTAACTCACCTTTGCCAGCGAAAGGCCTAATCGGCGGACCTGGCCAGCAAGACTTGCGTCTATGACCTTGGAACCTACATTGACAATGAACCCACCAATCAAAGATGGGTCGACCTTAAGATTCAGCTCTAAATTGTCAGTACCAGCAACAGACTGAATCTTCTTTAAGAGTTCAGCCTGTTGCTCGCTATTCAAAGGGGATGCTGAGGTTACCGTTGCAAGGGCTATATTGCGTTGCTCGCGATATAACTCAAGCAATCTCTCCAGTACCGCATTCAATAACCCTATGCGTTGGCGATCAGCCAACAACTTCATTAGATTGAGAAAAGAAGGATTGACCTGTTTAGCAAAGAGCTTCTCAAGAGCGGCCTTTTTAGAATTGACTTCAAGTACTGGCGAACCCATAGCCTCACTCAATTCCGAGCAATCATTCCAAATGGAAAGAACAGCCTTTGCTTGATCAACTACTTCTTCCACTTCGTTTCTAGTAGAAGCCACTTGCAAGAAAGCTTCTGCATATGGCGTAGTGATTGTATTTAGAAGTGGCATTAGACTTGCTCCAAATCAATAATTGACTGACTCAAAAACTTTGCCTGACTAGTCTCATCGAGCTTTGAGGGAAGACTTGTTAAAGCCTTTTCAATAGCCAATCGAGCAGCCTCACGACGTAACTGAGTAGTAACTCTTGCTGCCTCGGCATTTAGATCTGAAGCAGCTCCCTGTTTAATCCTTGCCATTTCCTCAACAGTACGTTTTTCACTTTCCAAGCGAATCGCCTCTGCACGAGTCTTGCAATCAGAAATTATTTGAGTAGCCTTCTTTTCAGCTTCTGCCAAATCTTGTTTGGCATTGGCCAAGGCATTCGAAGCTTCTAAAAGACGCTCTTCAGCATCATTCAGGTCAGCCAAAATTGCTTCGCGACGTTTCTTAAGCATTCCACCCAGAAAATTAGGAAGGAATTTGTAAAGACCAAAAATTACTACTGCCAAGTTGATGACATTGGTCTCAAACAAATTGAGATTCAGACCAAAACCTTCAATAGCCAGAGTGAGAGGAAAATTCATTTTGCTGCCAATAGTCGTTCTACGATCAAATCACCAAGCTTGTCAGCATCGGCTTTTATCTGATTGAGAGCAGACTCCCTCTGAGAATCGATCTCACGTCTTGCTTGTTCTCGAGCCGCATTAGCTTCAGCTGTCGCCAATGACAATGCCTCTCGATAAAGCTTGTCTGAATCCTGTTCAGCTTCAGTAATTACTTTTTGTGCCGCTAGCCTGGCATCTTTTAGTTGGTCCCTTAAATCCGCCTCAAGCCTTTCAGCTTCAGCAATTTTCTGTTTTGCTTCAGCTCGACTAGTTGTCACATAACCCTCTCTTTCTTCAACAACCCGACCAACGGGCTTGAAGAAAAGGGCATTGAGAATAAAGGTGAGGAGAACCACCTGTACCGCCATAAGCGGAAGAGTGGCATCGAAGTCAAAAAGACCTCCAGCACCGAAAAGGAGCAAGCTGGTCATGTGACAAAAGATCGTGCGATTTAAGCAGCCGCAAGGCGGCGTTCAAACTGAAGAAGACCTAAATTCTTTTAGAAGAAATAGCTGAATTTTTCAAAACCATGAGTTTTGATCAGGTCAGCTTGGTCTCCATAACTATTTTTGATCAACCCGCAAAAGGGTTGGCAAAAAGAAGAACCAATGCAACCACAAGGCCATAAATGGTTAGTGATTCCATGAAAGCGAAAGAGAGCAACAATGTGCCTCGAATTTTTCCTTCAGCTTCAGGCTGGCGGGCAATGCCCTCAACTGCACCCTGTGCAGCGCTGCCCTGACCGATGCCGGGGCCGATAGCACCAAGGCCTACAGCAAGGCCGGCGGCAACAACGGATGCAGCGGTAGTGATGGAATCCATGATTGAACTAAGGATGAAAAAGCGCCTTGTAAGCGCGGATAGAAGGTGACCGGGAGTTTATACCTGCGCCTGGGACATCTCACATAATCCTGAGATGGGCCCGGATTAAACCGGACCTAAGCGCAAGGAGTTTGCCAGACAATCAAATAGAAGTTGGCATGAATGATCAGGTCAGTGATGTTCTTCGACTGCCTCACCGATGTAATAAGCGGCAAGAGTGGCAAAGATCAAGGCTTGTATGGCACTTGTAAAAAGGCCAAGGAACATAACCGGTACTGGCAAAACAAGTGGAACAAGAAAAACCAGAACGGCCACTACCAATTCGTCGGCAAGGATGTTCCCAAACAAACGAAAGGAAAGAGATAGAGGCTTGGTGAAGTCCTCAACAATCTTGAACGGGAGCATGATTGGAGTCGGATGCACGTAGTACTCGAAGTACCGCAATCCTTTATTACTCAAGCCCGCATAAAAGTATGAGAGTGAGACGAGCAAAGCTAACGCCACGGTTGTATTGATATCAGCCGTGGGGGCACCTAGCTCACCACTTGGGAGATGAATTAATCTCCAAGGAACCAACGCTCCACCCCAGTTGCTTACAAAGATAAACAGAAAAAGAGTTCCAATAAATGGCATCCAATCCCTGTAAACCTTTTCACCAATCTGGGTACGTGCCAAGTCACGTATGTAATCCCAAAGAAACTCCAAAAGGTTCTGCACACCACGAGGATCGCGTTCCATCTTTTTGGTTCCAACTACCACAAGGGCAAGCAAGGCACCAATAACTAACCAGGAAGTCATAAACACCTGGCCGTGAATGCTGAAGTTGCCAAATTGCCAATAAAGGTGTTGACCCACCTCTAATTCGGCAAAAGGAAGAGCAAATGACAGTGAACCCATTGGGTTTGAAGTTCGGAGTCGCTAGTAGAAAAAATTAAGAGAGTTAAGTAATGCCGCTAATGAATTAATTCAGAACAATGCTCAAGTTTTGGACTCGAGCAATACCTGAATTATCAAAGACGGCTTGTAGAGCAAAAAGCCTAACAATGAAGGTAATAACTCAAGCTGAGGGGATTTTGTTACCACCAGCACGAGCAAAACCGGAACAACTAATTGAATCTTTCCTAAAGAATTCGAGCTTTTACCAAGCTTGCCAATACTGCGAGCCAATAACCGCAGATATAGAAGGCCTGATAATCCACCAACTAGCAAGCTAATAGCGGAGAAAAGATCAAAGACAATGGCTGTAATTGAGGCAGCAAAAGCTGTAACAATCAGAGTTAGGAGGTATATGCGCAGCTGAAGCCTTGCATATTCGTCAGTCTCAGCCTTATTAGAGGCTTCTAAAGACGACTCAAAATTCACAAGTTGGTCGGAACTTGTACCAAGATCACTCGAGGTTTCCAGTAAAACCTCACCTCCCTCGGGAGGGGCAGGATCAGACTGGAGCGGCGAGGATGCCAGCAAGGGCTCCGAAGCTCTCTTATAAAGGCCCGCGGAATCTATCATGCAGTTGATTCTGCTATGGATAGAGCAGAAGAACCTGCTTAGCATGCAAATCCCTTGCAAGAGAAGTGATCTGATCCTTTTCTAAACTAATAGGCAATAAACCAAGAGGTGTTCCGGTTTTTTTTTCTAGAGTATTCAAAAGTTCTAAACAATCAGCAGATATTTCAATTTGGTTCAGATCCGAATCATACAAACTATGACCAGGCCACCCTAAGATACAAGGGTTGATTTTAGCTTTAGCTGAAAGCAAATGTTCGTCCTCCTTCCATTCATATCTTTGAAGATTACCTTTGGAAAGAAAGAACTCAAAATGATTAATATTAGGGTCTAAAGTTTCCACTAACTCATATTGCTTGATTCTATTCATTGATTTTGCCTTCAATAATATATCCCCTTTTAAAAATCTCTCCAAATCCCATATTCTAGGGTTGGAAAAGTCAATAAATTCAAGACTTGTCGAATCTATCAAATTCATAAGTTTTTTAAAGCTATAATTAGCTTCATGTGGATGAAAATATGTATCTGCAAAACCAACATCTGAACTACATTCAAGCTCCCAATGTTTTTCATAATTCATCCTTATATCATTATCAAGAGGAAGCTCAGATAACAATCTACGAGCCAATTTGATATTATCTTCTTCACTGTCTATTCCTAAAAGACTAAGCGCTTTCTTAACACGTTGTATGGCCCAGCGTCCTCCTTCTGAATACAAAAATAAATGCAAAATGCCACCATATCGAAGAAGAGATTCCAAAGATTTGATACCCTCTAACGGGTCATTTAAATGATGTAAAACTCCTACAGAGTTTATATAGTTAAAGGTACCTTCATTCTGAATTTCTAAAAGGCTCTGATTCTTAAAAGTAATATTTGCCAATTCATCGCCTCCAGACATACGCACTCTCTCCTGTGCTACTTCAAGTGCCCCTGACGAGATATCTACTGCAAGAATCTCTACACCTGGATTTAGATGGGCCAAATAATCTGTGCTTACCCCAGTACCGCAACCAGCATCAAGGATTCTTATTGGTTCCATTGGATCAACTACTGGAGCAATAGATCCTGTACAAGCTGCATATACTGCATCAACCGACCACCTCCAGTTAGAGCCAGGAGGGGGCCCCTCCTTCAGCTGATCTGGGGGATAAGGGAAACGATTATAAAAGTCACTAACAAGAGCTGTTACGAGCTTATTTGAATCAGGTAAGATTGACATCATTAAAAAAATAATAACACAAAAAATTTATCTAACTAAATAAATATAGATACAACTAATTCTAACAACACCAAACGGTAATATAAATGCAGATAATCATTAACCAAGAACTCATCCATTCAAATTAAATAAGGATGAAAATTCTTCTACATCCCACAACACTATTCGAGCTTTTCTTAAAAAAAATATTGTTTTGGACTTTTTTACTGCAAATAAGACTTGGCAACTTGTCTTGTAGACGGCTCAATAGGGACACTTTGCCCCCTGCCAACCTTTGCGTAGTACCTCCGTAGCAAAGCCGAAAAGCCGCCATTCAAGACAAAAAGCGTCATTTGCAAAGCCTGCTCAAAAACATAAAGGGAGTAATTTCTGGCAAAGACTTCTTCCTCTTCCATGGGAACTTTGGCCAGCAGAAGCTCGCCTACTTGTGGCTTTAATAGGGTTTTGGAGTGTTGCAGGACTGTTAATCCTTGGTTCAGCTAGCTGGTGGGTGGCCAGTCGAGAGATGGGAGATGGAGCTTTTTACATCAAGCGTCAACTTCTTTGGCTTCTAGCAAGCTGGAGTCTCTTGTATATAGCAATTTCAACCAGAATCAGAAGCTGGTCAAAATTAGCTGCTCCTTTGTTCTTTCTAGGCTGCATGCTTGTTGGAATAACACTAATAGCAGGAACAACCGTTAATGGAGCAAGTCGCTGGCTCATACTCGGAGCCTTACAGATCCAACCCTCAGAATTAATCAAGCCATTCGTGATTTTGCAATCTGCAAATCTTTTTGCTCATTGGGAAAGAATCACAAAAGACCAAAAGATTTTTTGGCTAAGCATTTTTGGAACATTGTTGTTGCTCATACTTAAACAACCCAACTTAAGTACAGCTGGACTTATTGGGATTCTCATTTGGCTAATTGCTCTTGCAGCAGGGGTTAAATTTCAAAGTCTTTTGGCTACTGCTATTGCTGGAGGGCTCATAGGAGCCACAAGCATCCTGATCAATGAATATCAAAGATTTCGCATAATATCTTTCCTAGATCCCTGGCAAGACCCTCAGGGTAGTGGCTATCAATTAGTGCAAAGCCTTCTGGCTATTGGCTCAGGGGGCTGGCTAGGAGAAGGATTTGGACTATCAACTCAAAAGCTTCAATATTTACCTATACAAAGCACAGATTTTATTTATGCAGTATTTGCTGAGGAATTTGGCTTTGTTGGCTCTGTAATGCTGCTGGTTTTTCTAATGCTCATTGCATTCCTTGGTCTAAGAGTTGCATTGCAATCAAGAGGCAATCAATCAAAACTAATTGCTATCGGGTGCAGCACAATTCTTGTTGGTCAATCAATCATGAACATTGCGGTGGCTGCAGGAGTCATGCCAACTACAGGTTTACCCCTGCCAATGGTTAGTTATGGAGGGAACTCCCTACTCTCAAGCCTTCTCATTTCGGGCCTTCTAATACGTTGTTCTCTTGAATCCACTGGATTAATAGGTATGGCATCGCCCCATAGAAGCCGAAAGTAGATAGGGTTAATAATTACATTTGATCCGGCTTGACCGGCACAGCCCATTCCTGCTCTGGACCTGGCCCTTTCCGATCTAGCTCGAAGTAGCGAAGACCTACTACGGCATGGCCTAAGCAATCCTGGGCCAATAACTCTTGCATTGGTCTTCGGTGGAGGCTTACTTACAAGTCTGGGACCATGCTCATTATCACTACTTCCGATCACATTGGCCTATCTAGCAGGCTTTAAAAATCAAACCAACCCTTTAAACAGAAGCATCGCTTTTTGCAGCGGTATAGTTTTGTCCCTTGTAATGCTTGGCAGTCTGAGCGGAATACTTGGCAATATTTATGGACAAGTGCCTTCTGTTGTGCCGACGTTAGTTGCACTTTTAGCGATTCTTATGGGACTAAATCTCATTGGACTTCTAAAAATCCCATTACCAAATGGACCCAACCCAGAAATTTGGCAAAAGAAAGTCCCTAGACCCATAGCACCCATTGCAGCAGGTTTAGCATTTGGTCTTGCATCCTCTCCTTGCACTACTCCTGTATTAGCTGTGTTACTGGGATGGATTGCACAAAGCGGAAATCCTCTAACAGGAGCTTTACTTTTGGCCTGCTTTGGAGCAGGCCAAGTATTACCTTTACTGATTGCAGGTACAGCGGCAGCATCAGTTCCAAACCTTCTAGCGTTACGTCCAATCGGGCGATGGATACCAACACTCAGTGGGGGCATATTTCTCACGACTGGACTATTAACCCTGTTAGCCCGATGGATATAAATAATGGTAATTTTCTACAAGGTTATTACTTGGATATCTAGCTTAAAAGTAGCAATTTCACTGCTATTGATTATTGCAATTGCAAGTGCACTTGGGACAGCAATTCCTCAAGGAGAACCAACTGAAAACTACTTACAGCTTTATGGAGAACGTCCCTGGCTAGGCATATTTAATGGAGAGAATATACTTGCTATGCAGCTAGATCACGTTTACACAAGTATTTGGTTTCTAGCACTACTAGCATGGCTTGGAATCGCACTAATGATCTGTAGCTGGAGACGACAGTGGCCAACTCTAAGAGCAGCTATTCGTTGGGTGGACTACAAAGAAGTTAAACAACTTAAAAAGCTTGCCCTAGCAGAGACAATCTCACTAGAAGAGTCGTCATTTAGCCTTGACAAGCTAACTAAAACTCTTAGCCACAATGGATGGCAAGTCAAACGAAACACTGGAAGGATTGCAGCTCGAAAAGGTGTCATAGGAAGATTTGGACCACCACTTATTCACATTGGACTGGTCTTATTAATGATTGGATCAGTTTGGGGGGCAATAGAAGGACAACGCATAGAACAATATTTAACGCCTAATAGCTCATTCGAGTTATTTAACAACAAAGAAAATATAAACATCTCACTATATTTAAAAAAATTCAACATTCAAAGAGACCCTTCTGGAAGAGCTGAACAATTCCTATCAACAATTGAACTGGTTGACCCTGCAAAAGACAAAATCCTAGTTAAAAAAATCAGTGTTAATCATCCCTTTCGTTTTAATGGAATGACGCTTTATCAAGCCGACTGGTCTCTTGCTGCAATAACGCTCCAGTTAGGCGAAGATCAAAGACTTCAACTTCCTTTAACTAACTTTCCTGAACTAGGTGAACAAATTTGGGGTTTAGTTATCCCTACAAAACCTGATGGTAGTGATCCAATCCTAATGAGCCTTGCAAGTGAAGAAGGCCCAATTAAAGTTTTCAATGAGAATGGAGAGCTCTTAGCAAATCTTCGGCCTGGGGGAAAATCAAAAGAGATAAAAGGAATTCCACTTAGAGTAATTGATGTATTACCAGCTAGCGGACTTCTACTAAAGCGTGACCCTGGTGTTCCACTAGTATATGCAAGTTTTGCGATCACATTATTAGGTGGAGCACTAAGTGTCATTGCAACGAAGCAACTATGGGCTGTTCAAGACCAAAAGCAAAACAGCATACATGTGGGAGGATTGTGCAATAGAAATCTTTCTGGTTTTGCAATCGAACTGCCAAGCCTAATTGATCCAATGGATCAATAATTCAACAGGATTGTTTATTCCCATAGCTGACATTAACAACCATATGAACATTTCCCCTAGGGTTAAAGTCAGCGTCTAAACTCATCCAAATAGGGTCACATGCTTTAACTAAGTCATCAAGAATCCTATTCGCGACCTCCTCGTGTGAAACATATTGATTGCGATAACTATTTATATACAACTTAATCGCTTTTAATTCCAAAACTCTTGGGCCTGGTTGATATTTAAGACGTAGCACTGCGAAATCTGGATAGCCCGAAAAAGGACATAGACAAGTAAACTCTGGCAACTCTATAGAAATCTCATACGCCCTTTGAAGATTGGGGTTTCCAAAGCAAATCAACTCTGCTTCAGAAATAGCTCGCTCTCCATAAAGAGGCGTACGAGTGTTTAAATCGTTGCTATCCACGTAAAAAAAACCAACCCTGCCTCAAACAAACCTAAAGCTCAAAGAACCCTAACTACAAAATCAAAAAAAAAGAAACAAACTCAAACAAGCCTACAGAGTGCGCAATTACACCTTTTTATTAAAACTTAAGAAAAGAATACTCAAAAAGTTCACCATGAACACCAAGTTTCATCTAGAAAATTAGTTGAAGGACAAAACGTTGAGCTGTTCCGTCGAGATTGTCGATGGTTCAACAGTTGGAAGTAGCCCTGCCAGGCGAAGCAACGCTCCTTCCCGAGAAGAGGCCAGCCGCAATCAGCGGTAAAAAACAATCCCTTC